>JBFXFN010000033.1:0-26668 GCA_050179015.1 Methylacidiphilaceae bacterium | reverse complement strand
TGACCCGTAATCCTTCCTCTTCGCTGAATCGGTTCACGCCCCAGCCTCATGAACCATCCAGCTCCACTAACCCAAGCGGTCATTTCATTTGTCCTCGCGGCGGTCACTTCACTTGTCTACGACACGGCGGTATTCGGGTGTGGCGAACCTTCGCTTTCGGGACTACCCTGCGGCGGCCGACTGGGCTGACCCTGTCCTTGCGCCCGTCCGCGCCGTGCAGCCCCAGAGTCTGGAATTTCACTTCTACGACTACAGTAGAGAGAAGAGCCCGCATCCGGGCCGCCTCGTCTTCCTTTTGTTCCTTTCATCGCAGCCTTCATCGGGATCCCAGAGCGAAAATCAAGGCTCCCCCGAGCGCGATCGTCAGGGAGATTACCCAAGCACTCTTGCGTTTGAGCAAGGCTGCCACCGACCCCACGGCGGTCGCCAGTTGGAAGAGAACGCTCGCCGTCCGGAGGAGGTGGTGGCGATGCAACGCCCGTTCGCTTTCCTCCAACCGGGCGGTGACCTCACGCTCCCAACCCTCCGCCTGCTGCTTTCCCAAAGCTTTTTCCTTCTCGTAGCGCGTGCTTTCCCTCTCAAAGAAGGGATCCGGCTTCAAACGATTCGCCATCCGATAGAGACTCTCCCGAATCGACTTCGCTTGGAAGTATCCCCAGGCATCGGTCGCCTTGTCCTGGAGCAGAACCGCCTCATTACGTAACATGATTGTCTTGGTTACCTCCTCTTCGGCTGCGGCGCCCACGAACATCCCGAAGACGGCGATCAGGATGATCGAGAAAGAGAGATAGAGCAGCCACTTGTCGGCCCTTTGCGCCTCTCGCAGCGTGTCGGCGACGACTTCCCGCGTTTTCTCGTTCAGCGCTTCGTCTTCCATGGAAAGCGTCGAGCTTCCCCCCGGAACGAAGCCGGGAAGAAGCCGAAAAATCCTTTGGATAATAGCGAAGACGTGGTTGGAAAGCCACTCCTTGGCGTGTCTCCGTGTTTCCAAAAGAGAGAAGAGGAAATAGCCTTTCGATATCTGTCGATCCTTGACCTTCTTCAGCAATGCATTGAACTACGAGCGGATGGATAAGGCGATGGAAGCACCGGACCGGCGGATTCATGAGGTGAGACTCTCGGAGCGAGTCAGGACGCCGTGGTCCTGCGAGCGGCCCGCGTGAGCGGGATACGGTTGTGACCTTGGACGCGATCTCTCTTTCCCAGGATTCGCTTCACTGACGCCAGACGAGGAAGAGGTAGGGGAGAAGCAAAGCGGAAAAGAGCAACATCAGGGCGAGCAGGGAGCCGACAAACGCCTTTCGCCGCTCACCGGCCGCCACCGCTTTCCAGACGACGACCGATCTCCAAGTCAACAGGAGCGAAAAGAGAGTCACCAGGAGGAGAGCCGCCGGCAATGCCCAAGAAGCGCCCCGGCGCGTCAGCACTCCCAAGCAGATGGTGATGACCCCGAACCCCCCTCCCGAGTAGAGGGCGGTCTTGGCCTTTCGCGGGTTGGAAAGATAGCCGATGGTGCCTAGGGCGACCAGTCCTAGACCGTAGATAATCAGCCACCGGGCAACCTCTCTCATGGGCTGTCCTGGGCCGAGAGTCCGACGGCTTCGTGGCGGCTCGCCGGGGAAAGGCATTGAAAGAGTGTCTCTTGCAGGGCAGTGGAAAGTTCGGAAATACCCTGGCCGGTCAAGGCGGAGACGAAAACCGGCGCCCCTGCGCCGGGGGGAGAGCGACGGAGCACGGCCTTACGTGCCGTTCTTAGATCGATCTTGTTGCCGACGATCAGATAGGGGCGCTCGGACAGACCATGGCCGTAGGCTTCCAGCTCTCGGCGCAATAGGAGAAAGTCGGCCAGGGGATCGGCCGTCGAGAGGTCGAGCACCAGGAGGAGGAGACGGCAGCGCTCGACGTGGCGAAGAAATTCGTCCCCCAAGCCCTTGCCGAGATGTGCATCTCGAATCAACCCCGGAATGTCCGCTACCGTGAGCCGATGCCCGTCCGGCAATTCCAGGACTCCGACGATCGGGGAGAGGGTGGTGAATGGGTAATCCGCCACCCTCGGCTCTGCCGAGGTAAGCCGTCGCAGCAGGCTCGATTTCCCCGCGTTGGGAAGCCCGACGAGCCCGATATCCGCCAAGAGCTTGAGTTCGAGGACGAATTGTCCGCGCTCTCCGGATTTTCCGGGATCGGCCCGGCGGGGGGCTTGATTTTGAGGGCCGCGAAAATGCCAGTTGCCCCAACCGCCCCTTCCTCCTCTACAGAGAACGAATCGTTCGGTCGGCGGGGTGAGGTCGCCGACTTGGTCGAGCGGCGCATCCCTCGGCGGCAGCGGGAGCAGCTTGGAGCCCTCTTCCGGGGCGTTGGGGATGCGGCTCACGATCGTTCCCGGAGGGACGGGAAGAACAAGATCCGAGCCCTTGCGGCCTGTCCTGGTTGCTCCCGCGCCCGGCCGCCCGTTCTGGGCCAGCTGGTGTGGAGCCATGAACAGGTGCGAGAGATCGTTGCGATGGGGATCGACGAGTAAAACCACGTCCCCGCCTTTCCCGCCGTCACCTCCATCCGGACCGCCGTGAGGCTCGTAGGGCGCCCTTCGAAAGCTGGCGCACCCCTTTCCGCCGTCCCCAGCCTTCGCGAAGATCCTCACTCGATCGACAAACATCGGTATTTCCGTGCGCCAGGGAAACGCACAATGGGAGTGTCCGGACCGAGCGCTCGCACCGCCTAGGAGCGCTGCTCCGGTTGGACCCGAACCTTTCGATTGCGGCGGTCCCAATGCACGACGCCGTCGGCTAAGGCAAAGAGGGTGAAGTCGCGCCCCTGTCCCACATTCTCGCCCGGATGGAATCGCGTTCCCCGCTGCCGGATGAGAATATTGCCGCTACGCACCCATTGACCGCCATAACGCTTTACGCCTAATCGTTTGCTGTTGCTGTCGCGTCCGTTGCGGCTACTTCCTTGACCCTTTTTGTGTGCCATGGCCCCTCTACTTTGCGTTCTTATCCAGCGCTAATTCCACTACTCGAACTCGCGCCAAGCGCTGCCGATGTCCGACCGTCCGATGGTAGCCCTTCCGGCGCCGATAGCGGAAGGCGACAACCTTGGGGGCTCGGATTTCTTCCAAGACTTCCAAAACCGCTTTGGCTCCGGCCACACAGGGTTTGCCAACCTCGGTCTGGCCATTGTTCTCGACCAGGAGCACCTCCTCGGTAGTCAACCTCTCGCCGGCGGAAACGCCTTTATTCGGGAGTTCGATTTCGAGAATGGCTCCCTCCTCTGCGCGATATTGTTTTCCGCCGGTGCGAATCACTGCAGTCATATTCCTCCGATGAACCGCCGTCCATTCCGCCGTCTTTGCGGCGTGGGTAGACGGTTTACGAACCCGCTCGCACGAGCCCAGGGCGGTACCCCGTCCAATTAATTTCAAGCTCGCCCACACAAGTCCCTTCCGCTTGAGCGGGCAACTCGATGGGAAATCATATGCGTTTTCGAGAAGCTGTCCAGCAGATAAGCGGCTTTTCCGGCCTGCCGGTGTGAGGGCCAGCGGAAGCGCAGAGAAAGTCGGAGATTGCGCCGATGGCCCGGAACCGGATGGATGACGAGGCGCTTCCTCGCTCGGAATCCGTGGGAAAGAAAGCTTGATCCCGCTGAGAAGGATAGGACGGGAGGGACGACGTCCGAACAAGAAAAGAAAGTAAACATTTATGCTCTTTATAAAATAGATAAAAACAATCAAGTTGTATTATTCCACGAAGCGCCGTACAAGCGTAGGAAATGAGGCGTTGGGCGATAGAGAACGCTCAAGCCGCAGAAAAGAACAGGAGGCTTAGACATGGCGATGGTGAAGCACGATGGGAGCGGGCAGAAGAAGAGCCGCTGGTCCGCCGGGGTGACTCCGTACGCGGAGATGGGCTACTACAACGCGGATTATCGGCCGAAGGAGACGGACATATTGGCGGCGTTTCGCCTGGTGCCGCAACCGGGGATGGATGCGGTGGAAGCCGCGGCCGCGGTTGCCGGGGAGAGCTCCACGGCGACCTGGACGGTCGTATGGACCGACCGGCTGACGGCCTATGAGCATTATCAGGGGAAGTGCTACCGGGTCGATCAGGTGCCGGGAAGCGACCAGTACATCGCCTATATCGCCTACGATCTGGATCTGTTCGAAGAGGGTTCCATTGCGAACATGTCCAGTTCGATCATTGGGAATGTCTTCGGCTTTAAGGCGCTCAAGTCCGTTCGGCTGGAGGATTTGCGGATCCCCCCGCACTACACCAAGACCTTTCAGGGGCCGGCTCATGGGATCATGATGGAGCGGGAGTACCTGAACAAGTATGGGCGGCCGCTGCTGGGGGCGACCGTAAAGCCCAAGCTCGGGTTGTCGGCGCGCAACTACGGCCGGGTGGTCTACGAGGCCCTGCGAGGGGGCTTGGACTTCACCAAGGACGATGAGAACATCAACAGCCAGCCCTTCATGCGGTGGCGGGATCGGTGGCTCTTCGCGATGGAGGCGGTCAACCGGGCGCAGGCCGACACGGGCGAGGTCAAAGGACACTACCTCAACGTGACGGCGGCGACGATGGAGGAGATGTACGAGCGGGCCGACTTTGCCAAGGAGTTGGGGAGCGTCGTTGTGATGGTCGATCTGACGGCCGGGTTTACGGCCATTCAGTCGATGGCGAAGTGGTGCCGCCGCAACGGGGTATTGCTCCACCTGCATCGGGCGGGTCACAGCACCTACACCCGGCAGAAGAGCCACGGAGTCAATTTCCGAGTGATTTCCAAGTGGATGCGGCTGGCGGGAGTCGACCACATTCATGCGGGGACCGTGGTCGGAAAGCTGGAAGGGGATGTCCACTCCGTCCAGGGCTACTATCGGACCCTGCGCTGCAATCGGACCGAAGCCGATCCTTCCGTGGGTCTCTACTTCGAGCAGGATTGGGCTTCGATGTCGGCGGTGATGCCGGTAGCCTCCGGGGGGATCCATGCGGGACAGATGCACCTGCTTCTCCACTACTTGGGAGAGGATTGCATCCTGCAGTTCGGCGGCGGGACCATTGGGCATCCCGATGGCATTGCGGCCGGGGCGACCGCGAATCGGGTGGCCCTGGAGGCGATGATTCAGGCCCGCAATGAAGGAAAGGACTACCTTCACGAGGGACCGGAGATCTTGGAGAAGGCCGCTCGGCATTCTCCAGCCCTGAAAAAAGCGCTCGAGATTTGGAAGGATGTGAGTTTTGAGTTCGAGTCGACCGACGTGCCCGATGCGGTGGCGACTCCGGAGCTCATCTAAGGAGACAAAGCGATGAGATTGACACAAGGGACCTTTTCCTACCTGCCGGATTTGACGGAGGCGGAGATTCGGGCGCAGGTGGAATACTGCCTGCGCAACGGCTGGGCGGTGAACATCGAGTTCACCGACGATCCCCATCCTCGGAATGTCTACTGGGAGATGTGGGGGCTGCCGATGTTCGACTTGAAGGATGCGGCCGGGGTGATGCACGAGCTGGCAGAGTGCCGGAAGGCCCATCCGAATGACTACATTCGGATCAATGGCTACAATCGCCAGCAGGGGTATCAGACCACGATGCTCTCCTTTTTGGCGCAGCGGCCCAAGGAAGAGCCCGGGTTCTTCCTCGACCGGATGGAAGCCGCGGATCGGCAGATCCGCTACACCGCTCGTCCCTATGCGGCGCAGAAGCCTCCGGGCCAGCGCTACTAAGAGGCGTTAGACGCCGATGGAAGAAGAGGGGAAAGAACCCCAGGCGGCCGCTGCGGGAGCGGCCGCCCTGGAGGAAGGGCAATTGGTCGATCTCGACGAGGCGCTCGCCGGCGCCGGGGTCGGAGATATTCTGGCCGAGCTCGATGCCCAGCTGATCGGCCTTGCTCCGGTCAAGCGCCGGGTTCGCGAGATCGCGGATTTTCTTCTTGTGGAGCGGCTGCGAAGCTCGGTCGGGGTCCAAACCCAGATCCCGACCCTTCACATGTCTTTTACCGGGTCGCCTGGGACCGGAAAGACGACGGTCGCGCTGCGGATGGGAAAGATTCTTCATCGTCTGGGCTACGTCCGAAAAGGGCATCTCGTGGTCGCCGCCCGCGACGATCTGGTCGGGCAATATGTCGGCCATACGGCCCCGAAGACCAAGGAAGCGATCAAGCGTGCGATGGGGGGCGTTCTATTCATCGACGAAGCCTACTCCCTCTATCGTCCGGAGAGCGAACGGGATTACGGAGCGGAAGCGGTGGCGATTCTGCTGCAAGCGATGGAGGACTATCGGAACGATCTGGTCGTGATCTTCGCGGGTTATCGGGATCGCATGGAGCGGTTCTTCACCTCGAACCCGGGCTTGCGGTCTCGGATCGCGCATCACATCGACTTTCCGGACTATACCTTTGAGGAACTGGTATCGATCGGGGATCTCATGGTTCGAGAGCAGCGCTATTTCTTCGATCCGCAGGCGCGGGAGGCTTTCCGGGAATATTTAGCGTTGCGCCAGAAGCAACCGCTTTTCGCCAATGCTCGGAGCGTGCGCAATGCCATCGATCGCATCAAGCTTCGTCAGGCCGCCCGCTTGATCGCCGCCGGAGGGAAGGTCCGTGCCGAGGAGCTGATGCGGCTCGATGCGTCCGACATTCGCCAGAGCCGCGTCTTTGCCGACCAGGAAGGACAGGAAAATCAAGCGAGCGGGAAGCCTTGATGCATCTAGTGCCAAGCGGCACTCTTCGACCGGTTCGGCTGCTTGACACAGCCCGGCAAGGCCGCTATATCGCAACCACGGGGAATTGGCGCGAGCCATTCGTTGGCGTTGGCTTCCTCGCTCCCTTGGGCATCCAGGGCCGGGAGCAGGAGGAGAGGCCGAAGAGAATTCCTGCACGCCGCCGGTCGTGGCAACTCCCGAGTGCGTCGTCAACGAGGACCCCTAAAAAGGATAAGAAATGAGTAGTTCAACCACCCCCCAAAATATCCCCATCTCATCCAACGATCCCGCGGAAGAGCGGCTCGCGGCCTTGGCGGCGAACGTGATTCGCGGCCTCGCCATGGATGGCGTGCAGAAGGCGAATTCGGGCCATCCGGGAATGCCCATGGGAATGGCCGATGCGGCCGTGGTTCTCTGGACTCGCTTCTTGCGCTTCGATCCCGCCGATCCCCACTGGCCGAACCGGGACCGCTTCGTCCTGTCGGCAGGACATGGATCGATGCTCCTGTACAGTCTGCTCCATCTTTGCGGTTTCAACCTTCCGATGACGGAGCTGGAGAACTTCCGCCAGTGGGCGAGCCGGACCCCCGGCCATCCGGAATATGGTCACACCGTGGGAGTGGAGACGACGACCGGCCCGTTGGGCCAAGGCATCTCCAATGCGGTCGGGATGGCGCTCGCCGAGCGGTGGCTGGCCGAGCGCTACAACCGCCCGGGCCACGAGGTGGTGAACCATCGAACCTTCGTGATCGCCAGCGACGGGGATATGGAGGAGGGCGTCTCCCATGAGTCGGCTTCCTTAGCGGGCCATTTGCGGCTCGGCAAGCTGGTCGTCCTCTACGACGACAACCACATCAGCATCGACGGGGCGACTTCGCTCTCCTTCAGCGAGGACATTCTCGGCCGCTTTGCGGCTTATGGCTGGAATGTCCGGAGAATCGACGGGAACGATCGGTCCGCGGTTGCGTCTGCTCTCGCCTGGGCCACCGCCCAGGAAGAGCGGCCGACCCTCATCGCCTGCCGGACCATCATTGGTTGGGGTAGCCCCAACCGGCAAAATACCGCGAAAGCCCATGGCGAGCCTCTGGGAGTCGAAGAGGTGCGGCTGACGAAGGAGCGGCTCGGCCTTCCGGTAGACCAGAGCTTCTACGTGCCGGAAGAGGTGCGGAGCTTCTTCGGCGCCGCCGCGAAGAGAGGGGCAGCGGAGCGGGCTCGCTGGCTGGAGAGCTTTTCCGGCTACCGGAAGGAGTTCCCCGCCGAAGCGGAAGCGTTCGAAGCGGCCTTGCGGAGAGATCTGCCTGCCGGATGGGATCGGGCGATGCCGAGCTTCTCCCTGGACAAGCCGATCGCCACCCGCGCCGCCTCGGGGGCCGTCCTCAACGCGATCTTCGACAAGGTGGGCTACCTCTTGGGCGGCTCCGGCGATTTGACGCCGTCCAACAACACGCAGCCCAAGGGAGTCAGGGAGATCCGCCCGGACGACATGGCGGGGGGATATATCCATTATGGCGTCCGGGAGCATGGGATGGGTTCCGTGATGAACGGGTTGGCCGTTCACGGGGGGATCCGTCCCTATGGGGGGACCTTCCTCATCTTTTCTGATTACATGCGCCCGCCCATTCGCTTGGCGGCGATGATGAAGCTGCCGGTCGTCTACGTCTACACCCATGACAGCATCGGCTTGGGAGAGGATGGGCCGACCCATCAGCCCGTCGAACAGTTGACGGCCCTTCGCGCCATTCCGAATCTCGTGGTCTTTCGGCCGGCGGATGCGACCGAAACAGCCGAAGGCTGGCGGGTTGCCCTTGAGCGCAAGGACGGCCCGACCGCCTTGATCTTGACCCGTCAGCCCATTCCAGTGCTCGATCGGGAACGGTATGCTCCCGCATCCGAGGCCAGACGCGGAGGGTATGTGCTCGTCCAGGATCCCGACCCGGAGGTTATCCTGATTGCCACCGGCTCCGAAGTGGCGCTTGCCCTGGGAGCGCGAGAGCTTCTTTCCGGAGAAGCGATCCGCTCGCGGGTTGTCTCCCTGCCCTCCTGGGAGCTCTTCGCCCAGCAGCCTGCAGCCTATCGGGAAGAGGTGCTCCCCGCCAAGGTCCGCGCTCGCGTATCGGTCGAGGCGGGAGTGACGCTCGCTTGGCCGCGGTGGCTGGGGACGGATGGCGAGGCCGTCGGAATCGACCATTTCGGAGCTTCGGCGCCGTACGCCACCATCTACAAGGAGTTCGGCCTTACCAAGGAGGCGGTTGCAGAGGCCGCCCGCCGCACCTTGGCGCGGACGCGCGGGTAGGGCGCGTCCGCAGGAGGGACGAAGTTGCCGGCGGAACGATACAGAGCTGCGGTTGGAACGGCTGCGTTTCCGCGAATCTTCGTCGCGCGGCACTGCAAGACTTCGTGGAATCTCGAAAAGAGGATCCAGGGACGGACCGACATCCCTCTCTGCGAGGAAGGGATCAGGGAGGCAAAGGCCAACTGCGATCTTCTTCGCGAACTCCCCATCGATCGGATTCTTTCGAGTCCGCTTGCGCGCGGGAGGCAGACGGCCGAGATCTACGGCGAGGCACTGGGAGTCCCGGTCGAAGCATGGCCGGAGTGGGTGGAGCTGAACATGGGCCGGTGGGAAGGTTATACCCACAAAGAGCTTTCGGCACGGCTGCCCCCGGAGTACGACCGCTGGCTGGCCGATCCAGGTGAGGTCTCCCTCCCCCGCATTGGGGGAGAAGACCTCTGGAGTGCGCGCAAACGTGTCGTCGGAGCCCTCTGTTCTCTCGCCGGAAGGCCGGAGCGGGGAATCCTCTTGATTCTGCACAAGTATATCCGGGCGATTCTCCAGTGTGCGATTTTCGACCTTCCGCTCACGCGCTTTGCGACGGAGATCGTCGAGACGACCGCTCCCTCCGAGCTTCCTTCTCCCGCCCTGGTACGACTCTGCCGGTAATCGCCGTGCGCTGGGACGGTCTGATTTGGGATCTCGACGGGACGATCGCCTTGACAGAAAAGGAGGGGCATCTCCCGGCCTGCAACGCGGCCTTTGCGGCCATGGGTCTGCCCATCCGCTGGAGTTGGGAAGAGTTCCGGAGTCTCTTAACCATTCCCGGAAACGAGCTTCGCATGAAGCGAGCCCTCGAAGCCCTGGTTCCTCCTCCGGAAAGTGTTGAGGAACTGGCCAGGGAGCTCGCGCGCCTGAAAAAGAAGCTTTATCTGGAAAGCTTTCTCTCTCTCACCATCGTCCGGCCGGGGGTCTGCAAGCTCATTCAGGAGGCGAGAAGCCAGGGGCTACGGCAGGCGATTGTTTCGACGACCGATGAGGAGCAGATTCGGGGGCTACTCGCCTTTCACTTGCCTCAGGAGGCGGCATGGTTCTCCCCGATCTTAGGCAAGCAGGCGGGAAGGAAGACGGCTCCGGATTCCCCGCTCTATCGGCGCTGCCTTGCCGAATGGCGGCTCCCCGCCGGTCGCGTGCTGGCGATCGAGGACTCAGCGGTGGGACTGCGTGCGGCTCGTAAAGCAGGAATTCCCTCTGTCATCGTCTACAACGATTACACCGCGGAAGAAAACTTTCACGGAGCGGCATGGATCGGAGGCAGTCTTGCCGGTGTTTCCTTGGACCGGTTGGCCCGGGAAATCCCCTTTGCCTAACCGTTCTTCAACTCTTCGAGAACCTTTTGGAGCACGACCGCTTGGTTATGCTCCTTGTCGCGGGCGCTGTAGAGAAGCGTCAGATTGCCGGACCCAGCGGATCGAAGGAGATCCCGGAGCAGGCCGGTCTGCGGGGCAAGCTCTTGGCGATAGCGTCGAACGAACTCCTCCCATCGGCTGGGATCATGACCGAACCAGCGACGGAGTTCGGTGGTTGGCGCGATCTTCTTATCCCAAGAATCGATCGGAAGCTTGTCCTTGGAAACACCGCGAGGCCAGACGCGATCGACCAAGACACGATACCCCTCTTCGGCGCCCGGTGCCTCGTAGACACGCCGGATCCGAATTTTGCCTTGGGGCCGCATCACCACTCCCAGGTAAAGAGTTCGAGTCCTCCTCCCGGAGTCATCACTTCGGTTTGGCCCGCCGAATAGGGAATATGCGGGGTGTATGCGGACTTCGACATGAACCGGCGACCGTATCCATACTCCTTGGGAGCCAATGGGTTGATCATATTGGGGCCTTTCCGGATGCCTTCGGGGATGATCCCTTTGGTCTTTGGCGGCTGCATTTTCGGAGGGGTGCCCGGTTTTTCGGGAACGGGCACGGACGGGGGCCTCTTTTCAAGCCGATGTGGAGCTGAAACCCCGTTGGAGCTGGACCCTTCAGAATCCTGCTCCTCGTTCGGCTGCGCGAGCAGCGGGCTGACGCCGAGGAGCAGCCCAAAAACGAAGGCTGGAGCGATGCGCATTTAACCCAATTAAGGGCAAGTATGTTCGCTGGTCAAGAGTGGGTCAAGAAACGCCCCTCCGGCAACGCCTTCCCCTGCGCGTTCGTGTACGGGATTTAGGAGGAATGCAGACTAAATCTGCACCAAACGAACCGAGTAGACGTCCGGAACCCGAAGGATCTCTTCAAGCACCTCGTTCCCCGGGGCACCGTCGACATGAAGCACGCTGACGGCTCGGGAGCCGTGTTCGGCGCGAGCCAGCGACATCGAGGCGATGTTCACGGAGCGCTCGCCGAGGATGGAGCCCACCCGGCCGACGATGCCGGGTCGGTCCCGATTTTCCAAGACCAGGAGCGCGCCCTCGAGCGGGGCTTCGATCGGGTTCCCATTGATCTGCACCAGGCGCTGGGCCGTGCCCCAGAATGTGGCGCCGGCTTGCAGAGAGGTCGAATCGACCTGAATCTCCATACCGATCCAGTCGGTGAACTCGCCGGCCTGGGTCGTCTTGCTCTCATTGACCACGATTCCCAAAGTGGCGGCAAGGTAGGCGGCGTTCACCTCGTTTACTTCCGCCCCGGACACCTTCCGAAGCAGCCCTTTGAGGGCGGCGCGCGTGACGGGCGTCGTGTCATGTTCGTTGATCTTGCCCGCGTAAGACAGATTCACACGGCTCATCCGGTTCGGTGCCCACTGGCCCATGAAGAGACCGAGCCGCTCGGCGAGGGATAGGTAGGGGCGGAGGAGAGCAGCGGTGCGCACGTCGACATTCGGGATGTTGACGGCGTTGCGGATGGTTCCGTTGATCAAAAGATCGAGAACGGCTTGCGCGATTTCAATTCCGACCTGCTCTTGGGATTCCGCTGTCGAGGCAGCCAAATGAGGCGTTAGGATCACATTCGGGAGCGAACGCAGGGGGAAGCTGGCGGGGGGAGGTTCCGGATCGAAAACGTCGAGGGCGGCTCCCGCCACATGGCCGGAATCGATCGCCTTGCGAAGATCGTCGGCCACGATCAGGCCTCCTCGCGCGCAGTTCACGATTCGGACGCCTCGCTTACAGAGGGCCAGACGCCGCGCGTCCAGGAGCCCCTTGGTTTCCTGTGTCAAGGGGGAGTGGAGGCTCAGGAAGTCGGCCTCTTTCAGAACCGTGTCGAGGTTCTCGGCAACCTGCACGGGAAGGTTTTGCACGCGGGCGGGAGAAAGATAGGGGTCGAAGCAGACCACCCGCATGCTGAAACCAAGCGCTCGGCGGGCCACCTCGGTTCCCACGCGGCCCATGCCGATAATCCCCAGCACCTTCCCGCAAAGCTCGACTCCTTCAAAGGCCTTGCGATTCCAGGCGCCCGTTCTCATCGAGGCGTCGGCCTGAGGGATGTTTCGAGCCAGGGCCAGCAAAAGTGCAATCGTCTGCTCGGCAGTAGCAATCGTGTTTCCCCCGGGCGTGTTCATGACCACGATACCGCGCTCGGTGGCCGCGGACACGTCGACGTTGTCGACCCCGACCCCAGCCCGGCCGACGACCCGGAGACGCGCCGCTTTTTCAAGGATCCGTCTGGTAATCTTGGTTTGGCTTCGGACCAGGATCGCATCGCACGAGGGGGCGAGTTCGACCAGTTGATCTTCGGCTAAGCCCGTCTTTTCGATGACGCGAACGGACGGATTGGCAGAGAGGAGCTCGACCCCTTTTGGGCTGATCGAGTCGGCAATCAGGATGGTAAATGTCGCGGACATAGGAAGGGTCCAATGCTAGCCGATCGGTTTCTCTCTGTCAAAACCGTTGTTCTTGGCTGGCGCTCGGGCGGGTCATCCTCAGCGCGGCCTTGGCGAGGAGCGGGATGGTGGACTAGGCGGCAGCGGGAGAGACGGTCGGGGGGCGAAGCCGGAAGCCGCCTTTTCCCGCCTTCTCTTCAAAAATTCAAAAAGCGATTAACGAGCCAGCCCGTCTCTGCTACAAAAAAGCCGAACACGCTTCCTTTTCGCGCGTTATGAACAGTGGCAGCTCTTCACCGATCCGGAACCAGAAACACTCGGTCCTCGCCGAGATCAAGCGGAGCAATGGCCTCTCCGTGGGGGAGCTGGCGGAGCGGATGAATCTCTCCTACATGGGAGTCAAACAGCACTGCAACGCCTTGGAGAAGGAGGGATACCTCTCGACCCAACGAAGGGCGAAGCCGGTGGGCCGACCGGAGAAGGTCTATGTTCTCACCGAGAAAGCCAATGAGTTCTTTCCCGAGGGCGGGACGCCTTTCGCCTTGGAGCTTTTGGAGGCGATCGACGAAATTTATGGCTCACTGTCCGCAGAGCGGCTCCTGCATCGCCTCTACAGCCGCCGCGTCGAGGCGTTGCGTTCGCGCGTCTTCGGCTCGACCCTCGCCGAAAGGGCTCTGCAGCTGGCGCAGGCTCGCGAGGAAGAAGGTTATATGAGCCGTTATGAATCCAACGGGGGGCCCTTCGGGCAGGTCTTGGAGTTTCATTCGCCGATCGCGGCGATTCTCGACCGATTTCCGCAGACTCGCGATTTCGAGCGAAGGCTTTTCGAGCAGCTCCTCACTACCCGGGTACAAAGAAGCGAGGACCGGACGGGAGGCACACTCAAGGTCGCCTTCCTCCTCCTGGGCTCTGAAGACGAAGCCCCTGTCGAGGAGGCCGAGAGTCCCGCCACCTCTCCAGAAAAGGTGGCGGAGGAGGTGGTTGATCAGCAGGTATAGACAATTTCCTTATCCGCCTCCGAGACGGATGGTTAGAAAAAAGCGTTGCGGAAAACCGAACATCCAGTTATTAGTTTAAGTTAATCCATGTTGTCTCAAGAGGTACGCTCACCTGAGGAGAGTCTATCGGTTTCTTCGGAAAAAAATTTGCCGCTGTCGGTGGGAGATTACTGCCTTCACAGAAGTTGGGGGTTTGGGCGCGTCCGGGAAGTCTCGGTGGAATCGGGCTCGATTGCCATCGATTTCAAAGGGAAACCATGCCACCGGATGCAGTGGGAATACGCGCTCCAGTCCCTCGAGCTCGTAGGAGCGGATCACATTTTTGTGTTGAAGGCCGAGAGGCTTTCCGCGCTTCAGGATCAAGCGGCTTCGGATCCACTGTCTCTGATCGAGCTTTGTGTGCGAAGCTTTGGAGAGGGAGCGACCGTGGAAAGGATCCAGGAAACGTTGACTCCCTCAATCGTTGCGGACGACCAGTGGAAGAAGTGGTGGGATGGAGCTCGGAGGCTCATGCGTCGGGATGGCCGTTTCGAGGTGCCAGTCCGAAAGAACCAGCCGGTTCGGGTTGCTTCCGCCGCTCTTCCGGCTTGGCAACGGTTGCTGCACGAATTGGAACGGCCGGCTTTTGGTAAATCCGCTGTAGAAGCCGCGCGATCCCTCGCCAAAGCCGACGGGCTTCCGGCGAGCAGCCGTGAGCAGGCCGTTTCCGCGATCAATCGCATTCTTTCATCGGAAAATGGTGCAGATGCCGAAGAGATGTTGGAGCTTGCCGTCATTCGAGATGAGTTTCTGACGGCGATCGGCAGAGAGCGGGAGCAGGGAGCCCTTGCCGTGTCGCACTGGATTCCGCAAGATAAGCTTGCTCTTCGGAAGGCCCTCTCGGGCATGGCGGGCTCGGCGCAGAAAGAGGTGCTGCGAAGACTGATGCTGGAGCGGGGAGGAGCGGTCCCTCTGCTTTTGGATCTTCTTTCGACTGCTTCCGCGCGGACTGCCGATGCCATCGTGACGGTGTTGGCGGAGGCAGGGCAGACGAGCGAGATGCTCGAGTGGTTGCAGCGCACGATCCGAGAACGGACGATCGGGCCGGAAGGATTGGCTTGGATCTGCCGTACCCGGGACGAGCTCTTCCGTCCCCTTTTTCGTCCGGATCTCTTCTTTTGCATCCTCTATCATTTGGAGCGTGAAAACAGCGGTGTCGCCCGGAAGGGGTCGAAGCTTTACGAACTGCTTACAGGGAAACTAGAGGTCTTGCATGCGATTCTTGCCGACGCGCATCTGACCGACGCACGGGATGTGGCCCGTGCGGCGCTAGCGAGTCCCGCCCTTCGGGAGTTGGACAAGCGCTCTCTCTTGGGTGCCATCATTAAGAAACATCCCGGAGTCCAGGATCTGGTCGCGGGGGAGCAGCAGAGGAATAGCGAGGCTTCCCTGATCGTTTCCTGGAAGAGCTTGGCGCAGAAGAAGCAGGAACTCGAAACCCTGGTGACGAAGCAGATCCCGGAAAACACCCGGGAGATCGCTATCGCTCGATCGTACGGGGATCTCCGCGAGAACCACGAGTTCAAGGCGGCAAAGGAGATGCAGGGGGTGCTCCTGCGCCGAAAGGCGGAGCTCGAGGCCGCAATCGCGCGAGCGAGGGGAACCGACTTTTCTCAGGTATCGAGCGACGTCGTCAATGTTGGGACCCGAGTCGTCTTGAGGGACTTGGCCACCGGCAAGGAACGGCAGGTGACGATTCTGGGCGCTTGGGATAGCGATCCGGCGGCCGGAGTGGTGTCCTACTTGGCGGGACTTGGACAGGCCCTCCTTGGGCGCAAGCCGGGCGACGAATTCGGGTTGCCCGCCGAAGGGAACGAAGAAGGGACTAGGGTCCGCATTGAACGAATCGAGCCGGCTGGTCCAATTTCGGATGGTCCGATTGGGGTGTAACGAGAGGAGAGGTCCGGTCATGCCTACCTACGAGTATGAATGCACGCGATGCGAGGCGGTAATCGAAGTATTTCAACGGATCTCCGATCCCCCCTTGCAGGTATGTCCCAAAGAGGTCTGTGGCGGCCGGCTCAAGCGCAGAATCTCCGGCGGGGCCGGCCTCCTTTTTCGGGGTTCGGGCTTCTACATCACCGACTATCGCAGCGAGGGCTATAAGAAGGCGGTGAAAGCCGAAAAGGAGTCGTCCTCTTCCGGCGGGCCGGCTGCGGCCAAGAAAAGCTCCGGCGAGGCCAAGTAGGCGCGAGCCAGAGAGACATTGGGCCGCTAGAAGAGATCCGGGTTCTCGGGGAGCATCGAGAGGGCTTCCGCGGAGGAGGGGAGACTGGGCCGCTGTTGCGGCACGATCGCAATATCTTCCGGCGTTTGTGGGCGTTCCAGGCTCAGTTGCGCTCGGGCGAGATGACGCAGCGTGTGCTGCGCTTGGACCGGAGTCTTGCCGGGAGTCGGCTTTAAGCGGAGATAGCTTCCGTCAGGCTGGAGAACCCGTGCCTTAACGCAATCGGAGAGATAAGCTTCGAGGATCTCGTTCGTCAGGCGTTTTTTTAGATCGGGATCGTCAACCGGGAAGGCGACCTCGATCCTCCGATAGAAATTCCGGGGCATCCAGTCCGCGCTGCTCAAGTAGATCTTCGGGTCTCCGCCGTTGGCGAAGTAGAAGATGCGAGAGTGCTCCAGAAATCGCCCGACGATGCTGACCACGCGAATCTTCTCGCTCACTCCGGGGATTCCGGGCCGCAGGCAGCAGATGCCACGGACGATGAGATCGATCTGGACCCCGGCCCCAGAGGCTCGATAGAGCGCCTGGATGATTTCTGCGTCTACCAATGCATTCATTTTCGCGATGATGCGTGCAGGCTTCCCCTGCTGAGCGAACGCCGCCTCCGCGGCGATCAGATCGTGGAACGCCTCCGCCATACGGAACGGAGCGACCAAGAGCTTGTGAATCCCGTGGAAGCGGGAGAGTCCCGTGAGGATATTGAACAAGGTTCCCACCTCCTTCGTGAGATCCTCTCGGGTCGTCAAGAGACTTAAGTCGGTGTAGAGGCGAGCCGTCCCGGTATGGTAGTTGCCGGTCCCGAGGTGGACGTAGAGCCGAATCCTGTCCGGATCGCGGCGGATGATCTCCAGCATCTTGCAATGGGTTTTGAGCCCAAGGAGCCCGTAGACGACGTGGACGCCGGCTTCCTCGAGCTGCCGCGCCCAAACGATATTGTTCGCCTCGTCGAAGCGCGCTTTGATCTCGACCAAGGCTGTGACCTGCTTGCCGTTTTGCGCGGCGCGCATCAGGGCGCGGACGATCGGGGAATCTCCTCCTGTCCGGTAGAGGGTCATTCGGATCCCTAGGACTCCGGGATCGTCGGCGGCCCTTCGCAGCAGGTCGACGATGATGCCGAAGCTCTCGAAGGGATGATGGAGCAGGATATCCCGGCGGCGGAGAAGATCGAAAAGATCCGAATGGGAAGCGAGCTCTTTCGGGATTACGGGAGTCCATGGTCGATCCCGCAGGTGAGGAAAAGCCTCGTGGGCGCAGACCGGCAAAAGATGGAGGAAGCTCAGCGGTTCGAAATGGCGATAGCTGTCCGCCTTCCTCAGGTTGAGCGCATGGAGAAGAAACTCCTCCATCTCCGCGGGACAGCTCTCTTCGATTTCCAAGCGGACCGCGTTCCCTCGGTTCCGCTTGCGCAGTTCCTCCTCGACCGTCTGCAGCAGGTTCTCGGCTTCCTCGTCGTCGATGTAGAGGTCACTGTTCCGGGTCGCGCGAAAGCCGTTGATATCGCTGATCTCATCGCCGGGAAAGAGGCTACCGAGAAAGAGCCCGATCACCTCCTTGATTTGAATGAAGCGATAACGGTCTGGGCCGCTGCCGGGCAGGGTGAGCAGGCGCGGCAGGTTGTGGGGCACCTGGACGATCTCGAAACCCGTCAGGTGGGCGGCCACCGGTCGGCGCAGCGTGACGATCAAGTTGAAGCTCTTGTTCGTTACCTGTGGAAATGGATGGCTTGGGTCGACCGCCAGCGGGGTCAAGACCGGCAGGATCTCCTCGGTGAAGTAGCGCTCCGCCCATTCGCGCTCCTCGGCCGTCAAATCGTTCTTTTGGCAGAGGAGGATGCCGTTTTTCCGCAACAGCGGCTCTACCTCCTGCCGCCAGATCTCGTACTGGCGGGCGACGAGCTGATGCGCCCGCTTTTGAATCGCATCGAAGACCTCCTGGGGGCCGAGTCCATCGGGCCCTTCCTGGTCGCTCTGGTTTTCCACCTGCTGCTTGATTCCGGCCACCCGGATCTCGAAGAACTCGTCCAGGTTCGAGCTGAAGATGCAGAGGAAGCGGAGCCTTTCCAGGAGAGGCTGTGTGGCATCCGCCGCCTCTTCGAGGACCCGGGCATTGAACTCAAGCCAGGAGAGCTCCCGGTTGATGTAGTAAGCCGGATTGTCGAACTCAGTCGTCATCTCTATCGCCATAGTAAAGCACGAGTTGGTCCGCCCTCCGACCGAAATGTCTCCATCGTCAACGCGTTTTTCGGATTGACTCCCCTCCCTTCGGCAGCTACCAGACATCCGTCGTGGCGCTCTTCTTTCTCCCTCATGCGTCGCGCACCGCTTCCGTCGTTCGATGGCATCCACTGGCCTGGCTGCTCGGGCTGCTTCTCCTTGCGGCGTTGCTGGGCGGTTCGACCGCAGGGGCCGCCGATTCCCCTCCGGCCCCGGAACGGGGAAAGCAGGAAGCGGAAGCGGCTTGGGAAGCAGCCCGGGCCGCTGGAGAACCCGGCCCGCGAACCATCTTCCTTGCGGGTCAAGCTGAGCTTCGGTTGCCGGCTGGTCTTGTCTACATTCCGCCCGAGCCGGCAAAAAGGCTGCAACGGGCGCAGGGTATAGAGAATGTCGACAACACTCAAGGGATGATCGTTCCGGAGGGGGATGGCGCTCAGTGGGTAGCCTTTCTTAGATATGAGCCCGCTGGCTTCGTAAAGGATGAGGATGCCACTCGTTGGAATCCAGCCCATCTCCTTGAGAGCTATCGGGAGGGCGTCAAGGTCCAAAACAAGCGGCGCCAGTCTCTCGGTTTGCCGGAGTTGGAGGTCGTGGGTTGGATCGCGGAACCGTATTACGATGCTCGCACCCATCAGGTTTTCTGGTCCATCGAGGCGAGGGACAAGGGAGCCGATGGGGCGGATGCCACAGTCAACTATCAGACCCTCTCCTTAGGGCGGCAAGGCTATGTGAGCATGGTACTCGTGGACGATCGCTCTCATGTCGATGCGCTCAAGCCGGCGGCGCAAGAGCTCCTGAAAGGGCTAACCTTTAGCCAGGGGAAGCGGTACGCCGACTTCCGGACGGGCGACAAGGTCGCCGCCGTGGGGCTCGCGGCCCTCATCACCGGGGTCGCGGTCAAGAAGCTTGGCCTCCTTGCCCTCCTTGCGGCCTTTTTCGTCAAGTTTGCGAAGCTAATCCTCATTGGCGTCGCTGGGGCGGGCCTCATCCTGAGGCGTATTTTTCGCATGGGCGGCAAGAAAAACTCGGAGCCTCCCTACCCATGAAGGCGCTGTTGAGCTTCCTGGTCCTGGCCAAATTCGGGAAGATTCTTTTGATGGCCGGCACCATGCTGCTCTCGGTCTTGACCTACGGGGTCGTCTTCGGATGGCCCTACGCCGTAGGATTCGTCGCGCTCCTCTTCGCCCACGAGATGGGCCACTACATTGCTGCTCGGCGGCGGGGCCTTGCCGTCGGCATCCCCATATTCATCCCTTTCGTCGGCGCCTCGATCGCGCTCAAGGAGCTGCCTCGCAATGCAGAAACGGAAGCCTACGTCGGAGCCGCCGGTCCCTTCGTAGGAACAGCGGCGGCTCTTGGCTCGTATATCTTGGGCCGGCTCACCGGAAACCCCTTATTCCTGGCGCTGGCCTACGCGGGGTTTTTCCTCAACCTCTTCAATTTGATTCCGCTCTCCCCTTTCGATGGAGGGCGGATCTGCGCCATTATCGATCCCCGCCTCTGGTTCCTGGGGGTGCCGATTCTCGTCGTTCTCTTCGTTCTCCGGCCGAACCCTCTGCTGGTCCTGATGGCCATTCTGGCAATTCCCCAACTCATTCGGGCTTGGCGTCACGACCGGGCAGATGCCTCGACGGCCGCCTACTATTCGGCTACCGGAGCAGAAAAGGTCCAATATGCCGTGGCCTATCTCGGTCTTGCCGCTTTTCTGGCCGCTATGTTGGAACAAATCCATGCTATGCTCTCCGGGGTCGCTGCTGCGGCTTAAGGCCGCCCGCCGGTAGATTGCCGATCTCTTCGTGCCGCGTTTCTGCTTGAAACTGGGTGGCCTGCGGATTAGGTCGGCTCCAAATGCTCCAATCCTGCGCCGACGGCCGGCAAATAGCGCGAGCCTGCTTCGCTCCTCGAAGCGCCCGGCCTTCGCAGAAGGCGCGCCGTCTCCCGCGCCCAAGCATAGAAGTCTTTCTCATAAAGAACCGTCCTCTGCCGAGCCGTCTTCATCTCCAAAAAAGGACGCAGGCGCGCTGTCGGTTAGGCAAGAGGCGAGCTACCGACCTCTTTCCGTTCCGGCGGCTCCTGAAGAAGAGGCAACCTCCTTTGCCGGAGGAATCAAAAGGGTTGCAATTAATACATATGAATATATTAGTTCTAAGAAGATCCTCTCCAGCCTGGCATGCGCCGCCGATTTTCCTACGTCGAGCTTCATGCCCGGAGTGCCTTCAGCTTCCTTCGGGGAGCCTCGCGCCCCGAGGAGCTGGTTCAGGAGGCGGCTCGGTTGGGCCTGCCCGCCCTGGCGCTCTGCGACCGGGACGGGCTTTACGGGATTCCCCGCTTCCACGCCGCCGCACGGGAAGCCGGCCTCCGGGCGCTGATCGGAGCGGAGCTCTCCATGGAGGACGGCTCGATCCTGCCCGTACTGGTCGAAACGCGCGAAGGTTACCGAAACCTCTGCCGACTGCTCACCGAGGCCAAGCTCCGCAGCCCCAAGGGGGAGGCGAGGTTCCGGTGGGAGGAGCTGGGAGACGCCGTTTCCGGGCTTTTGGCTTTGACCGGGGACGAAGAGGGACCGCTCCTGCGGGCTCTAGCTCGAGGCCAGTCCCCCGAGGAACCAGCCAAGAGACTCCTTCGCCTCTTTGGACGGAAGCGGCTCTTTGTCGAGCTACAGCGAACCGGTCTCCGAGGGGACCGCTTTCGGAGCCGGCTGCTTTGCGGGATCGCCCAAGAGCTCTCTCTCCCCATGGTAGCCACGGGGGGCATCCTCTATGCCGCCGCGGAGGGAAGGCGCCTTCTCGATGTCCTCCACTGCCTGCGCGCCCACACCAGCCTCGACGCCGCAGGGGCGCTTCTCTCTCCGAATGACAGGAGGCATCTCCGCTCTCCCCAAGAGATGGAGGAGCTCTTCGCCGATCTTCCCGAAGCGATCGAGGCGACGGAGCGGATCGCCTCCCGAATCTGCTTTTCCTTGGAGGATTTGGGCTACTCGTTTCCGCGGTATCCTACTCCTGCGGGAGAGAGCGAAGAGGCTTTTCTGGAAACGGTGGTTTGGGCCGAGGCTCCGAGGCGCTACGGTCCCCTCTCCCCGGCGGTTCGCCGGCAGCTTCTCCACGAGCTTGAGGTGATCCGAAAGCTCGGCTTTGCGGGATATTTCTTGATCGTCTGGGACCTCGTCCGCTGGTGCACAAAAGAGGGGATGCTGGTCCAGGGGAGGGGGAGTGCGGCCAATAGCGCGGTCTGCTACAGCTTGGGAATCACCACGGTCGATCCGGTCGGCAACCGACTGCTCTTCGAACGGTTCTTGAGCGAGGGGAGAAAAGGTTGGCCTGACATCGATCTCGATCTGCCGAGCGGGGAGGCCCGGGAGCGAGTGATCCAGGAGGTCTACCGCCGCTACGGACGCCGGGGAGCGGCCATGACGGCGAGCGTGATCTCTTTCCAGGGCCGGAGCGCGGCCCGGGATTTAGGCAAGGTCCTTTCCCTGCCCAAGGAGCTTTTGGATCGCTTCTCCGCGCTTTTCCCGGGGGGAGACTATCCCCATACGCTTTCCTGGGAGGAGCAGGGCCGGCAGAGCGGGCTCTCCTCCGCCCATCCCCGAGGAGCGGCCTTTTTGCGGCTCTATCCCAAGCTCCTCGGCCTGCCGCGCCACTTGGGACAGCATCCGGGAGGCATGGTGATCGCCCAAGGGGAGCTCGACCGGATCGTCCCCCTGGAAAATGCCGCCATGCCGGGCCGCTCGGTCCTCCAATGGGACAAGGACGACTGCGAGGAGCTGGGGATGGTCAAGATCGACCTCCTGGGGCTGGGAATGATCGCCGTGCTGGAGGAGGCGGTGGAGCGCTGCCGTGCCCGGGGACACCCGATCGATCTCTCCCGCCTGCCCAAGGATGATCCCGCTACCTTTGCACTCCTGCAGCGGGTGGAGACCGTCGGGGTCTTTCAAGTGGAGAGCCGCGCCCAAATGTCGATTCTGCCGCGGCTGCGGCCTCGATGCTTTTATGACATCGTGGTCCAGATCGCCATCGTCCGCCCGGGACCGATCCACGGAGGATTGATCGGAGCCTACCTGGCTCGCCGCAGCGGCCGGGAGCCGGTCGCCTATCCCGACCCGAGGCTCGCCCCCATCCTGGAACGGACCCTTGGCATCCTTCTCTTCCAAGAGCAGGCGATTCAGATCGCCATGGTGCTCGGAGGTTTTTCGGCCGCCCAAGCCGAGGAGTTGCGGCGGGCTCTCGGGTTCCGGCGAGATCCCCGGCGGATGGAGCGGGCGATCGCAAAGCTCGCTCAGGCGATGCGGGAGAGGGGCGTCCTGGCCCGAACCATCGAATGGGCGGCTCGCTCTCTCTCCTCCTTTTCCCTCTACGGCTTCCCCGAATCCCATGCGATCAGTTGGGCGAGCCTTTCCTATGCGAGCGCTTATCTGAAGGCGCACCACGGCCCTGAGTTCTACGCGGCCCTCCTCAACCATCAACCAATGGGCTTCTACTCCCCGGCCACCTTGATCCAAGAGGGGAAGCGCAGGGGCATCCGCTTCCGGCCGATTTCGGTCCTCTTTTCCGAAGACTTCTGCACGATCGAGGAAGACGGCTCGGTCCGCTTGGGCCTTCGGCTGGCGCGGGGATTGACCGCCGCAACGCGCATGCGGATTCTCTCCGCGCGGACAGCGATTCCCTTCACCTCGCTCGAAGAATTGCGACGCCGGGTTCCGATGAGCCGAAGGGAGCTTCGGCTCCTGGCTTCGTTGGGCGCCTTCCAGGGACTCGCCTCCCACCGGCGGGAGGCTCTCTGGGAGATCGAACGGCCCCTTTTCCCGGAGGAGATCCTCTCTCGCCCCCCGGAAGCTCCTTCCCCTCTTGCTCCCATGAAGCCGGTGGAGCGGCTATCGGCAGACTACAGGGGAGCGGGAGTCACCTTAGGTCCCCACCCGATGGCCTATCTGCGCCGGAGGGTGCCCGCGGCTCTTGACGCCGCCTCGCTTCGCGAACTCCCGCACGGGGAGCGCGTCCAGGTGGCCGGCGCGGTCATCTGCCGGCAGCGACCGGGAACGGCCAAAGGCTTTCTCTTCCTCTCCCTGGAGGATGAGACGGGGATTGCGAATGTGATTGTCTCTCCCGATCTCTTCGAAGCCAATCGCCTCCCCATTTCTCTTGAGCCCTTTCTGCTGGTGGAGGGGATCCTCGAAAAGACCCGCGGCGCCATTCAGATCCGGGCGGAGAAGATCGTCTGTCTGCCTTCGCAAGGTCTGCCTGAGCCGAGCTCCCACGACTTTCGATAAGATATCTCCGCCGCGAAGGAGCCGAGAGAAAAGCGGTCGGCGGCGACTCCGCTCAGGCGCTTCCCGAGATGCCGGCGGCTTTCCGGGCGGCCTCGAGCAGCGCGCCCGCAGCGCCCGCATAGCCGGCCAGCGCCAACAGGTTGCCTTTCGGGACCTGCACCTTGCCGCCCATGACGGCCCCTACGATGCTTTCCCGACCTTCGATCAGCGATCGCCAAGTCTCTTCGCTCGAAGAAAAAGCGGTATCGGCTTGCGCGACCGTCTCCGCAGCCGGAAGCGCCTTCGCCGAGCGGCAAAGCCCGCCTTCCAGCTCGAGGAGAATTCCCTTGACTCCGGCGATAAGGCCAAGCCGGGTCTTCCAATTGCGCCCCTCCCTTTGGAAGGCCTCGCTCTCACCGATGGCCTTGCACCAAGCATCCGCCGATTCTTGCTCAAATGGATTCATGGTTCTGCTCAGCGCTTACCTCCGTTTCCCCCTGGCTGTCAACGTCCAGGTCCGCCTCCTCCCACGAGCACCCAACTCCTTTTCCTCGCCTATTTGCGAGCGAACGAAGAGGAAGGATGGGGCTGGATGGCAACGGTCGCGGAGCAGCGGCGAGAACTGGCCCTCTTTCTTGAGCAGAGCCCGAGTTTGCGACCAACCGTCCGTGCGGCGGCTCGAAAACAGGATCCGCGCGCCAGAAAGCAGACTTTGCGGAAAACGCGAGCCCTTAAGCGTTCGCTGACCGAGGAAGATCTTCCCACATCGCTTCCCTGGAAGGAGTCCGAACTGCTGGCGGAGGATGCTTTCCCATCCCGCGAGCAGAGCCAATGAGCGGCGGATCATCCATACTCGCCTTCGATCCGCCAACCTTCCGGAAGCTCCGCCAGCCGGAGGAGCCTCCCATCGGAAAGGGCGAAATCCCACTCCCGCCGCGACCATTCATTTTCCCACCAGCTTCCGGAAAGGGGATAGGGTCCGGAGATCTCCACGATGGAGCACCGGTCGCCGGGAGTCTGCAGCGTCTTCGTCCCGTCCTTTTCTCTCTGCACGATTGCCCGAATCGGCGGCCGGAAACGGCGAAGGGGAGCCCCCAATAGCGGGGGAGCCGAAGAAGAGGGAGGAGTTGGGGAAAACAGCGGATCGAAGGGCTTCCAGTCAAAGGCCTCCGGCCGATGGCCGGGAGAGGGGAGAGGAAGGCCCACCCGGTCCGCCCCCAGGAGCGCCAAGAGGCGCCCCAAGGTCGCCGAAAGGCGAGCGGGGTCGAGAATCGTCCGTCTTTCCAAGGTTGGCTGGTGCCAGGGGGGAAGAGCAGGGATAAGCCGGAGCCGAAAGCCAATCAGGGGAGAGGAGGTATGGTGGTTCTCCAGAAATGGGTCGAGAAGCTCAAGAAGCTTTTGCGGCTCCGCAGTCGGGGCCGGCACCGGAAAGTGATATTCCTGCGCGGCCTCTCCCTCCGGAAGGAGGGCGAGCCAAAGGGAAGCGGCCGCCTTACCCTTCCGCTCCAGCTTCTCGCCGAGGACGTTCAGGGAAGAGTGGAGGGTTTTGCGAAGCGGAGCGATCTCCTCGATCGGTCGCTCCCACTCCTCGCTCGCCTCAAAAGGCTCCTCCGGAAGGGGGGCATGCAAGAGGCGGCCCTCCTTTCCTTGAACCTGCTCCCAGAGGGAAAGACCCTCTGCGCCCAGCCGCTCGACGAGGCCCTCCCGGGGCAGGGCGGTCAAGGCGGCTGGAGTCGCCACTCCCCATTGGCGAAGCAGGGAGGCGAACTCGGGGTTGGGGGCAACCTCCTCGATGGGGAGCTCGTGCGCGATCTCTTCCCCCTTCTGAATGATCCGCCAAGGACGGGCCACCCGGGCGGCCCAAAGGGCCAGCTCGGGCGTGGGGCCGATTCCGACTTGGAGGAGAAGGCCGCGGGCTTGAAAGAGAGAGGGAAGGTTCGTGGGGTCGGAAGGATCGGGACCCGACCCAAAAGCCTTCCATTCTCCCGTCCGAAATTTTGGGTGGCGGCGTAGATCCAGGGTGCAGAGCCCTGGAGAGCTCTCTTCGACCTGGCCCGAGCAGGCGTAAGCCGAATCCCGAAGGAAGCGGCGGAGTTCTTCTTCCTCTTCCCGGTTCCGGGAAAGAAAGAGCAGGCGCGGGGAGCGGGCTTGCGCCTGGGCCGGGCACATCCCGATCTCGACTCCCTCCGCTCGGGCTCTCTCATTGACTTCCCGGACCTGGGCCTTTGGGCCGTCCCCGTCCACGAGAGCCGCCGGCCCCCGTCCAAGCTCGGGATGGGGACGGAGAGCCGCTTGGAGAAAAAATCGGGGCAGCCGGAGAGCGGCAAACATGAGATTGCCTCGGAGCCTTTATCCGGAGGACGCCGGAAGAAGGGAGCCCGGCTCTTGGTCCTTTGGGCCGGAGAGTTTCAAGGGCTTGAGTCGGAGGCTTTGCCAGAGGGTTTCTCTCGGCTCTTCCGCGCAGGCCAGGGAGAGAGGGATCTCGATGCGGTAGCGTTCTTGGACCGCGGGAATCAGCGAGAAAGGGGTAAGAAGGAGGGCCGCCGCGCCCCTCTTTTCCGCCAGGCGCCCGAAGCGGTGCCAGGTCGTTGCGGAAATCCGGAAAAGCTCTTTGAGCGCCAGCCGGGAAAGATCGATCCAGACTAAGGGGAAGCTCCCGTCCCGGAGCAAGAGGTCCGTTGCGAAGAGGATCTCCCGGGGAAGGCGACAGCGGACCCAGAGCAGGGAAGGCATGGGGCTTGCCAGAGTAGTCTTTGGGTCGAACGCATCGGTTCCATCGATCAGCGCCACCGGAAGACCGCTCTGGGCAGAGAAGCGGAGAGCGGCCGAAAGCAAGAGCCCTCCTCCCGGTCCGGGAGCCACGACCTCGGTAAGGGCGTGGGAGAGGATTCCTCGCCGCAACCAGGGGTCGGGACTCTTCTCCAGGAAAGAGAGCCGCTTCCGCAGAGGCGCTTGAGGCAGACCGAGGAGGCCCAATCGGCCACCGATCTCGAGAAGCTGCGGTGGGAGCATTTAGTCATTATATGTATGTATTATTTTAAAGCAAGAGGGGGAGTAAACAATAGTTATTGATATTGCGCTGCAAACATAGATAAATATATTCATGGCAAACATATATTCGCCGAAGCAGTTTGGCGCGCTGATCGGTCGGAGCGTAAACACGCTGCAACGTTGGGAT
>JBFXFN010000032.1:14124-27832 GCA_050179015.1 Methylacidiphilaceae bacterium | reverse complement strand
TCTGTTCATGAAGGTGGACTTACAAAAGAAGTGGAAGAGCGGCGGGGAGGTGTGTCCGGCTTTCTTTGCCGTAGCTCCCGGCGGGAGGAGACGCGAATCGGGATTCGGGAGGAGACGAGAAGCTCCACGGCGTCGGGGCCCAAGGTTTCTTCGAGGGCATCCAGAAGCCGCTGATTCACCTGGACGAAAAATTTTCGGGAGGTTTCGATCTCCGCGAAGGCGCCATCCGCTCGACGGCAGAGGAGGCGCACCGCGATTTTGCCGGGCCAACGGGTGAGGATACGGCTGATCTCCTGCCAGCGTTCGGGCGACCCGCCTTCGAGAGAGAGGTGGAGGAGAAGAGCCTCGACCAGCCTTTCCTGAGCTTCCGCGAGGGAAAGAAGGTCCGTGGCGCGCACGCTGATGCCATTGTCTCGCCGAGAGACCGTGCCGGAGAGAATTGCGATCTCGCCCGGCTCCCATCCTTTGGAAAGCGAGGCGTAGAGGTCGGGGAAGACGATTGCCTCGATCGAAGCCGCCGAATCCTCCATCTGGAGCCGTGCAAATGGGCGGCCGTCCCGGCTAGACTTCCGCACCTCGACTCGCGCGAGGATTCCGGCCAACCGAACCGGGGTGCCTTCGGCAAGAGCCGGGAGGGCGTCGATCTTCTCGGTCTGGAACGGTTGGAGCCGCCGTCGGAACTCTTCGACCGGATGACCGGACAGATAGACGCCCAAGAGCTCCTTCTCGAAGCGGAGCTTTTGGGAGGAAGGAAACTCGGGAAGACCCGTGTCGGCGCGCGGTGCTGCGGGCGAGGAGAGGTCGAAAAGGGAGCCTTGTCCTTCGGCCCGCTCTCGGGCCACCGTTGCCGCCGCAGAGAGGGCTTGATCGATTTCGGAGCAGAGCTGCGCTCGCGATCGGTTAAAGCCGTCGCAGGCACCCGCCTTGATCAGGCTTTCCAGAAGCTTGTGGTTCACGGCTCTTCCCGTCGTGCGGAGGCAGAGGTCGGACAAGGAGGAGAAGTCCTTCTGTCTCCGTGCCTGGACCAGGGCATCCGCCGCACCGACTCCGACGTTCTTGATCGCCGCCAGGCCCCACCGGATGCCGCCCCCTTCCACCGTGAAGCGCGCATCGCTCCGATTGACATCGGGGCGAAGGATGGGAATCCCCATCCGGCCTGCTTCGGCGACCAGCGAGGCCACCTTGTCACTGTCCCCCATCTCGTTGGATAGGAGGGCGCTCAAGAAAAAGACCGGGTAGTGGGCCTTCAAATAGGCGGTCTGATAGGCAAGGAGCCCGTAGCAGGCGCTGTGGGCCTTGTTGAAGCCATAGCCCGCGAACTTTTCGAGGGTGTCGAAGATCCGCCCCGCCTGCTCTTCCGGGATCCGGTTCTTTTCCCAGCAGCCGCGCACGAAGAGTTCGCGGTGCGTGCGCATCTCCTCGGGTTTCTTCTTTCCCATGGCGCGTCGCAAAAGGTCCGCCTGCCCGAGCGAATAGCCGGCGAGGATGCTGGCGGCCTGCATGACCTGCTCCTGGTAGATCATGACTCCGTAGGTCTCCTTGAGGATCGGCTCGAGCAAGGGGTGGGCATACTCGATGGGGATCTTGCCCAGCTTCCGGTCGGCGTAGGCCGGAATGTTCTCCATCGGTCCGGGGCGGTAGAGGGCGACCAGGGCAATCACATCCTCGATGTTGCGCGGCTTGAGCCGGCGGCAGAGATCGAGCATTCCGGGAGATTCCAGCTGGAAGATCCCAACTGTCTTTCCGGCGGAGAGAAGATCGTAGGTAGCGGGGTCGTCGAGCGGAATCGAGCCGGGCTTGAGCGAAAGGCCCGTCTGTTGGATCGCGGAGAGGGCGTCGGCGATGACCGTGAGCGTCTTGAGACCGAGGAAGTCCATCTTGAGCAGGCCGATGTCGGCCAGCGGCTCCATCGACCACTGCGTAACCGTTTCGCCCTGCTCTCCCCGAGCCAGCGGGACGAAGTGGACGAGATCGGCTGGCGCGATCACCACTCCGGCGGCATGAACGCCCGGCTGCCGCGCCAACCCTTCCAGGCGCTGGGCGAGCCGCAGCACTTCCCGCGCGTCTTCGTCGTGCTCGCTTTCGGCTCTAAGATCGGGGCTCTCTCGAAGGGCTCGCTCCAAGGTCATCGAGGGATCGGTGGGGATCATCTTGGCCAGGCGGTCGGCCTGCCCGTAGGAGAGCCCGAAGACGCGGGCGACGTCCCGCACGGCCATCTTCGCCCCCAACGTGCCGAAGGTGATGATCTGGGCGACGGAGCCTGCGCCGTACTTCTCGCGGACGTATTGAATCACCTCCGGCCGCCGGTTGTAGCAGAAGTCGATATCGATATCGGGCGGGGAGATCCGCTCCGGGTTGAGGAAGCGCTCGAAAACGAGCCCGTATCGAATGGGGTCGATGTCGGTGATCCCGAGCGCGTAGGCGACCAAGCTGCCGGCGGCGCTGCCGCGGCCCGGTCCCACGGGAATCCCCTGCCGTTTGGCATAATCGATGAAGTCCCAGACGATGAGAAAGTAGCTGACGAAGCCGGTTTTTTCGATCACCCCGAGCTCATAGTCGAGCCGGCGGCGCAGTTCTTCGCCCGGCTTTCCGTAGCGCGCTTTCAGGCCCTTCTCGCAAAGATTCCGCAGGTGCTCCGCCTGACTCTTTCCGGCTGGCGGAGGGAAGGAGGGGTAACGGGTGCCTCCCAGCTCGATCTCGAGATGGCAGCTCTCGGCGATACGGACGCTGTTGGCGAGGGCATCGGGATGATCGGGGAAGAGGCGGGCCATCTCCTCGGCTGGCTTGAAGAAGAACTCAGGAGCCCCATACCGCTTGCGCGAGCTATCGCTCAGCCGGGCGCCGGTTCCGATGCAGAGCAGCGCATCGTGGGCGGCGGCATCGTCCCTTTCGATGTAGTGGACGTCGTTGGTGGCGACCAGGGGCAGCCCGAACTCGCCGGAAAGCTCGGCGAGCTTTTCCCGGACGACCGCTTCCTCCGGCAGCCCATGGTTCTGGATTTCGAGATAGAAGCAGCCGGGTTCGAAGCAGGAGGCGAGCGTTTCGATCGCCTGACGGGCGCCGTCGACGTCCCCCTCGAGGAGCCGCTGAGGGATTTCCCCTTTCAAGCAGCCGCTCGTGCCAATCAGTCCCCTCCCATGCTCGCGCAGAAGATCCCTGTCGATGCGGGGCTTGTAATAAAAGCCCTCCAAATAGGCCGCGGTCGCCAGACGGAGCAGGTTGTGATAGCCCTCTTGGTTTCGAACCAGGAGGGTCATGTGGCTCGTTCCGGCCTGGCCGCCCTTCCGGACAAAACGGCTCTCCCTCGCCAGGTAGGCTTCGTATCCGAGAATGGGCCGGATCCCCGCCGAGCGGCAAGCCTTGTAGAATTCGATGGCGCCAAACAGGTTGCCGTGGTCGGTCAGCGCGACTGCCGGCATGGCGGCATCCCTTGCGGCTTGGACGATCTGCGGGATCCGGCAGGTGGCATCGAGCAGGCTGTAGTCGGAATGGACGTGGAGATGGACAAAATCGATGGATGCCATGCTCTCTTAAAAACTACTCGATTGGCGCGCGATCGCCGAAATGCTTTTTCGCCCCTCCGTCGATCGGACGCGTCCTCCCAATGGTCCTGCCTTGCTTCATCCAATGCGCGCGGTGCGGAGATCGCGGTAAAGCCCCCGCGGAATCTCCGCAAGAAAGCGGGAGGGGCGGAGCGAGTTCTCTCCATACTGGGAGGCGCGGTAGAGCGGATAGACCAGGAAGAGATCGTCCCGGGCTCGAGTGGTCGCTACATAGAAGAGCCGGCGTTCCTCTTCTTCCCCGATGAGGGATTCGGCGGAGCGCGAGGAGGGGAAGAGCCCGTCGGCGAGCATGATGACGAAGACCGCGCGCCATTCGAGCCCTTTGGCCTGATGAATGGTGGAAAGGTGGACTCCCTCCCGAGAATTCGGACGATCGGTATTGGTCAAGAGGGTCAGTTGGGTAAGCAGGCTCTCGGTGTCCGGAAACTCGGCCGCAAATGAGGCGAGTTGCGAAAGATCCTCTAAACGATGGGCCGCATCCGCATGCTGCGATTCGACGATCTCGCGATAGAAGCCGTCGATCACCTTCTCGATCTGTACGGCGGGCAGACATCGAAGTTCAGGCGATGCGATCTCCCGTTGGAGCGAAACCCACTGATTCCATAGCGTTGCGCACGACTTGGGCGGGACGACGGAGGCGAGATTTGCCTTCCGGGAGAAATCGTCCCAGAGGCGATGCGCCGTCTTCTCCCCGACCCCCGGCAGCATCCGAACCACTCGGGAAAAGGCGACCGAATCGCGCGGGTTTGTCGCAAGCCGCAGGAAGGCGGCGACGTCTTTTAGGTGGGCTTGCTCGAAAAAGCGTAGCCCGCTTGTGATTTCGAAGGGAATCCCGGCGCGAGTCAGCTCGAGCTGGACTTCGAGCGCGTGGAAATGGGCGCGATAGAGAATGGCAATCTCTTCCGGCGGGATTCCTCCTCGTTGCAGCTCCTGGACCTGGGAGGCGACGAAGGAGGCTTGCGCACCCGCGGTCGGGCAGCAGACGACTGCAGGTTTGAGCCGATTACCCTGCCGAACCGGCGCGAGCTCTTTGCGGAACTGGAAGCGGTTAGCGGCGATCGCAGCATTGGCCAGGGAAAGAATTTCGGGGGTGCTGCGATAGTTGGCGCGTAGATAGAGGATCCGGGAGTCGGGATAGCGTTCCGGAAAGGCCAGCATGTTCCGGATATCGGCCCCGCGCCAGGAATAGATCGATTGCGCGTCGTCTCCCACAGCCATGATCTGCCGGTAGCCGGATGCCAAAAGGTGGATGAAGTCGGCCTGCAGACGGCTCGTATCCTGATACTCGTCGACCAGAATGTGGTGGAAGCGGTCTTGATACTCTTCTCGAAGCTGGGCTTGCTCGCGCAGCAGCCGGACGGCTTCCGAAAGAAGATCGTCGTAGTCGACCGCCGACGCCTTTTGCTTTCGCGTGCGGTAGAGGCGTGCGAGTTCGATGAGCCGGTCGGTCTGCTGCGCGAAATGGGGGAACTCTTCGGTGATCAACTGCTCCAGCGCCGTCTCCCGGTTCGCTGCAAGCCCGAAGATTTCGAGGGCTCCTTCACGCCGAGGGAAGTGGAGTTCGCTTCGGGAGAGCTTCATCTCGTCGTAGCACTCGGATAAGAGCTCGGCCGAGTCGGACCGATCCAGGATGGTGAAGCTCGGGTCGTAGCCGGCGAGAGCGGCATGGCGGCGGAGAAGCCGGTGGGCGAGATGGTGGAAGGTTCCTCCCCAAATGGCTTCGGTTCCCTGGGGAATCAGCCGACTCACCCGCTCGAGCATCTGCCGGGCGGCCTTGTTGGTGAAGGTGGCCAGAAGGATGCGGGAAGGCTCGACGCCGTTATCCAGAAGATAGGCGACCCGGTAGGTCAGTGCCCGGGTCTTTCCGCTCCCCGCCCCCGCCACGACCAGAATCGGCCCCGGAGCGGCGGTAACCGCCTCCCGCTGCTCTTCATTGAGGAGATTCCCATAATCGATCACGGCCGGGTCAAGATAGCGGGCATTTCGGCGGATGACAATGGAGAGGCGCCTCGAAGCGCAGCATCGTCCATCTGCCTCGGCGCTTTATCCCTTGGAAAAGAAGGCCTTCCTGAATGAAGCGCGCCTCAACCTCCGGAGCCTGTTCCCGGAGGAGGCCGCTGACCAAGAGAAGGCCTTGGGGAGCGAGCCAAGCCGCGAGCCGCGGCGCCCCTTGCAAAAGCGGGCCAAGATAGAGGTTGGCGACGATCCGGTCGAACCTTCCCCTTGTTCGCCAGCGGACGAGATCCGCTTCAACCCATCGGATGGCGGCGGAGGGGAAATTGGCCGCCTCGTTCCGGCGGGCCACCACTAGGGCCGAGGGATCGGTATCTAACGCCCAGATGTGGATTGCTCCCAGCCGGCGGGCGGCCAGCGCCAGGATGCCGCTGCCGGTGCCGATGTCGAGCACGCGGCTCTTGCTCCAATCGGGGTGCGCCGCCATTTCCCGCAGGATCATTCCGGTCGTGGCATGTCTCCCGGTGCCAAAGGCCATAGCGGCAGGAATGGTAAGGGAGCGGAGCCTGTCGGGCGGAGCATCCTCCCCGCCGCTTTCTGTTTCCGGCACAATCCAGAGTTTTCCCCCGATCCGAATGGGCTTGCTCGGGGTCGGGGCGGCGGGGCAAACAGAGGAGACTTTGCGGAGCTTTCCCCCGTAATCGGCGAGGAGTTTGCGGCCCGTCGAAAGATTGGGCAGATAGGCTTCCAGCCGCGCGGTCGTCCTGCCCGCCAGTCGGTGGAGGACGAGCGAGCCGGGTTTCAGAAAATGGAGACGCTCCACCCAGCAGTCGGCCAACTTTCCAGGAACCAGCCGGCTCCACATCCATTGGAGGTCCTCCCTGCTCACATCGAGAAACGGGGACCGAGGTAGAGCTCTCGGGTGACCGGATCGTTAATCAGGAAGTCGCTGGAGCCGTGGCTCATCACTCGCCCCTCGCAGACGAGGTAGGCGCGATCGACGATGGCTAGGGTCTCTCGGACATTGTGGTCGCTGATGAGCACGCTCAAGCCCCGATTGCGCAGGCCGAGGACGATCTGTTGCAGGTCGTCGACGGCGAGAGGGTCGACGCCGCTGAACGGTTCGTCAAGGAGAAGGACGGTGGGCGCCGTGGCCAGGGCGCGAGCGATGGTCAGCCGCCGCTTTTCTCCTCCGCTCAGCGCCAGCGCCGTGGTGCGGCGGAGATGGGCGATGCCGAAGTCCTCCAAGAGTGCTTCGCACCGAGTCGACCGCTCCTCTGCGTCGACGTCGAGAAAGTCCAAGATCGCCATCAGGTTCTCTTCGACCGTCAGCTTTCGAAAGATCGATTCCTCTTGTGGAAGGTAGCCCAGCCCCATGCTCGCCCGCCGGTGCATCGGCATCCGCGTGACCTTCCGTCCGTTGATGAAGACGTCCCCTTGGGTCGGCTGGACGAGGCCCACGAGCATGTAAAAGGTTGTTGTCTTTCCGGCCCCATTGGGTCCCAAAAGTCCTACGATCTCTCCGCGTCGGACATGGAGGTCGACTCCATTAACGACTCGCCTGGGACCGAACTGCTTGACGAGTCCTTCCGCGGAAAGAGGGAAGGCCCCGTCGCCATCTTCTTCCTCGGGCTGGTGGAGGATGCGAGTTTGGACAGGGAGAGCCTCCGGCTCGGAAAGCGAGGTTTGGGAAATTTCGGGGGCTGACCGGCCTGGCGAAGGCCCTTCCGTGTCGACCTGCGGCGGGCCTTGCCGGGGCGGGAGAGAGGCCTGCGCTCGAGAGCCAAACGTTGGGAAAGCCGGATCGGGTGGGCCGCTCTGGCTGGAGCTATCCATGATGCTCGCCAAGAATAGCAGAAATGTGGACGCCCCGCAACGGGCGCCGGCAGATATGCCATAAACAGCTGTCAAACAACGACAGAGAACATTCTTTTGCCCGAACTAGGCCCGCTCTTCGCGTGCTCGCCCATAATCGTTTCGGTTGGCATTCTTCACTATTTTTCGCGAAGATCGGCGGGTGGTGATCCAATCAACGACCGAGAGTCTAGAGCCCAAGGAAGGGCTCTTCGTTCTTCATCTTTTTTATCGTTTCGAGCCTCACTCCCTCCTCGGGGCGGAGACCTCTGCGAAGGCGCTGCTGGAGGGGGTGGAAGCGCTGCTTGAGGAGGCCCGGGAAGCTAAGCGATCCCAGGTGGCTACCCTTTCGCTGATCGGGCGGGCGGATCTGGGCTTTCTTTTTCTCTCCTCCGACCTCTATCGGCTGCATGGCTGGGAAAAACGCCTTGGGGCGCTGCTCGGGAGATATGGGTGGACGAAGCTCTTTTCCTTCTTCTCAATGACCGAGCGCTCCGACTATACGATGTCGGAAGAGGAGCGCGCCGATCAGCTCGCTTCGCAAGAGGGTCTCGTTCCCGGGTCGCCGGAATTCGAGGAGAAGATGAACGCCTTCCGCGAGCGGAGTCGCTACTACACGGAGGTTCGGCTCTATCCGACCTTGCCCGAATGGCGCTTCTTCGCCTTTTATCCGATGAACAAGAAGAGGGAAACGGGCGCCAACTGGTATGCTCTCCCCTTTCCGGAACGAAAGGAGCTGATGCAGGGCCACGCCCGCATCGGGAGGCGCTATGCGGGCCGGGTGATCCAATATGTCACCGGCTCAACCGGGCTGGACGACTGGGAGTGGGGCGTGACTCTGTTCGCGCAGGATCCCTATGAGGTAAAAGCGATTGTGGCGGAAATGCGCTTCGATCCCGTGAGCGCCCATTATGGGGAGTTCGGCCCCTTTTTTACCGGGTTGCAGATGTCGGCCGCCGAGGTTGTCCGACGGTTCGCCGGCTCGCCGTAGCTCGTCTAACTTTTTCCGTCTTTTGCAGCGGAAGCAAAATCCATTTCGGCAACGAAAATGTTATCGAGGAAAAAGCCATCTTGATCCATGCAACGAGTAACGCTCTACGTGAAAACGGGTTGTCCCTGGTGTTCCGAGGTGGAGGCCCTACTCCAGCGGTATGGGATCTCCTATGATCGGATCGATGTTTTGCGCAATGCGGAGGCCTATCGCCGGATGAAGGCCATTTCCGGCCAATCCCAAGCCCCTACCATGGAGTGGGGGGACGAAATCCTCGCCGACTTCGGCGCCGATGAGCTCGAAGCCTTCTTGCGCGACAAGGATCTCTCCTGAACTGCTCGATTCAAGCCTCACGGCTATGGGATGGAGTAGTTCACTGCAAGCGGCGCATCGGAAAAACACAAAATGCCCGGTAGCTGCTGCTCTGTTGCTTGGATAAGATATCCAGGGTTGCAGAATGTCCTCCCTGGACCTTGAGAGCGGCCGCCACGGAAAGGCCGGAGCAGCGGACAAAACGAGGAGTTCCCGGTCGGCTCTATTCTGAGCTTACGGCCGGCAGGCCCTGCCGGATCCGGGCGAGATCATCCTTGATCGCGTTTCGCTGCGCGGGCTTGAGATAGTCGATAAAGAGCTTTCCGTGGAGATGGTCGACCTCGTGTTGAATCACCACGGCGAGAAAGCCGCTCGCCTCGAAGACGAGGGGGTTGCCTTGAAGGTCTTGCGCACGCACTGAAACGCGCCGGGAACGCGAGACGTCGATCCGGAGCCCGGGGAAGCTCAAGCACCCCTCGTTTCCGATCTCCTTCGACTTCGTCAATGAAAGAACGGGATTGGCCAGGAATAGGGGCATCTGTTCTTCCACCGGCACGGACTCGCCACGGATGATCATCGTGGAGGAAGTCTTGGCTGCGGTGATGTCGATCACCGCGAGGAGCAGAGCCTTGGACACCTGCTGAGCGGCGAGTCCTACCCCATGGTTGGCGGTCATGGTTTCCCGCATGTCCTCGGCGAACTCGCGAAGTTCCGCGTCGAAGCGCCGAACGGGCGCGCCAGGCCGACGAAGAATCGGATTGCCGAAGAGAGCGATCGGGAGAATCACGGCTGCTGACTTTGCGAAGACTTTGGTTCTACCGTAAACGTAGGCAGATTGACAATGCCGGCAACCTTTGCGGCATCCATGACCTTAAGAATGATCTCAAACGGAGCCTTCTTGCTGGCCTTCAAGGCGATCTTGGTTTCCGGAGATCTGGCGAGGGTCTCCTTGAGGAGGCGCCCCAGTTCCGTGGGCTCGATCGGCTTGTCGTCCAAGAAAACCTTTTCGTCTTCGGTCACGTAGAGGATGCGGGGGAGATCCGCGCGAACCGGCTTGGCGTTGGCCGACTGGGGCAGGTCGATCTTTACCGCCGGTTCCTCCCGTTGAAAGGTCGTCGTGACGACGAAGAAAAGGAGCACGATCGACAGAATGTCGATCAGAGACACAAGATTAATGAGGGGCTGCCGTTTTGGGCGCTCGACGAACCGCATGGGAATTCTTGGTCAAATGAGGCGATTCACCGTCTCGATCAAGGAAAAACAACTTTCTGCCCCCCGAGGAAAGAAAGACCGCTTGTTTTCCGGCATCATCGAGCGGGCGGCCGCGCTTCCTGGGAGAGGACCGGGGGAACCCGGTTAGCCTGCTGGTAGAAGATGTAGGAGAGGAGGAGAGACATCTTGTCCTCCCGAGAGAGACGAACGCTCGCGGGAATCCGAAAGGGAGTGGTGCTGGTAAAAAGCGGCCGGACCTTCCCGTTTGCCAGCAGGAAGACGTGGACGAGGGGAACGCGCGGCGGGGGCGGCCTTTCATGAATGAGCACGTAGGTTCCGTCAAGCGAATCCGTTCTGCCGACCAGCGCGTGGGTCGCCTTCTTGTTAAGGCGGTGTTCGATGCTCTTCCGGATCTTGTCCGGCAACGAGTCGAGGAATGGCCGGAGCCCTCCGGTGGGATCGAAAGGGGCCTCCTGTCCGGTCCGAGGCGAATCGCCGCCCGCAGGAACCTGCCCAGGCGGGGAGGGGTCCGTTGGGCCCATCTGGACGGGATGCAGAGGGGCTTCCGAGGGTGCCCGCTCGGGAGCGCTGCTCGCCGGTTCAGTTTGGTTGGGAAGCGGGTATTCCGGGTCGCTTTGAGCCGCCACCTGGGATGGAGAGGCTAGAGCCGTGAGGACGAGAGGCAGTGCGGCGATCCCCAACCGGAGAATGCCCGATTTCATCGGATCGTTATTTGCGACCCCACGCTCCATCCGGCTGCTGCACATATTCTCCGGGGAATGCGCGCCTAGCCCAGCGCCGCGCATACTCGTCCTGGATCTCCTCGAAGGTCTTTCCCTGCAATTTCGTTTGGGCCATGTAGAGCTTCAGCCGGTCTCGGTTCTCGTCCTGGACGACATGATCGGCGAATTGCTTGTAAGAAGCATCCGCCGGCGGGTGGACGACCGCAAGAAACCCGTCGCGATCTTCTCCGATCACGCCTGCATTTTTCAAGCCTTGAATTTCTCCCGAACGAAGCCGCCGTCGTTCCGCAACCTCCGGCGCAACGGGAGCGGCGTGGGCGCTCTGTTTTTCGGTCACCTCTACCCCCATGTGAACGTTGATGCGTACCGGCTCCGGGGTCGTCACGCGGACGGTCGGAGAGCAGCCGATGAGCAGCAGGGGAATGCCGATAAACAGCCATCCCTTACGGGGTGATGGGGGAATGCTCTCCATTCGTCTTCTCCGGCAACTCATCAGAATTTTGTTCGAGAGACAAGCCGCTTGCGATCGGTCCTCCCATCCGGGGATCCTGCTTCCAGCGAATCTTGATGTTTCTCCTCCCGTCGGGCCCGCGCAGCTCCAACCGGAGGCGACTTTCCGGCAGGGCGTAGGAGAGCGAAAGAAAGCCGACGGAGTAGGCATAGTTGCGGACAGATTGGGCAAGGATCTGGATGAGCTGCCGCTTGGTTGGCGTCCAGTCGGCGGGAAGGCGTTGGAGAAATGCGTCGATCTCGCGTATCTCCAGCCTGCCTGGACCGTCGAGCGTCAAAAAGCCGAAGGCGTTTTGAAAGCTCGTTCCCCGCGCCTTCAGGTGAAGGCGGCCATCCGCCGTTCCGGTCAGGGCCAAGGAAAAGCGGTCGCTCGTGAGCTGCCGGGCGATGGGCTCGACGGGGACTCCGTTGAGATGAACCCATCCGTTCCACGGGAAGTCCTTCTGAAACAGGATGGAGAATCCTCCTTGTCCGTATCCGCCGTAGAGCTTTCCTCCAAAGTGGCCGAAGATGCCGCCGCTGTTGAAAGTCACGTCGAGCCAATCGTCGGTGGCGGTGATCCCGCGCCAGGAAACCTCACGAAAAAAGATCGTGTGGACCAGATTGTTTGCCTTGTGCTCGCTCAGCGGCAAGTTAAACGAGAGGCGCCCTCGGCGCACATCGAGCAGGACATGATAAGAGGGATACTCGATTCGCCCCGGCATGATCTCGATGTCGTTCTTGAGGCTTGCCTGGGTCCAGTCGTTGAGGGGAAGATTCTCGGAGCTCAGACCAAAGAGAAAGGGAAGGACGACTCCTGGAGCTCCAAAGGCGCTGATAACAAACTGTCCTCCTCGGACGAGCACCTTGTCGGCGGTCCACTGCTCCAGGGCTCGTTCGCGCCGCCTCTTTCTCCGGATCTCCTCCTCTTTGCGCAACTGTTCGACATACCAGAAGAGGTCGGGGCCGAGATAGAGCACCGGAGCGAAGATCGCCAGCTGATCGACTCGGTGTTCCGAAAGCCCCCTCCAGGAAAACTTAATCCGGAGCGACTCGATGGTGAGGATCTTGGACAAGGGATCGTACGGAGAATAGATCGCCACATTCCGGCTCTCGGCGACATTGATGAGGCGATCGTCCTCATTCAGGCCGGCGACCGGGATGTCGTGGATCTCGATCGGCTGCCCGTGAAAGCCTAACGCCAAGGGAATCGGCGGCAGGTGGGGAGCGAGTCGATCGATGTTGATCGTGGCCCGAGCTACTCGAACCGTGTCAATTTGAAAGCGGGGCTTGGGAAGGATCTGGAGCCAGGGATTCGGGCGTCCTCCCTTCTTCTCTCTTTCCAGAAAAGCGATCAGGGCCGAACTCCAGACGGTGGGCGAATGAATTTCGACGTAGTTCAGCCTCTGTCGTAGGAGAAGGTCATCCCACCTCCACCGGATCAGGACATCGGAGATCTGGCCGACGTCTCCCAGGGAGACCTCATGGAGGCGGAAGGATGTCGGGGAGAGCCACTCGGTCGACCCGATGTCCAGGGGAAGATCGAGATGGCGGGCGAGCCAGGTGAGAATCTCGGAGGTATTGTCTCGGACCCTCCGTCCGGCCCAGGGACCTCCGGCGAAAACGAGCAACCCAAGGCAAGCAACGGTCCCAAGCAGCAGGCCGATGCGCCGAGGCAAGCTTCTCGTCCCGGGGCCGCCGGCCCGCGGAGGCGGATTTTGTCCAGCGCCCGTCATCGGGAGAGGGATCTTAGCGCCCTTTTCGGATGGAGAGCGAGAGAATCTGATTCTAGGCGGGATCCCCCTTCGAGTAGGGCTGCTGCAATTTTGTCGCGCACTTCGGCATTGACGACAAGCGCTCGTGTACCTACTGGTAAGATATGTGATGAAGCCTTCTGCTGATCTTTCTTCGAAAAACGCGATCAGGGCTTCGAGCGGTTGCCTGACCGATTTAAAGAGCGATTATCCGGTCACCGAGGAGTCCTGGAGGAACCTCGACGCCATCCGTCGGTTTCATGCTCATGAGTAGTGGGCGGGGCCGTTCGACGACACGCTGGCGTTGATCGAGGAGTTTTGGTCGAGTATCCCAGGCTCGACTCTCTTGAACCGGAGATGACGACGGCGCGAAAGCCAGCGTCGGGGAAAATGCCGGCAAAAAAAGAGATTGAAAAGAGCGAGGCGGCTGCGTTCTTCTAAGATCGAATAAACCTCGGTTTTTGCGTCTTATGAATATCTCCTCCGATGCGGCGCGTAACGAAAATGAACTTCCCGGCCCCAAGGTGACGGTCCTCACGCGGGATACCGAGTTCCGTGGAACCGTTGGGTTCACGGGGGAGCTTCAACTCAACGGGAGGCTGGAGGGAGAGATTCTCTCCGAAGACGGGACCCTGGTGATCGGCGACACCGCTCTGGTCAAAGCCGACATTCGCGCGAAGAAAGTAGTCGTGCGCGGTCAGGTGTTCGGGAACATCCTCGCCCGGGAGCGGCTTGAAATGGTGGGGTCGGCTCGCGTCTTCGGTGACGTGCAGACGGGAGCCCTAGCCATCGAGCAGGGAGCGGTCTTCGTAGGGAAATCCGAAAGCCTTCAAGCCG
>JBFXFN010000032.1:0-14024 GCA_050179015.1 Methylacidiphilaceae bacterium | reverse complement strand
AACATCCTCGCCCGGGAGCGGCTTGAAATGGTGGGGTCGGCTCGCGTCTTCGGTGACGTGCAGACGGGAGCCCTAGCCATCGAGCAGGGAGCGGTCTTCGTAGGGAAATCCGAAAGCCTTCAAGCCGACAAGGTCGAGAGACCGGAGACCGGCTCATTTTTCAAGATGCTGGTCCCGGCAGGCCGGGAAGTTGCGCCGCCGCGAGGGGGAAAGGGCGGCGAAGGGGCAAAGCCACTTATCTCCTTGGAAGGAAAGCCTGGGGAGAAGGGAAGTTTGTCGTAGGCCGCAGAGCGCGAACCCGAGCACATGGGCCTGCGAATTGGAATCGTCGGGGCGACGGGCGCGGTCGGGCGGGAGGCTCTTCGCCTCTTGGAGGAGGGAGATCTCTCGATTTCCGAGATGCGTCTCTTTGCTTCGGCCCGATCCGCGGCCCAAAGTCTCTCATTTCGTCATGAGCCGGTTCGGGTGGAGGAGGTCAGCGGCGAGGCGTTGACCGGGCTGGATTACGTCATCTTTAGCGCAGGCAGCTCGGTTTCCCGCCAGTATGCTCCCGTTGCGGCGAAGGGAGGAGCCGTCGTCATCGACAACTCCTCGGCTTTTCGAATGGCGGACGACGTTCCGCTGGTCGTGCCTGAAGTCAACGCGAAGGCGTTAAATCGTCATGCGGGGATCGTAGCCAATCCGAATTGCACTGCGGCGATTCTCGCCACCGCGGTCTGGCCGCTTCATCAGGCCGCCGTCGTCGAGCGAGTCGTGGTGGCGACCTACCAGGCGGCAAGCGGAGCGGGTGCGAAAGCTCTCGCCGAGCTCGACGCCCAAGTCCGGCAATACGTGGCCGGAGAAGCGATTCAGAGGGAGGTATTTCCTAAGCAGATCGCCTTCAACGTCTTTTCCCACAATAGTCCGGTCGATGAAGCGGGCTTCAACGAGGAGGAGAACAAGGTGGCGCAGGAAATCCGCAAGATCTTCGGTGAGCCTAACCTAGGAATCTGCGCGACCTGCATTCGGGTGCCTGTCTTCCGGGCGCATTCCGAGGCGATCGTGGTGGAGACCCGGCGCAAGCTCTCCGCGGGCGAGGCGCGGGAGCTGCTTCGTCATGCTCCTGGGGTCGTGGTTGTCGACGATCGCAAGACCAACTCCTTCCCCACCCCTCTTGACGCAGCGGGTAAGCGAGAGATCCTGGTCGGTCGGCTTCGAGAAGATCCTTCGCACCCGCGCTCGCTCGCCCTATTCGTGAGCGGCGACCAGCTCCTCAAGGGGGCGGCCTGGAACGCGGTTCAGATTCTCGAGTTGCTCACTACTCGCTGAGCCAGCGTGCCGGATAGCAGATTCCGTCGGTTTTGCGTAGAGGGCCTTGTTCTGATCCGGAAGAGCGGCTTCGCGCATTTGGTGGCGCTATCGATGCGTTGTCCCCGCCTTGGCCTTTTTGGATCCGGAGAGGATCAGGTATAGTGGTGGCATGACAATCCGACTGCGAATTGGCGGGATGACCTGCTCGAACTGCGCTCGCCATGTGCAAACGGCCCTGAGCGCGGTCCCCAAAGTAACCTCGGCTCGGGTCGATCTCGAGAAGGGAAGGGCGACGGTTGAGATCGGCGAGGGCGGACCCTCTTCGAGCGCGCTGGTGGAAGCGGTGCAACGAGCCGGCTATGAGGCGCAGCCCGCAGAGGACGAGGAGGACTCATCCGGCCCTTGGCAACGGGGCCTGCTTGTGGGGAGCCTTCTCACTCCCCTCCTTTTCGTCCTGCCTTGGCTCGTTCGGGGCCCCCCCCATCCGCACTGGCTCGGATGGGTCGAGTTTGCTTTAGCCCTTCCGGTACAGCTTTTTACTGGGCAGCCATTCTATCAGGGAGCCTATCGCCAGCTCCGCCACGGACGGCTCGACATGGATGTGCTGGTTGCGTTGGGCAGTTCGGCCGCCTTCCTCTTGAGCGTCTATGGTCTTCTCCGGCCGGGAGCTCTCGTGCATGGCTATTTCGATGAGGCGGCTGCCATCCTCACCCTGGTGAGCGTGGGACACTGGCTGGAGGCGCGCGTCTCTCTTCGCGCCTCCCGGACCCTGCGCACCCTCTTGTCTCTGACGCCCCCGAAAGCGCGCCGACGCGGCGCGGACGGGAGAGAGGAAGAGGTTTCGGTCGAGCAGTTGAGAAAGGGAGATCGGGTGGTTCTTGGTCCCGGGGATCGCGTGCCGGTCGATGGGGTTGTCGAGGAAGGAAAAGCCATTCTCGATGAGAGCATGTTGACCGGGGAGTCGGAACTCGTGGAAAAGGGGGCCGGGGGATTGCTCTACGCCGGAACGATCGAGGTAAGTCGGCGAATCGTGATGCGGGTTTCGGCCGCCGGGTCGGAGACCGTGCTCGCCCATATCGCAGCGATCGTCGAGCGGGCCCAACAGAGCCGCGCGGCGATCCAGCGGCTCGTGGACCGGGTCAGCAACATCTTCGTCCTCGCGGTCCTGGCGCTGGCGGCGGGGACCGTGCTCGGTTGGGCATGGGGCGGTCTCGGTTGGGAAAGGGCTCTCCTTCGCGCCGCATCCGTTCTGGTTGTGGCCTGCCCCTGCGCGATGGGGCTGGCAACTCCGGCAGCGATCCTCGTGGCGGCTAACGTGGCGGCCCGCAGAGGCGTGCTCTTGCGCGATGCGCAGGCGCTTGAGAAATGCGGCAGGATTCGGAAGATCGTCTTCGATAAGACTGGTACGCTCACAGAGCCGACGGTGGGCAAGCCGGTCTATTACAGCGATGCTCCGGAGGAAGCCGCGAGGCTGGCGCGCGCGCTTGCGGCACCGAGCCGCCATCCGCTAAGCCAGGCGGTCTCCCGATATTTTGAGGAGGCCCAAGGGATAGAGTTGGAAGAGTGGGAAGAAGAGCGCGGGCTGGGAGTGCGAGCCCGTTACCAAGGCGAGACGGCGCGGCTCGGCTCACTGCGCTGGCTTGAGGAGATGGGAGTCGTGTTTCCAAAAGAGGCTGCGAGCGGAGCCAACGGAACGCTCGGTCTCGCTCTGGGAAAGCAGCTCTTGGCAACGCTGCCCGTTCTTGCGAGGCCCAAGCCCTCGGCGGCCGCGGTGCTGCGCGGACTGCAGGAGCAGGGTTACGCGGTCTATCTCTTTTCGGGCGATCGGGCCGAGGCGGCCTTCTCCTTCTCCCGGGAAGTCGGGATTCCGGCGGAGCGGACCTTTGCCGAGGTGCGGCCGGAAGCCAAGGCCGAGCTCGTGCAGAAGCTGCAATCCCACGGCGGGGGAGTCGCATTCGTCGGGGATGGGATCAACGATGCGCCGGCGCTGGCCCAAGCCGATCTTGGCATCGCGGTCCTTCAGGCAACGGATATCGCGCGGGAATCCGCCGACATGATTCTTCTACGGAAGGACATCGAGGCGATCCCGGGAATCCTCTCTTTGAGCGCCAAGACGTTGCGTACGATCCATGAAAATCTCTTTTGGGCTTTTTTCTATAATGCGGCGGCGATCCCTTTGGCGATCTTCGGAGTGCTCGCCCCGGCGGTCTGCGCAGCGGCGATGGGGCTGTCCGATCTTTTTGTCGTAGGGAATGCCTTGCGACTCTATCGCCGGTGACGTACCAAGGGGACTCGCTCCCTGTCATGGGGACGAGGCGGCACGGACAAATGATATGGGTTGGGATCTCTGGCTCCTTTACGAGATCAACACACACTGGACCTCTCCCCTGTTGGACCGGTGGATGCCTCTGGTCTCCCACTACCACCACTTTCAAGGCATCGTTCTGGCGGGAGTGGTGCTCATGAGCGCGTTTGGGCGCTTTCGGGAACGCTGTTTCCTGGGCCTTGTAGGGATCAGCCTCGTTGTGGGGGATGTGGGAGTGACCGACGGATTGAAACATCTGACCCACCGTCCACGACCGTTTTCCGTCCTGCCCGGAATCAGGGAAGTCGACGAAGGGACAATTTCGTGGTCCAATCCACGCCGTGGGCCTCAGGGGCTGTCGTTTCCTTCGGGGCATGCGGCCAACAATGCGGCGCTCGCCTACCTGGCGAACGCGGTCTATGGCCCGCGAATGGCTTGGGTTTGGATCTGGGCGGGTCTCGTGGGCTACTCGCGGGTCTACCTCGGGGTTCACTATCCCTCCGATGTTCTCGCGGGATGGATCCTGGGAGCCTTTTATGCCTGGGCGGTGAGCGCCGGAGCCGAGTACGTCTGGCGTCGATGGGGAGGAAAGGTCTTCCCGCGCCTTTCCGCCGGCCATCCTCGACTCCTCTTTGTCTCGGAGAAGGGGAGAGGGGCTCGAAAAGAGGGACAGGCGAGCAAGGCGGGTTAACGACGGATGCTCCTTTGCGCAAAAGCGGTTTTGCTTGGACCCGGAGAGGCTCTCGTACCGGGGATGGTTCGCGTGTTAGGGAGCCGCATCGTCCAGGTGGCAAAGGAGATTCCTCTCAGGACAGGAGAGGAGCGGCTGATCCTCGGCGATGCCGTGCTCTCCCCGGGATTGATCAATGCCCACGTTCATCTCGACTATACGGGGCTTCGAGGGAAGTTGGCGGCCGCTTCCTTCCCGGCATGGGTCAAGGAGATCCTTCGCCTTAAGGCATCCTTGAATCGGGAGTCGCTCGAAGCCGCGGTCGACGAGGGCTTCTGTCTCCTCGCCCGGTCCGGCACGACCGGGGTCGCTAACATGGAGAGCTACCCCGAACTCCTGCTGTCGGCGGAACGGTTCCCTCTGCGCTGCTGGTGGTTCCTGGAGCTGATCGACATCCGTCCCCACGTCTGGTCCCAGGATGCGGCGTGCGCGGTTCTGCGATTCTTCGACAATCCTCCGGTCCCGCTCGGCAGACTGGGACTGGCGCCGCATGCCCCATACACAGTCTCCCCCGAGCTTTATCGTCTGGTCCGGCAGAGTGCGGAGCGCTTCCGGCTTCCGGTAACCACGCACGTCGCCGAATCCCCCGAGGAGTGGGAGATGTTCTGCCAAGGGAACGGAGATCTTTTAGACCTGGTCAGCCAGGCTGGCAGGCCGTTCTCGGCCGGCCAAGAGCTTTCCCCGCTCCAGTGGCTCGATCGAACGGGAAGCCTTGCTTCCGGCATGCTGTTGGTCCACTTAAACTATCTCTGCGATGGGGATTGGGCTCTTCTGGCCAAGCGGGATTTTTCGGTCGTCCACTGCCCCAAGTCCCATGCCTTCTTCTCCTACGCGCCCTTCCCGCTCGAACGGATGCTTTCGCTCGGGATCCCTGTCTGTCTGGCCACGGACAGCCTCGCCAGCAACGACACGCTCGACCTGCGGGAGGAGATTCGTCAAGGGCGCTTACGGCATCCTGGGATTCCGCCGGAACGGTGGTGGGAGATGGTCACGGCGGCGCCGGCGCGAGCCCTGGGCATGCGTGGGACCTTGGGCGAAATCCGCAGCGGGGCCTGGGCGGATCTTGCGGCGTTTCGGTGGGCGAACGGATCGAATCCTTGGGAAGCCTGCATCGAGAGCCGGGAGGAACCGCTTTTCCTTATGGTTCACGGGAATGCGCTCAAGGCGGAGGGCCGTTGGCTCTCATGAACGGGGAGTTGCGTGCGGCGCTCGCACGGGAGCTGAAGGGCCTCGCCGAGGCCGGGCTCCTCCGCTCGCTCCCGCGGCTTGCCGGTGAAGAAGGAGAACGGGTTGGGGCAGCGGAGACGGGTTGGAGAAACTTTGCCTCGAGCGACTACCTCGGGCTCTCCCGCCATCCGGAGGTCATCGAAGCGGGCTGCCGGGCTTTGCGAGAGCAGGGGGCGGGTGGCGCCGCCTCCCGTCTCCTTTGTCCGGACGCAGCCCTCCATCGGGATCTCGAAGCCCGACTGGCTTCCTGGAAGCGGCGGGAGGCGGCGCTGGTCTTTTCGAGCGGCTATGCGGCCGCGGTCGGCACGATCCCCGTCCTTGCGGGTCCGGAGGATCTGGTCATTCTCGATCGACTCAGCCATGCATCGCTCATTGATGGGGCGCGGGCGAGCAGGGCTACCCTTCGCGTCTTCCCCCACAACGACCTCGAGGGCCTGGAGGCGATCTTGCGGAGACACCGGGACAAATGTCGGCGGGCTCTGGTGGTGACCGAATCGGTCTTTTCCATGGATGGCGATCTGGCTCCGCTGCGCGATCTGGTCACCCTGAAGCAACGATACGGAGCCTGGTGTCTGGTAGACGAGGCCCATGCGGAAGGAGTCTTCGGACGAACCGGAGCCGGACTCGTTGAAGCCCTGGGGCTTCAAGGGCAGATCGAGGTGGAGATGGGAACCCTATCCAAGGCTCTCGGGTCAGGGGGAGGGTTCATTGCTGGCGATCGGGAGCTTGTCGATCTGCTTCTCAATCGGGCTCGTTCCTTCGTCTACTCCACGGCTCTATCTCCGCCGGCGGCCGGGGCGGCGAAGGCCGCTCTCTCCCTACTGACCTCGGCAGAAGGTGCCGGACGGCGGCAGCGGCTTCGGGAGATCATCGCCCTTTTCAGTGGGGGCGAGGGAGAGCGCTCCCCGATCTTCCCTGTGATCTATGGAGAGGAGCGTCGGGCGGCGGCGGTCGGGGCCCGGCTTCGGGCGAAGGGAATCTTTGCTCCGGCAATCCGTTTTCCGACCGTTCCCAAAGGAGAGGCTCGGCTGCGCATTTCGCTCTGCTCTTTCCATACGCCGGTAGATCTTCGGATCTTGCAGGAGGCGCTCAGAGAGAACGAGGGATGACGCCGGAAGAACGTGACAAGGCCTTCGTCTGGCATCCCTTTACCCCCGATCGTCCATGGCGGGACCCGGAGTATCGGCTGCCCGTGATCGTGCGCGGCGAGGGTCCCTATCTATGGGACGAGGAGGGAAGGCGCTACTGGGACGGCAACTCGTCGATTTGGACCGTCGTGCACGGACACCGTCATCCCCGGCTTGTAGCGGCCGTTCGGGAACAGATCGACCGGATCGATCATGTCTCTTTCCTCGGGTCGACCCATCCCTGGGCTTCGGAGCTGGCGGAGAAGCTCTCCGCCATCGCGGCCGGCGAGATGGGCCCTAGGTACCGGACCTTCTTTTCGGACGATGGGGCGACCGCGATCGAGGCGGCAGTGAAGATCGTCTGGCAATATTTCCAACAAAACGGTCAGCCGCAGCGCGATCTCTTCCTCTGCCTGACGGAGAGCTACCATGGAGACACGGTCGGGGCGATGAGCGTGGCCCAAAGCCGTTTTCACCGGCTTTTTGGGCCCTTGCGCTTTCCTTCGGTTGCCCTTCCCCCGCCCGCCTGCTACCGCTGTCCGTTCAATCGGGCGGCGGCCGGACGGGGGGATGCCCGCCTCGATCGACGATGCTCTTGGGAGTGCGTCCGGGTGCTGGAGGAGGCTCTCGATCGGCACGGCGATCGGTTGGCTGCTCTTCTGATCGAGCCGAAGGTTCAGGCGGCGGCTGGAATGTGGATGCATCCGGAGGGCTATCTACGCGCGCTCGACCGGCTCTGCCGGGAGCGGGGCGTCTTCTGGATCGCCGATGAGGTTTTCACGGGAATCGGCCGGCTCGGGAGCTGGCTCGCCTGCCGACGGGAAGGGGTATTTCCCGACCTGCTCTGCTTGGCTAAGGGGCTGACGGGAGGGATGACGCCGCTGGCCGCCACGCTGGTGCGGGACGAGATCTATGCGGGATTCGGTCCCGAGAAGGGCCGCGCTTTCCTCCATGGGCACAGCTATACGGCAAACCCGATCGGATGTGCAGCGGCCCTGGCCACCCTCGCTGTATTCGAGGAAGAAGGGGTTTTCGAGCGGATCAGCCGAAACGCGGAGGTTCTGGACGCTCTCGCTCGGCGGTTCTGGCGCCATCCCCGCGTAGGGGACGTCCGGCAAGAGGGATTCGTGCTTGCGGTTGAGCTTGTCGAAAGGCGAGAGGATCGCGCATCCTTTCCTTCGGATCGGGAGGCAGCCTTTCGCGTCTGCGAACGGGCACGAACGCATGGGCTATTGACGCGACCCATCGGGGATGTCCTTGTGCTGGTGCCCCCGCTGTGCTCCTCCACGGACGACCTAGCCGGTATGGTGGAGGCGCTCGAACGGGCTCTCTGGGAGGAGCTGCCGTGATTTCCGAACGGGCGAGGCTGGGTGCGAAAACGCAATGTTCTGGTTCTCGGTCATACCGGGCGGGGCGACCCCCCTTCCCCTCCTGCGGCTTTTGCGGAATGCCGCCGGAGAAGATCCTTTGCGGCTCGTCGCCGCAGGGATCTTCTTCGCGGCGATCGTTCACACCTTCCTCTCTCCCTCTCTCCATCGCTTGGGAACCCGTTGGGCGGAGCGGGCTCGCCGGCTCGCAGCCGAGCAGAATCCGCGCGCGGCTGGTCAGCAGCTGGTTGCGGAATTTCTCCTTCTTCTGGGTGAGGTTGAGGTCGTCTTCGGCCTCTGGGTGATCCCTCTCTTCTGGATTCTGGTCGGTGTCAAGGGATGGACAGGGGCGATTGAACGGTTGGGACTAAGCCGTGATTTTGAGGAGGCGATCTTCGTGACCGCCGTCATGACCGTTGCCTCCAGCCGGCCGATCCTGCTCATCCTAGATCTTCTGCTCCGGCGGGTGGCCGCCTTGGGGCAGGGCTCGGTGGCCGCCTGGTGGTTTTCCATTCTTACTTTGGGAGCCTTGGCCGGCTCGATCGTGACCGAGGCCGGAGCCATGACCGTGACCGCCCTCTTGCTCGCGAAGCGCTTTTTCGTGCTCGGACCCAGTCCGGCCCTTTCCTATGCGACCGTCGGACTCCTTTTCACAAATGTGTCGATCGGCGGCTGCTTGACGCATTTTGCCGCCCCTCCGGTGGTCATGGCCGCGAGGGCTTGGGGCTGGGGGAGCGGATACATGTTTGTCCATTTCGGCGCGAAAGCGGTCTTGGCCACACTCTTGGGAAGCCTGGTCTACCTGACGATTTTCCGAAAAGAGTTTCGCCGGTTGGAGGCGGTTCGCCGCCGGAGCGAGGGGGAGGGGACGGAACGGGCGGGGGTTCCACCCTGGATCACCGGGCTCCACCTTCTCTTTCTTGCCTGGATCGTGGCTGTCTCACAGACGCCGGTTCTCTGCATAGGGGGCCTCCTCTTCTTCCTGGGCTTTCTTCGCGTCACGAGCCCCTTCCAAGACGATGTCTCTCTCCGGCAAGCGGTGCTGGTCGGCTTTTTTTTGGCGGGACTCGAGGTCCATGGGAGCCAGCAGAGCTGGTGGATCAACCCGCTGCTGGAACGGCTCGGTCAGACGACCCTTCTGCTGAGCACAGCGGCGATCGCCGCCTTCAACGACAACGCCCTGGTGACCTATCTGGCTAGCCTTGCTCCCGGGCTCGAAGAATCATCGAAGCAGGCCGTGATGGCGGGGGCCATCTCCTCGGGAGGGCTTACCGTGATCGCCAATGCTCCCAATCCGGCGGGACAGGCCTTGTTGGGCCGGTTCTTCCCGGACGGGATCTCCCCACTGGCCTTGGCTGCGGCGGCGCTTTTTCCGACCGTCGTCGCTCTAGTTCTCTTGCGTCCCTAGCCATGCTGGGGAACCCGGGCTTCATCTTCCGCAGCCGCCGCATCCCATCCCGCCGCCCATGCCAGGATGGTGGCCCGGTCTCATTCCGCCTCCGCCGCCCATGCACGCCGGGAAAGGCTCCGTAGTCGACTGGCCCCTTGTCCGCCGGCGAACGGAGGCGACCTGATCGCTGGAGATCTCCCCACCACCGGAGTTGGAGCGGAGATAGGTGAGGAGGGAGGCGATCTCTTCATCTTTCAGAATCGTCCTCCAAGAGGGCATCCGGCCATGATACTCCGTTTCTCCCACGCGAATGACCCCGGCATAGCCGTTTAACACGATTCGAAGCAGCCTCTCCGGTTCGCCGGTCACCCATGGGGAATCTTTCAACGGCGGATTGGGAAGGAGCCCTTCGCCCTCCGCACCGTGACAGCCGGAGCAGTTCTCCAGGTAAAGATGGCGTCCGCTCTTGGCGTGAAGTGAGGGGACCAGCAGGAAGGAGAGCACCGAGAAGGCGGCAAGGAATCGCACGCCTTCCCTTCCCGTCTGGTGCATAAGATAAGCAGAATCCCACTTCGGGTGTCTGCCAAAGAGGAAAGATTGCGGGATTTGTCCCTGTTGTTATTCCCTGGTTTTTCCTAGCGGTCATCCGCAACCATCCTCGGCAATTCGTTCCAGGAGAATGTTGAGCCCGGGTCCTTCCGTCAGGGCGAGCAGGAAACGGTTTGTGAGAGCCCGCGGCCCATGCTCCCAAATCTCTTGCCGGAGACGCCGCAAAAGGGTTTGGATGCCTGCGAAAGGAGTTCCGCATGAGTTCTTATCCGCATCTTTTTTCTCCACTTCTCGTTGGCCCTCTTTCCACACCGAACCGGATCTGGATGGCTCCCTTGACCCGGTCGCGTGCGGGCCAACCAGGCGATGTTCCCACCGAGCTCAACGCTCGTTATTACGCCCAGCGGGCTTCCGCGGGGCTGATCGTGAGCGAGGCGACCCAGATCAGCCGGGAAGGGCAGGGGTATGTGTGGACGCCCGGGATCTACACCGACTCCCAGGAGGCGGGTTGGCGCCTGGTCGTGGACGCGGTTCATCGGGCGGGGGGGCGGATGGCGCTCCAGCTCTGGCATGTTGGGCGGGTCTCCCACCATCTCCTCCAGGAAGGGGGAAGGGCACCGGTTGCCCCTTCGGCCATTCGCGCCGAGAAAACCGAATGCTTCGTCGTCCTTCCGGACGGAAGCCCGGCACGGGTCCCGGTCGATTCGCCGCGAGAACTTTCGCAATCGGAGATCCGCAGAATCGTGCAGGAGTACGGTGCAGCCGCCGTTCGGGCTCGGCGAGCTGGCTTCGACCTCGTGGAAGTCCACAGCGCCAACGGCTACCTACTCAACCAGTTCCTCGACATCCGGGCGAACCAGCGACGCGACGAATACGGAGGCGCGCTTGTGAACCGCGCCCGGTTTCCGCTGGAAGTCATTGATGCGGTAATCAAGGCGATCGGAAAGGAGAGGATAGGGGTTCGACTCTCTCCTAACGGCATCTTTGCGGATATGACGGTCGAAGGGAGTTGGGAAACGGCTCTTTACATGGCGACCGAACTCGATAAGAGGAAGATCGCCTATCTTCATGTCGAAGAGCCCGATTGGGCGGGAGGAGCCCCGCTCGCCGAGGAACAGAGACGCGCCTTGCGAGCGGCCTTTTCCTCCGTTTTGGTCTTTTGCGGAGGCTACAGCGCAGCCCGGGCGGAATCTACGATCGCGGCGGGGATCGCCGACGCGGTCGCATTCGGCAAGCTCTTTCTTGCGAATCCTGACCTGCCGGAGCGTTTTCGCCGTGGAGCCCGACTCAACGAACCCGATCCATCGACCTTCTACGGCGGCGGGGAAAAGGGTTATACCGACTATCCGAGCCTGGATTCCCAGGCGGACTAGCGGCAGATCTCACAAGCTTTCCCCTGCGGCTCGTTCAAGCAGTTCAGCACGGATTGGGAGCAAAAGGAGCCTTTCTTTTTCCCGTTCTGTTTGGGAGGATCGATTCGATCCGGCTTCCGCGCAGAGAGCAGGGAGGGAATTCGACTCAGGAGGAAGGGCCGCGATCCTTTGGAGAAAAGCGCAAGGAGCATAACCGTCATGGAAATCGGAGTCATCGGATTGGGACGAATGGGGGCCAACATGGTGCGCCGCTGGCAACGGAAGGGACATCGATGCGTGGCCTACGACTTGCATCCGGAAGCCGTGGAGGCGTTGAGCCGCGATGGAGCGGTTGGGGCCTCTTCCCTTCGTGACCTCGCCGAAAAGCTGCAAAAGCCGCGTGCGCTCTGGCTGATGGTTCCCGCGGGGGCGGTTGATCCCATGCTCGGAGAGCTCACCGCCCACCTGGAAGCGGGGGATATTCTCATCGACGGGGGAAATTCCTACTATCACGACGACATTCGCAGGGCTGCGGAGTTGAAGACGCGGGGAATCCACTACGTGGATGTGGGAACGAGCGGAGGGGTGTGGGGGCTGGAACGTGGATTCTGCCTCATGATTGGAGGGGAAAAGGAGGTCGTAGAACGGCTCGATCCTCTGTTCGAGGCGTTGGCTCCTGGAAGAGAGGCGGCGGAACGGATCCCGGGGCGGGAGAAGAAGCCGGGGACCGCGGAAGCGGGCTACCTCTATTGTGGACCGCACGGAGCGGGGCATCTAGTGAAGATGGTCCATAACGGGATCGAATACGGCATCATGGCCGCCTACGCCGAAGGGCTCAACATTCTCCGCCATGCCAATGCCGGGAAGCTCGGGCAGCTGCCCGATGCGGAAACCGCACCTCTTGTGGATCCTGCACATTACCAGTACGACATTGATCTTGCCGACGTTGCGGAAGTCTGGCGCCGGGGAAGCGTGATCCGTTCCTGGCTTCTCGATTTGATCGCCCAAGCGACGCTTGAGGATCCGAGGCTGGAGCACTTTGCCGGTCGAGTCTCCGATTCCGGAGAGGGACGTTGGACCGTGCAAGCGGCCGTTGATCTCGGCGTGCCGGCTCCGGTGATCAGTTCGGCTCTCTTCTCCCGATTCAGTTCTCAGGGACAGGAGGAATTCGCGCGCAAGCTACTTTCGGCGATGCGCTACGAATTTGGCGGCCATTTAGAAAAAAAAGCAAGCGACGCTTCGAAAACGTCTTAGCGAGCTTCCGGAGCGGGGATCCGATCCGTTCTCGCTCGGGCCTAGCGTCATTGGACACCGGTCTCCCCGACCCGGTCGACACGGTCGGAACATCTCTCTTTAGAGGTTAGGCAACGGGGCTGAAATCGATCCGCCCACGGAAAAACGGACACTACCCACTAAGAGGTGATCATGCAATATCGCCAACTTGGCCGCAGCGGTTTGAAAGTTCCCGTCCTGAGTTTTGGCACCGCCACGTTCGGCGGCACCAACGAGTTTTACAGGCGCTGGGGAGAGACCGACGTAAAGGAGGCGAAGCGCTTGGTCGACATCTGCTTAGAGGCGGGGCTCAATTTCTTTGATACGGCCGACATCTATTCGCAGGGGATGTCGGAGGAGATCCTTGGTCGGGCGATCCAGGGTCGGCGCGACAAAGTGCTGATCTCGACCAAGGCGACGTTTCCGTCGGGGCGGGGACCGAATGATCTAGGCTCGTCGCGGTTTCACCTGCTCCAGGCCATTGAGGGCAGCCTCAGGCGCCTGGGCACCGACTACATCGATCTCTATTTCATGCACGGCTTTGACGCCCTGACACCGATCGAGGAGACCTTGCGCACGCTCGACGACCTAGTGCGCGTCGGCAAGGTCCGCTATATCGGTTGCTCGAACTTCTCCGGCTGGCAGACGATGAAATCACTGGCGCTGTCCGAGCGCTATGGATGGACGCGATACGTCGTTTATCAGGCGTACTACTCACTGATCGGGCGCGATTACGAGTGGGAGCTCATGCCAATGGCACTGGATCAGGGTTTAGGGACGATGGTATGGAGCCCGCTCGGCTGGGGTCGGCTGACCGGCAAGTTCCGCCGCGGCCAGCCGCCGAAGGAAGGCCGCATCGCGCAGGGCGGCGCGGTCGGCGGTCCGGTCATCGAGGATGAACACCTGTACCGGGTGGTGGACGCGCTGGACGAAGTCGCCACGGAGACCGGTAAGACCGTCCCGCAGGTGGCACTCAACTGGCTGCTGCAGCGGCCGAGCGTCTGCAACCTAGTCATCGGCGCGCGCAACGAGGAGCAGCTGAAGCAGAACCTCGGCGCCGTGGGCTGGAATTTAACGAAGGAACAGGTCGAGAAGCTCGAAACCGCGAGCAGGACTACGCCGATTTACCCCTATTGGCACCAGCGCGAATTCGAGATGATTAATCCAAAGCCGACTCACTGGTAGCGGGATTGTGTCTTCTATGCCATGCGAATGGATCGCTTCACCGGCTGAGGTGGGATGTCTTGCGCTCGGCGAACAAGGGTACTCCCCGCCGTAGGCGGCAGAATACCAGAGGAAGCGACCCCAACGGGATTCGAACCCGTGCTACCACCTTGAAAGGGTGGTGTGCTAACCACTACACAATGGGGTCAGTCGACGCTGCCCGCGCTAGCGCGCTTCGAAAGAAGCAAAGC
>JBFXFN010000031.1:0-27988 GCA_050179015.1 Methylacidiphilaceae bacterium | reverse complement strand
AAAAACGGAAAAGAGCTTTGCCCTTGCCCCGGGGCAAGGGCAAGAACCCCAAAGTAAACAAAATGCCCTACCCCTCGTGGTCAGATCACTTGTTCTCAAAGCGGTCAGTTTGACATGTTCTCGACAGAATTTTAAGATTGCTCTCGCCCTCATCGCTGCCTAAGAAGAGCTTCGGCTCGATTGCGCGATCTGGCGTTCCAAGAGAGGCAATACCCCTTTGGGGATCCGTCCCCTAGCTGCACGCTTTTCCGTCGACCCTCTTCGCAGCGCGGCGACCTCTTCCGGAAAGGATCGGACGACTAGGAACATCTCCCGGATGGCGATGACCAGAGGCTGCGAGCGAAGCCGCAGACCGGAAAGCCGCGGCCGGGCTTGCGCGGGCGGCTATTGCCCTCGCCGGTCGTAGCCGTTTCGGTATTTCGCAAAGCGAACGCCTCTCCTCTCGGCTTCCCGCCTCGCTTCCTCGGTGATCCGTCTGCCGATCACCAGGCCGTAGGTTCGAGCCGGAGGAGAGGCAAGGAGCTTTTCCCACTGCTTGGGCTTGGCCTCCACCGCCGCCCGGAGCGCCTTGAGAAAAAGCTTTGACCGGAGATCGGCTCGCTCCACGTCCTCCGGGTTCACCGTCGTCGAAACCTCCACCGCGGCGCAGGCGGGTTCGCCCGTCTCCTTGTCCTCTCCCACCGCCAGTGCGTCCGCATCGCCCAACTGCTCGCGTTCCTCCTCGGTGATCGCCCCGCTTCGGGTCGCGGCGGCAAAAAGACGGCTCAGAAGCCTGCGCTCCAAAACCTCCAGGGGGTCGATCTGCTTGTAGAGGTAGTTGTCGAGCTTCTCCACGGCATCCCGTTCGGTCACCTTGCCATCCAGCTCGTCCAGCTTGATGTTCATCCCCGCCAGCTCCCTCTCGACCGCAACGAACCGCTTTTCCGTGGTTTCGATGAAGCCGTTGAGCGTGCTTTCGAGCGCAAGAAATCGCTCCTCCGTGGTCTCGATGAAGGCGTTCAGCCTGTTTTCGAGCGCAACAAAGCGCTTGTCCGTCGCCTCCATGGACGAACGGAGGGTAGACTCAAGGCTGTCCAGACGCTTCTCGACCTCGGCAAACCGCTTTTCCGTGGACTCGATGAAAGCATTCAGCCTGTTTTCGAGCGCGACGAACTGCTTCTCGGTCGCCTCCATGAACGAACGGAGGGTAGATTCAAGGCTGTCCAGACGCCCCTCGACCTCGGCAAACCGCTTGTCGGTCGCCTCCATGAAGGCTTGAAGCGTGGCGTCCGTCCTCTGCTGGCTTTCGGTGAGGCCCCGGATCGCCTCCCAAACCTTCCTCGCATCCTCCCTGCGTTCCCGCTCCGCTCTCTCAAACTTGGCCGGAAGCTCGAGGAGGTCTTCGGTCAAAAGCTCGCGACGGATCGCGTTCCTCCACTCCGGATGTTCCCGAAGGGCGGCAAGCATCTCGTCGGAAGATCGAATCGGCACGGTCACGATCGAAGCATAGCCCGCAGGAGCGCGGGGAGCAACGGCCGGCCGCCGGGCTTCATTTCGGGTTTTCCATTGACCCTTCCGTCCGCAGCGGGGACGCTTGACCCAAAAAGTAAAGACCATGGAACTCTGGGTAGTCGGACTGGCGGGGGCGGTCATCGGGGCGGCAGTAGTTTGGCTCGTAGGGCGAGGAGACCGGGCGGTGCTGAGGGCCAAGCTCGCAGAGGAGGAGAGCGGCCAAAGCCGGATGGAAGCCGAGCTTCAGGAAATCCGACGGGCACGTGAGGAAGCGGCGGCGGAGCTTCGAGCGGAAACCGAGCGGCGGGCGGCCGCCGAGGAAAAGGCGAGCCGGCTCCCCGGATTGGAGGCCGAGCTTCAGGAAAAGCGGAAAGAGCTTGGGGAGATTCGAACCCGCTTCGCCGAGCTTTCGAGCCGTCTCGCGGAATCGCAAAAAGCGGCCCAGGACAAGCTGAAGCTCCTCGAGGAGGCCCGGACCAGGTTTGCGGAGGCCTTTCGGGGGCTTTCGGCAGAAGCCCTGCGGCAGAACAACGAGGCCTTTCTTTCGCTTGCCCGGCAGAGCTTGGCCCAGTTCCAGGAAGGGGCGAAGTCCGATCTCGATGCGCGGAAGAAGGCGGTGGAGGCCCTCACCGAGCCGATTCGGGAATCGCTCCAGAAGGTCGATGGGAAGCTCGGGGAGATCGAGAAGAGCCGGATCGGGGCCTACAGCGCCCTGAACGAGCAGCTCAAGGCTCTGGTGGAAACCCATCTGCCTCAGCTCCGGAACGAGACGGCGAGCCTGGTCAAGGCCCTCCGGCAGCCGGTCGTTCGCGGACGGTGGGGAGAGATGCAGCTGCGGCGGGTCGTCGAGATGGCGGGAATGGTGGAGCATTGCGACTTCTTCGAGCAGGCAAGCTTCGAGGGGGAGGAGGGCCGGCTCCGGCCCGACCTGATCGTCCGGCTCCCCGGAGGCAAGCAGATCGTCATCGATGCGAAGGCACCGGTCGCCGCTTACTTGGAAGCGGTCGAGGCGGTCGACGAGCCGACGCGGCTCGCGCGGCTCATCGACCACGCTCGGCAGGTCCGGGAACATATGGCGAGCCTGGGGAAGAAGGCCTATTGGGAAGGGCTAGCGGCGACGCCCGAGTTCGTCATCCTCTTCCTGCCGGGGGAGATGTTCTTCTCGGCGGCGCTTCAACAGGATCCGGCCCTGCTCGACTATGGCGTCCAGAGGCGGGTCATTCCGGCGACGCCGACCACCTTGATCGCCCTCCTCCAAGCGGTCGCCTACGGCTGGCAGCAGGAGGCGCTCGCCGAAAACGCCCGGGAGATCAGCGAGCTCGGCCGGACCCTTTACAAGCGGATCGTCACCCTCGCCGAACACTGGGCGGGAGTGGGCAAGGGGATCGAGCAGGCGATCAAGGCCTACAACAAGGCGACGGCGGCCCTCGAGTCACGAGTACTGGTCACCGCCAGACGCTTTACGGCTCTCCATGCGGCCCCGGAGGGGGAGACGATCGAAACGCCCGAGCCGCTCGGCCATTCGGCCCGCCTCCTCCAAGCCCCCGAGCTCATGGAAGAGAGACGGGAAACCGAGGAGGCGGAGTAAGGGACCGAAGATCCGGCTCCTGTTCTTTGGATAGGGCAGCCAAGGAACCGTTCCTTCGTTGGACGCCCGGCCGTCAAGACCCGGCGGCCAAGCTTGCCGCCATCTCCTTGAGGCCCAAGACCTCGATTCCCTCCCCTTTCGGATAGCGTTCCTCTCCCGAATAGACCACAAAGGAGCGCTGCGGCGCGAGGTCCTCCCGGGCATGATGGAATCCCTTATCGAGCTTCGGCGCGAGACCGCGCTTCACCTCGACCGTCCAGAGACGTCCGCCCGGCAGTTCCAGCACGAGATCGCTTTCGGCTCCTGCGGAAGTCCGATAGAAGCAGGCCCTTGTCCTCTCCGGGGCGGCCCGGAGCAGATTTTCGATCACGAATCCTTCCCAACTGCCGCCGGCGACCGGGTGGCCGAGCACCGCCTCCCGGTCGTCGAGACCCAACAGCGTGTGGACGAGTCCGCTGTCACGCACATAGACTTTTGGCGACTTGACCAGCCGCTTCCCCATGTTTCGAGAGAAAGGCGGCAGGCGGCGGACGAGCAGAAGATCGACGAGGAGGTCGAGATATCGGGCGACGGTTTTCCCGTCGATCCCGAGGCCCCGCGCCAGTTGCGCCGCGTTGAGGATTCCTCCCTGTCCATGGGCGAGCATGGTCCAGAAACGGCGCAGCGTTTCAGCCGGCACACGCGGGCCGAGCTGCGGGATGTCGCGTTCCAGATAGGTACGGATGAAGTTCTCGCGCCAGATCGCGCTCGTCGCGCCGGAGGGCGCAAGAAAGCTGTCCGGAAAACCGCCCCGGATCCAAAGCTTATCGCCAGCGTCACCGTCCACTTCGAGGACATCGAACGGCTCCAACTCCACGTACGCAATGCGGCCTGCCAGGGTTTCGCCGGACTGCTTGAGAAGGTCGATCGACGCCGAACCGAGCAGAAGAAACCGCCCGGCCCGGAGATGGCGTCGACGCCCCTGATCGATCAGCCCGCGCAGGACCTGAAAGAGCTCCGGCATCCGGTGGATTTCATCCAAGACGATCAGCTTGTCCTCATGGCTGGAAAGATAGAGGGCTGGGACGCTTAACTTCTCCCGGTCCGCCGGATCTTCGAGGTCCAGATAGACACTCGGCCGTTCTTGCGCGATCTCTTCGGCCAATGTGGTCTTGCCGACCTGTCGAGGTCCGAGCAACGCTACCGCGGGGAACTGGTCGAGCCGGGCGCGAAGAACCGCCGCTTTCCGGCGAGGAATCATCCTCGCATTTATGGCACATCATGCCGGATTTGCAAGGATGCCCCCTTCCCTGCTTTTCGGTGGCCGGGTTGGTGTTCTTCTTCCTCGAGGATCCGGCCGCTTTCTTTGGAATAGCGACCGGGAACCTGCTATGTCCCATTCGGATGAGGTCCCGGCTTGCGAAGGAGAGGCGGCGCCCTTTGGGCTCCTTTCCGCATCTTCGCCCCTGGGCGAACCTCGGGATCCCCGCCAGGGTGAACTCGGCCTTGGATCGGAGGCCCACAGGACCGGGGCGGGGCGCGGCCCGAATCTGCCGGCTCGTCTTGGTACTCTTCTTGGCCGGGGCTCCCGTATGGGCCCAGGAGGCGCCGCAGGCGAGAGACGAGGGAAAGCGCCCTGCGGGTATGGCGCCCGACGCCTCGCTACGGCCCGAGGAGCTGATCGACTTCGATAAGCAGCCCACAGCGGTCCGGGAGCTGATTCGGCAGGCGCTCCTCTTGACCGAACGGGATCTGACCTACCGATATGGATCGGCGGATCCCGCGACCGGTGGCATCGACTGCTCGGGCTATGTCTACTATGTGCTGACGAAATATGGCCTTCAAGACGTGCCGCGGAGCGCCAGCGGCCAATATGTCTGGGTTCGCCGGGCGGGGCTCTTCCGCGCGGTTTTGAGCCGGGACCCCAAGAGCTTCGAGCTCGACGAGCTTCGCCCGGGCAACCTCCTCTTCTGGGAGGGGACCTACGCGACGAAGAACGATCCGCCCATCACCCATTCGATGATCTTCCTGGGCCGAGAAAGGGCGACGGGGGAGCGGGTGATGGTCGGGGCGAGCGATGGGAGGACTTACCACGGGAAGCAGCGTTGGGGGGCGAGCGTGTTTGATTTCTGGCCGAGGTTTCCCGGGCGGAGCATGACTCCGGGAACAAGCCGTTTCGTCGGCTACGGGGCGATTCCCGGGCTCGGGGGTCAGGAGAAAGAGCTTCGGGACGAAGGCCGTCCGTGAGTGAACCGCGGATTGACTCCTCCATAACTCGGACCGAAAAACTCAGCGCGAGCCCCTGGCCTTAGCCAAGGAGAGGTTCAGCCTGAAGTCTCTTCCACTTCGACCGGGGCTCCCTTCCAGACCCAGCCCTCGGAGAGGACCTTCGCGTAGACTCCCACCTCGGCGCGGTTGTGTCGAGCCGCGGTCCGGAGAATGCCGGAATCCTGGGGAAGATCCCCCTGGGGAAGGGTCGTCATCACGCAGCGGCCGCAGCCCATCGTGATTTCCAGCCGGACCGAGTCGCCGATCCGAATCCGCTTCCCGATCCAGCCATTCTCGACGAAGCCCCTCTCTCCCCCAGAGAGGGCGATGACGAAATTGGGACGGAACCGGCGCGATTCGAAGAGGCCTTCCGGGTAGAGCTCCCGCAATGTCCGGAGCGTCGCCGTCGTCACAAGGTGGATCGGTGCGGCGTCGAAGAAGGTCCCGGGAGGCATCTTCTCGTCGGTCGTCTGCTCCCGGTGGGCCAATCCTTCGATGTCGGGCCAATACTCTTCGAGGCTGGCGGCATCGAGCCCGGAGGAGAGAAGCGTCACCTTCCTGCCGAAAAGGGCTCCGAAGGCCTCGGCCACCGACGGCTCGTCGCTTCGATGCCACTTCCCTCCCGGTAGCTGGAAGCGAACGATCGGATCCGGCGACTCCTCCGGGGAGCGGACCCAGGAAACCGGCAGATCGAAGATCTTTCCCCATTTCGCCGGATACTTGGCGCTGACGACCTTCCCGGTCTCCGCATCGCGGAACGCGAAGTGGCGATCGCCCATTAAGCCTTGGAAGCCGACTCGGACTGCGGCCAGCTCCTCGCCCGGCATCGACTTGACCGGAAAGCGGCGAACGCAGATCAACTCGCCGGCGCCCTTCCCCCCGCTGCTCATTGGTCCCTCCTGTGAATTGCTTTTATTGCTATTTTGGCTAAAAGGCTATCGCCTGGGCGCGGGCTCGGCAAGAAAAACCGTCTTCCCACGGCGGCCCGAAGCGTGCCCCTTCCTGCTTCCCGGCGCGCGCAAAAAGAGATTTATTCGCCCGGCATCGCCCCTTAGAATTCCCCTATGGCCGCCACATCCCTGATGACCCCTCTGGGCACCCGAGCCCCGTTCTTCTCCCTTCCCGATCCTTCGGGGAAGCTGGTCTCCCTCTCCGACTTTGCCGGCGCTCCGGCGCTCCTCGTGATGTTTCTCTGCAACCACTGTCCCTATGTGAAGCATCTGCAGCATCATCTGGCGAAACTGGTCGCCGAGTATCAACGCAGGGGGCTTGCCGCGGCGGCCATCAACGCCAACGACCCGGTCCGATACCCCGATGACTCGCCCGAGCGGATGGCCGAGGTGGCCAAGGAGGCAGGCTACTCCTTCCCCTACCTCTTTGACGAGACGCAGGCGGTCGCCAAGGCCTATCGGGCGGCCTGCACCCCCGATTTCTTCCTCTTCGACCGGGACCAGCGTCTGGTCTATCGCGGCCAGTACGACGGGAGCCGGCCGGGGAATCCGATGCCGGTCACCGGCGGGGATCTCCGCGCGGCGATCGAGGCCGCCCTCGACGGCAAACCGGCTCCGGCCGTGCAGCGGCCGAGCATCGGCTGCAGCATCAAGTGGAAGCCCGGGAACGAGCCCGACTACTGAACGGGCTCGAAAGCGGGAGAGATCGGCGCGATTCCAAAATCCGAGGCTTTGCAGAGGCCAAGGGAAGAAAAGAAGGGCCTTTTTTGTTGCATTATATACTAAGCCTATGGACTAATAGAAATATGTCTTCCCTCAGTCCGGTTGAGCAGATCAAGGAAAAGAGCCGGCGGCTTCGCGGAACTCTCGCCGAAGCGCTTCGCGAAGCAACCTCGAGTCATTTCTCGGAGACCGACTCCCAGATCCTGAAATTCCACGGCAGCTATCAGCAGGATGACCGCGATCGGCGGGCCGAGCGGCGGAAGGCGGGCCTCGACAAAGACTGGATCTTCATGATCCGGACCAAGACCCCGGGGGGTCGGCTTAGTGCGACCCAGTACCTGACGCTCGACCGCCTGGCCGAAACGGTGGGGAACGGCACCCTGCGGATTACGACTCGCCAGGGGATCCAGCTCCACGGGATTCGGAAGACCGACCTCCGCCGAGCGATTGCGGAGATCATCTCCTCGGGGCTCCTCACATGGGGCGCTTGCGGCGACGTAGTCCGCAACACGGTCGCAACGCCGGTTCCGGTCGCCGATCCTGTCTACCGCGAGCTCCAGGAACTCGCCTCGGAGCTGAGCCAGATCTTTCTCTCCCGCAGCCGCGCCTACACCGAGGTCTGGATCGACGGGGAGCCCCTCCCGCTCGGGGAAGAGGATCCAAAGGAGGAGGAGCCGATCTATGGGGCGACCTACCTACCCCGAAAGTTTAAGATCGGGATCGCCCTCCCCCCGAGAAATGATATCGATGTCTTCTCCAACGACCTGGGGCTGGTCGCCCATGCGAGCTCGCAGCAAGTGGAAGGCTATACGCTGCTCGTCGGAGGAGGCCACGGGATGACGCACGGCCTTCGCCAGACCGAGCCGCACCTGGCCGAACCCCTCTTCTACGTGCCGAAAGACCGGGTTCGGGAGGCGGCGGTCGCGATCGTCACGACCCAGCGGGATTTCGGCAACCGGGAAGACCGAAAACGCTCTCGCCTCAAATATCTCCTTCTCGATCGGGGAATCGACTGGTTGCGCCGGGAGGTCGCCGCCCGTCTCGGCTTTTCGCCCGAGCCTCCCCGCCCCTTCTCCTTCACCACGGTCGCCGACCCCTTGGGCTGGCACGAGCAGGGAGACGGGAAGCTCTTCCTCGGGCTCTTCGTCGACAACGGCCGCATCCTCGACCGGCCTGGCCAGCGGTTGCGCCAGGCGCTCCGGCAGGTCGCCATCGACTTCGGCCTTCCGATTCGCCTCACGGCCAACGGCAATCTCTTTCTGGCCCAGATTCCGCGCGAGCGGAAGACCCAGCTGGACGAGCTTCTCGCAAAGCATGGCCTCAGCGCCGCGCCGCCGAAGAGCGCGACCCGAAGCATCGGCCATGCCTGCGTTGCTCTCCCCACCTGCGGACTCGCTCTCGCCGAAAGCGAACGGGTCTTCCCGGCCCTGATGGAGAAGATCGACCGAATCCTGGAAGAGCTTGGCCTTCTGAACGAACCCATCCTGATCCGGATGAGCGGCTGCCCCAACGGCTGCTCCCGGCCCTACAACGCCGATCTCTCCTTCGTCGGCCGCGCTCCAGGCAAGTATGCCTTCTTCGCGGGAGGCAGCCTCGCCGGCGACCGGCTCGCCGGCTTGGAAAAGCGGAGCGTCGCCTTGGAGGAGATTCCCGACCTAGTCCGCGACTATCTGACGGCCTTCGTCCGGGAACGGCTTCCCGAGGAGAGCTTCAGCCAGTTCTGGGCACGGACCCGCCCGCGTGGACCGCTCCCCTCTCCCGGCCAGTTCCACGAAGAAGCGACCGAGACGAAGACCGTGCCCGCGGCCTGATCCTTGCTACGCGGCCGCCTCCCCCTTTTTGGGGGCGAAGAGCCACCGGTCTATCCCCCAGCGCCGGCCCGCGTCCGCAGAGCCGAGAACCAGAAAGAGCAGCAGAAGCAGCAGACCGAGGTTCCGCTGGCAGGGGCCCATCCAGAAATCGGCAAGGAAGTAATTGCCCGCCAGAAAGAAGCCGGCAAACGAGGCGAGGCGGGCCAAGAAGCCGAGAAGAAGCGCGATCCCGACCAGGAGCTCCCCCCAAGCCACCAGGGAAGCTACGAGGCGGCTGTTGGGAATTGCCGCATGGAAGAGGAAAGCGCGATACCAGCCGATCGGATTCTTTTCGGCAAACTCCAAAAGCCGCTTCGGCAGTGCCTGCTGCCAGCGCTCCGAGACGGCCGGGACCGGCAACCGGCTCCCCGGCCCTCCCCAGCTCAACTTATGGACCCCGCCCTCCACAAAGAGGAGCCCCACCACGATGCGCAAGACCGCAAGCCAGCGGTCCGCACTTCTCATCCCTTCTCCTCTTCGTTCTCCCTAGCCTCCCCGCCGGCGGCGCTCCGCTTCGCAGCGGCCTGGGGAAAGACCGGTGCAAAGCTTCGCAGCGGCATCCCCACCGGCACGGTGCCCCCTTCCTGCCGGCTTGCCCTTTCGAGCTCGACCTCGTAGACGACCCGGTCCGATCGGTAGTAGCGTTTCTGGAAGTAGATGGGCTTGTCACCCGTCGTGCAGGAGAGGCGGGTGATCAGGAGTAGAGGCCGTCCCTGCCCTACCCCCAAGGCTTCCGCAATCTGCGGTTCGGCTTCGACCGCTTCGATTCGGTAGTGACCCCGCAGGATCGGGATCCCATGGTCGGCTCCGAGAATCCGGTAGATCGTCTCCCGCGTCAGGTCCCGACCCTTGAGCTTCTCGCCGTACTTGCTGGGGAGCCAGGTCTGGTCGAGCGCGATCGGCTGCCCGTTTCCCAAACGCAACCGGTCGAGCCGGAGGCAAGCAACTCCTTCTTTGAGGCCGAGGCAACAGGCGATTTTGGCACCCACCTCCTCCCACCCCTGAAAGAGAATGCGCGAGGTCGGCTCGAGCCCGGCCTGCGCCACATCCTCCGAAAAATCGGTGAGGCGCACGAGCCCCTGCCGAAGGCGGGGCTCCGTCGCAAAGGAGCCTACGCCCTGCCTGCGGAAGATGAGGTTGTCGGCCTCCAGAGTCTGCAGAGCGCGCCGAACCGTGATGCGACTCACCCCAAACCGCTCCTGAAGCTCCTTTTCCGAGGGAAGCCGGTCTCCATGCGCAAAACAGCGCGTCTCGATCTGGTCGCGCAACCAGATCGTAACTTCCTCGTGGCGAGGCAGCGACCGCGCGGAGATCGCCCGCCCCACAATTCGCCTCTTCCTCCCCGCCAACTCCTTCCGGGACACCTTTGCCATCATGCACTCCTTTTCCAGATGGACATCTTGACATCAAAAGATGTGATTACAATATTTTTCATCATGACCGATTCGGCAAAACCACGATCCCTCCCCGGCCTTTCCCTGGTCTCCGCTCTCCTCACTACCCTCCTTTCCCTTGGAGGGCAAGCCGCCGCCCAAGAAGAAGAGGGACTCTTTACCCAAAAAGAGGTCGAAGCGGAAGCCCGTCGTTACATTGAGGAGAAGAGCCGGCCAAACCAAGGCGTCTTCCTCTTCCAGGATCCCGTCGAGAACAAGGCCATCCCACTCCTCTTCGATCGAGTCCGCCTGGTCCGCTCGATCTCCGGCTACGGCTACTTCGCCGCCATAGATTTCCATGAAAAGGGCTCCGAGCCCCCCAAACCCTACGAGCTCGACTTCTGGTACAAGCCGCGTGCCAAGAAGCTTCTCCTCATGGATATCCGCGTCCACAAGGTTCCGCAGAAGGAGGGCAGTGGCTGGGTCCTGGTGAGCCGGCTGCCCGTCCCCTGGTGGTGGCTCCCGGTGAGCGAACATCCCGGCCATACCGAGTTCAAGCGGGCCTGGGAGGTCAAGGCGGCCATCCACGAATACCTTGCCGACAAGATCCGGGACGGGGGCGGGGTCCTCCGGATCAAAGACGACAAGACCGGGCAAGAGATCCCATTGGAGTTCGTGGAGATCCACAACCCGGTCCGCCGCATCCCCGACAAGGACTACTTCGCCTGCACCGACTTCCGGGAAAAAGGCTCGCCGGAAAAGTATTACGACATCGACTTCTGGCTGGCCGAGAAGAACGGAAGGCTCGTCGTCGACCAGGTGAAGATTCACAAGGTTCCGCAACAGGAGGACGGCCACTGGATCCAGGTCGAGCGCTACTCTTTTGAGGCGGACAAGCCGATCGTCGTGCCGTAAGGTGTGGCCGCTCTTGCAAAATGCTTGCCCGAAGTTCCGCAACTCCTACGGCGGTCGGGTCCGTTCCGGATCTCGCTCCGTACTCGTTCACCCTTCCCGAGGAGCGGATCGCCCTCTTTCCCGCCCGCGACCGTGCCGAAGCCCGGCTCCTGCTCCTTGATCGCGGCAGCCGCTCGATCTCCCACCACCGGATCGGCGATCTCCCCGCCCTGCTCGATCCGGGCGACCTTTTGATCTTCAACGACTCGCGGGTGATCCCGGCCATGCTTCACTGCGCGGAGCCCCGGCTCTCCCTCCTCCTCCTGGAGGAGCAGGAGCCTCTCCTCTGGAAGGCACTTGCCGAGCCCGCCCGCAAGGCCTCGCTCGGCCGGTCGCTCCAGTTCGTCTCCCATCCCGGAACGGCCGAGGAAGAGCCGCTCCGGGCGGAAGTGGTCGAGATCCGCCCGCGCGGGGAGCGCCTCCTGCGTTTTTCCCGTCCATTCCTCCTGGAGCGCTTCGGAAGCCCTCCCCTGCCCCCCTACATCCGCAAGCGGCGCAGCCGCTCTTCCTCCCCGGTGCTCGGCTCCGATGCCGAGCGATACCAGACGGTCTTTGCCCGGCGGCCCGGATCGGTGGCCGCCCCGACCGCGGGCCTTCACTTTACTCCGGAGCTCCTCGCCCGTATTCCCCACGCCTTCGTCACCCTCCACGTGGGCCCCGGCACCTTCCGGCCGATCGGCACCCACGAGTGGCGGAGCGGCCGCCTCCATCCCGAGCGATTCGCCGTTCCTCCGGGCCTCGCGGAGGCGGCGCAAGCCGCGCGCCGGCTCGTTGCCGTCGGAACGACCACCGCCCGCGTCCTCGAGAGCGTCCCCGACCTCCGGGAGCGGAGCGGGACGACCGACCTCTTCCTTCGCCCTCCCTGCTCCTTTCGGCGCACGGGCGCCCTCCTCACCAACTTCCACCTCCCGCAATCGAGCCTCTTCCTCCTGGTCTCCGCCTTCGCCGGCCTCGACCTCGTTCAAGAAGCCTACCGGGAAGCCATCGCGCAGGGCTACCGCTTCTACAGCTATGGCGATGCGATGCTCATCCTCTGAGGAAAGGAGGCGCTCCCGGCGAGCCGCAGGCCCTCCGAAGCCGCGGAAGAAGGCGGGAGAATCGCCGCTCGATCCGGTCGTTCTTGATCGCCGCGGCAAGAGCCCGCCACTGGCCCACGAAGATCGCCAGCCGCTTGGCTCGGGTCAAGGCCGTGTAGACGAGGTTGCGCTGGAGCAGGAGGTACTGCTGCATCGCAAGCGGAATGACCACGGCGGGAAACTCCGAGCCTTGAGACTTGTGGATCGTGACTGCGTAGGCGGGGGATAGATCGTCGAGCTCGCCGAACTCGTAGCGGACATCCCGCCCCTCGAAGCAAACGGTCAGGAGCTGCTCCTGGAGGTCGATCCCGACCACCTCGCCGATATCGCCGTTGAAGACCTCCTTCTGGTAGTCGTTCTTGGTCTGGAGCACCTTGTCGCGCAGCCGGAAGCGCCAGCCAAAGCGCTCGACCTCGCTTTCGCCTCGCCCCAGGGGATTGAGCTCCGCCTGCAGCCGTGCGTTGAGCTCGAAGACGCCCAGGCTGCCCCGATTCATCGGGCAGAGCACCTGAACGTCGCGAAGGGGATCGAGCCCGAACTTCTTGGGAATGCGCGTCTTCACCATCTCCAAGACGATCGCGGCGATCTGCTCCGGCTCCTCCCGCAACACGAAGTAGAAGTCCGACTCCGCCTGTTCCGACCGCTCGGGCAAAAGGCCCTGCCGCATCCGGTGGGCCGTGGCGATGATGCGGCTGTCCGCCGCCTGCCGAAAGATCTCCGTCAGCTCCGCGACCGGGACCACCCCGCTTCCGATCAGATCCCGCAGCACCATGCCCGGTCCCACCGAAGGAAGCTGGTCGGCGTCCCCGACCACAAGCAGGCCTCCCTCCGGAGGCAGGGCTCGGAGCAGATGGTCAAAGAGCGGGATATCGACCATCGAGCACTCGTCGACGACGAGCAGATCGCATTCGAGGGGTCGATCCTCGTCCCGGGCAAACCGCCCCGTCCCCATCTGGACCTCGAGCAGCCGGTGGATGGTCTTGGCCTCCCTTCCCGTCGCTTCCGCCAGTCGTTTGGCCGCCCGTCCCGTCGGAGCGCAGAGGAGCACCCGTACTCTCTTGGCCTGCAGAATCAAGAGGAGGGTTCGCAAAAAAGTCGTCTTCCCGACCCCGGGCCCCCCCGTCACGACGAGCATCCGGTTCTCCCGAGCGCGCCCCAGAGCCGCCTGCTGGCTCGCCGACAGGCGCTTTCCCGTGCGCTCTTGCGTCCACTCGAGAGCCTTCTCCCAGTCGATCGGCGGATAGCGCGGAGGCGCCGAGAGAAGGGAGGCGATCCGCCCGGCGATCCGCTCCTCCGCTCGCTTGAGGTAGGGGAGAAAGGCCCAGCTCTCTTCCTCGACCGCTTCGAGGAGGAGATCTCCCTGCGTTACACACCGCTCCAAGGCCTCCCGCAGCCGAGGCTCTCCAAGATCCAGCAGCTTCCCCCCTCCTTCGAGCAGAAGCGGAAGAGGGAGGGCGCAGTGGCCGGATTCGGCAGCCTCCAGGAGCAGGTGGACTAGGCCCGCGCATGCGCGGTCGAGCGAGTCCTTGGCGATGCCCACCCGCTGGGCGATCTGATCGGCGGTTTGAAAGCCGATCCCCGGGATCTCCCGGGCGAGCCGGTAGGGCTGGGCACGGACGATTTCTACCGCATCCGGCCCATACTTCTTGTAAATTCGCAATGCCCGGCTCGTCCCTACCCCGTGGGAGTGGAGAAAGAGCATGATCTCCCGCACCGCCTTCTGCTCGTTCCAGGCCTCCTTGATCCGGCCCCTGCGCTTGGGCCCGATGCCGTCCACCTCCTCGAGTCTGGCCGACTCCTTTTCGATGATCTCGAGGATCTTCTCTCCAAACCGCTCGACGAGCTTCTTGGCGTAAACCGGGCCAATCCCCTTGACCATTCCGCTTCCCAGGTACTTTTCGATTCCCTCCCGGGTGGTCGGCGGAGTCGTCCGTAGGGATTCCGCGCGAAACTGGAGGCCATGCTCCCGCTCCCGCTCCCATCGCCCCCGGGCCGCCACCCACTCCCCGGCTCCCACCGACGAAAGGGTGCCCACGACCGGCACAAGCTCCCGCCTGCCCGTAACCTTGACCTTGAGGACGCAGAATCCGGTCTCCTCGCTGAAAAAGGTGACCCGCTCGATGAGGCCGGAAAGGCTTTCGGACGGCGGAGGGGAAGCTTCCACGGGATTCCAGGCAAAAAGCTTGCCGCCGATTCCCCGGGAAACCAACGATTTTCGTCCTCGGGGCGTCGGCGACCGGCGTCGTTCCACCTTCAAACTACATCAGGAAGCGCCAGAAGGAGGAGAAGAACTCGTTAAGCCGTTCTCCGAAGCTGCGGCGACGCCATTCGGCAAACGAAACCTCCCGCGCCCGGGAGATGTCCTGCTCGATGATCGTGCGAGCGGCCTTTGCAGTCGAAGCTCCGTAGACAATCGCGTCGTCCTCCTGGTTATAGACGACGCTCCTCCGGTCCATGTTAGATGACCCCACCGCGGTCCATGCCCCATCGATCGTGGCGAACTTCGCATGGAGCACCTCCCCCTCGACTTCCCAGATCCGCACCCCGGCTTGCAAGAGATGCCCATAGTCCGCGCGCCCGGCCGCGCGCACTTCCCGGTCATAGACGGGCGAGGGCAAGACCAGCCGGACCGAGACCCCGCGCTGCGCGGCCCGGCTCAACTCTTGAATTTCCTGCCGGGTGGGGACGAAAAACCCCGTGCTCAAGTCGACCCGCTGACGTGCGCCATGCACCGCTTCGAGGAAGGTCGCGTAGTAGACCGCCTCATCCCTGCCGGGACCGCTCCCGATCACGCGCACCCTCTCGCTCCCCGATTTCGCCACCTTCGGGAAATAGGCCCGCTCTTCGACCGGTGGTCCCCGCCGCTTCGACCAGGTCGAGAAGAAGAGCCGCTGGAGCTCGGCTACGGCCGGTCCTTCGATCCGGGCGGCGATATCGCTCCAGTAGGCATGGCGGAAGTCGCCCCGCTCGGCCGCCCGGGGATCCGAATGGTTCTCATAGACTCGGGCGAGGTTGACCCCCCCGACAAAGCCGACGCTCCCGTCGACGACCAGGATTTTCCGATGGTCCCGATCATTGACCTTGTCCACGTCCAGAATGGTCTCCGGAGTGAGCGGCCGGTAGACGACGACCCGAGCGCCCGCCTTGCGCAACCGAGCAAGAAAGGCAGGGTCGGTTCGATAGGATCCGTAGCCATCGAGAAGGATGTTCACCGCGACACCGGAATGGAGCTTTTGGGTCAAAAGCTTGCCGAGACTCCTCCCCTCCGCATGAACGTCCTCGAAGATGTAAAATTCCAAATTGATGTGGTCCTTCGCCCGCTCCATCGCCGCGAACATCGCCTCAAACGTCCGCATGCCGTTGGGCAATAGGGTCACGCGGTTCCCCGCCACCGCCGGGGCCTGGTCGGGAGCCGCATCCACGGCCGGAGTCCCTACGCGTGCATCTCCCGACGGATCGCCGCCGAGAGCAATCTTCGGAGTCTTGGCGCAACCGGCTAGAGCCAGGACAAACAATCCGAGACCCGCCAACCCAGTGCAACCGTTCCTGCGATTCCGACCCATAGCGAAACGAAAGAAATCCGAGAAAGCGGGAGGATCATTTTGTCTACGCCGGCGTTACGCAAGCGCTTTTTACCTCCGTGGCCTCTGCCCGGGATCGACAAACCGCAACTGATTGGCAACGAAAGAGCTTCCGCCCGGATTACATCAGAAAGCGCCAGAACGCGGAAAAAAACTCCGTCGCCCGCTCCAGCACGGCCCGGCGGCGCCACCCCCCAACCGTGACCTCCCGCGACCGGGAGAGGTTCTCTTCCACGACCAGACGAGCCGCGGAAGCGGTCTTCTTCCCCCAGACGATTGCATCGACTTCCTGATTAAAGAGGACACTCCGCTCGTCGAGGTTCGATGACCCCACTGCGGTCCAAGTCCCATCCACCACGGCCAACTTGGCGTGGAGCACCTCCTCCGGCATCTCCCAAATGCGTACGCCCGCGCGAAGCAGCTCCTCGTAGTCCGCAGCCCCGGCCATCTCCACCTCCGGATGGTAGAGGGCGGAAGGCAGGATCAGCCGCACCGCGACTCCCCGCCGGCCGGCTCGAACCAGCTCCTCGACCATTTGACGGGTGGGAACAAAGGAACCGGTGCAGAGATCGATGCTCCGCCGCGCCGCGTGCATCGCCTCTAAAAGCGGAACATAAAAGCGGCCTAAGTTCGGGCCCGGCCCGCTTCCAATGACCCGCACCCGCTCCGCACCGGCCTTTGAAAGCAGCGGAAAATAGCGCCGCTTCTCCACCACGGGCCCCTGATGAAGCGACCAGACCGTGAAGAAGAGCTGCTGCAGCTCGGCTACGGCCGGCCCTTCGATCCGCGCCACGACGTCATTCCAGTGGAGGCGAGCACGATCGCCAACCGGTGCCACGGCATCGCTCTCATAGGCATGAGCGATGTTGATCCCGCCGATAAAGCCGACCTTCCCATCGACGACCAGAATCTTTCGATGGTCGCGCCGATTGAGCCGGTCCAGCCGCAGGACCGCCGCACCGGTCACCGGATGAAAGATGACGATTCTTGCTCCCTCCTTCCTCAACCTCTCCAGGAAAGCCCGATCGGTCCTGTGGGAACCGTAGCCATCGAGAATGAGGTTCACCGCCACGCCCGAGCGAAGCTTCTCGGTCAAGAGCCGATCAAGGCTTCGTCCTTGAACGCGCACATTCTCGAAGATGTAAAACTCCAAGTTGATGTGATCCTGTGCCCCCTCCATCGCGGCAAAGAGGGCTTCGAGTTCCTCCGACCCTTTGGACATCAGCGACACGCGATTGCCGGCGGTCGCCAGGCGCGGATCGCCGGCCCCATGGAGAACCTGCTGCGCTGGGGGCGGATCTCCCGGCGGATCGACGCCGAGGGGGATCTTCGGCGCTTGTGCACACGCCGCCAGGACCACCGACAGGAGGATAGGGCCTGCGAGCTTGATGCGCATCTTGTGCTTCGTCCAACCCATAGCAAAAAGCGACGGGATCATTCGCCCCCGGATTGCTCACGGGCAAGAGATTTTCCTCCAGCCGGACGGTTCCTTCCCAAATCGGCCCTTTCCCCGCACGGGAACCTTGTTCCTCTCCGCCGGTTCGCCTATGGTTGCGCAGAAGGAGGAGGGCGGTACCGGACCCCGGCCCACGACGCCTTTTCGCCCTTCGGAAGAGGGTCCCGTAGCTCAGCAGGACAGAGCAGCGCTTTCCTAAAGCGTTGGTCGGCCGTTCGAATCGGCCCGGGACCAATCGGAGCGCGAGAGGCGGAGCGTCCTCGTAAAAGAACTGTTCTCGGCTTCTGCCTTAAGAACGTGTGGGTACGACTCGATACGGAAAAATACCAAGGGACATCCCACCCTTATGCCTGGCTGCACGAGCCTTCAACCGAGAACAGAAGCTCCGTTATAGCGCCAAGCGAAACTGGGAGCGGCGCCCTTACGAACCCGGTCACGCTCCTGCTCCTTTTTCCAAGTGCAGCGAGAGCACTTTAATGCCGGCCACTCGGAAGATCGGCTTGGTCGGCTTTTCGAAAGTCACGAACTCATCTATCCCGAAATGTTGGCTGATAGCTACATGAAGAGCGTCCATCGGCTGTAGATCGTGCCTGGCAGCGGTATCGACGGCCAGTTGAAAAATGGCCGGATCTTCCAGCGGCAACTTCCCGGCTGCTTCAAACAGAGCTTCGAGTGCCTCGACCTCCCGCTGTCGGCAATGGAATCGCGGCTTGGGCAGGGTTTCGAGACGCACCAGATCGCTGAACAGAATCTCCCGCTGCGGATCGTCGAGCACGACGAATGCGCGCCTAGCGGCCTCGGGTTCGCACTGCACCGCAGTGATCCAGACATTGCTGTCGATATAGGAGCGAACCATTGCGACCTTGCCCTTCAGTCGGCCCGAAGGCGATGCACGGATTCCAGGACTTCTTCCTGCGACAGCAAACGCCCGCCACCCTCCAGATACACGCGTCGCAAAGCCAGGAGGCGGCGCCCCAATTCGGTGCGAGGGGTGTAATAGTCGATTAGATCTAAAGCCTCAGTCGGTGAATCCGGGAAATGGATCTTTGTGACCAGATTGTCGGAGCGATAGCAGACTTCATGGGTCAACAAGCACTCCAGTGGAGTTTGCTCCATTTTGCTTATGCATGGAGTCGATAGGGTTACGATAGTGTAACCGAGCAAAACGGTAGGCAGGCAACTTTCCATATCCAACTTCTCAATATTCTGGATTCAGGCGACGGATCGCCTCTTCGGAGAGCACGTGTTCGAAGAACATATTCTTTACGGCGTCATGCAAATCGTCGAGTCCACCGAGCAGGGATGACCAGGATTTCTCTTTGAGGGTCGGAACGGTTTCCAAGTCGATCAGAAGCCCCCGCATCGTTCCTTCGCCCTGGATCACTTCTCCCGGGCATACTACCTGGAGAACGTGCAAGTGTTCGTTGTCGGGCAGTTCCACGCGCAACCGCAATCGCTGCGCCATGATGGCGTGATCGCCGATCTGGAGGGTGGCTTTCAAGGGCGCGAGGGTGGGAGGGGAATCCAGGCAGACGAGGTCGATATAGCGCAGAGAATGCCCCTGTGGATTGAGTGCCAGCCCACTGTCTTCCAACGTCTTCGCCAAAATCGATATCTGCTCTTTGAAGATCTGCCACCCAGCATAAGGTCGGCGGCAATTCAGAGTCACCACCCTCTCGCCCACCTGCATGACGAATGGAGAGTCGGCCGACTCAATCCGATACTTGACTGCATACCTCAAGTTAGGGTCCATCATGGCTACTTGCCGCGGGATTTCGGCCGGGGGCAGGCGGTGCAGTTGGACTTGGTTACTGTCCGTGCTCTCCTTGCTCTTGGCAGAATAGAGCAAACCGGGCAGGATTTCTCCAAGGGGCTTATTCGCCTCCGGTTCAAAAAGGACCTGCCAGACAGCCTCAATCAGCGGCTCCTTTTGCAGGCGCTTCGGTATCGGACTCATGATATGTTCCCTAGACTTTTCCGAAGCCAGAACCGCAGGTTCGCTAAGTCCACCCGGCGCTTTTGCCCAAGGCTCTCTCTCGTTCCTGCCGTATACGTTCGATCGCCTGCCCGCCTTTCCGCCGGGAGGGGCTCTGCGGTCCGATGGACCCTGACGCCGCGTCTTCTCCTCGGTTCCGCCGTTCGTTGCAACCAGCGAGGAATGATCCGCCCATCCATTCTCTCCCGTCCCGGATGGGTTCCCCGCAGAGACCGCCGCCTCGTCCCACATGAGCTTGGCAAATCACGATCCGATCCAGTTCGCCGACGGTCCAGGTGGGATTCACATACGCCGTCATCTAACATAAACAACTTGTCCATCCGTTGCACCCGTTTTGCGCGCTATGCCAAGCCGTTCGAAGCCTTCCAGGCAACCCGGAGAACGGGCTTACACCTTTTATTTGCGCCCGCGGCGCCTCTCTGCGCCTAGCCCGAGCAAGAACATCCCTCTGCTTTTCAAAAAGAAAACGTGCATCCGGCTCCGTGCCGTCGTAGGTTGGTTCACTTTATGTCGTTTCGTAACCTAGTTGTTAGTTCTCCCATTCTCGAAGCCATCCGCGAAGCCGGATACACCGAGCCGACCCCAATTCAGGCGGCGGCGATTCCGCCGATCCTGGCAGGCCAGGATCTGATCGGCATCGCGCAGACCGGCACCGGTAAGACGGCCGCTTTCGCCTGGCCCATCTTAACCAAGCTTTCTGAAGAGCCCCGACAGGGCTCCCCGCAAGCGGTGCGGTCCCTCATCCTCGCCCCGACTCGGGAGCTGGCCGCCCAGATCGAGGAAAACATCCGCGCCTACGGGAAACACCTTTCCCTGCGAATCGCCTCGGTCTTCGGCGGAGTGAACGAGCGGCCGCAGATTAATGCGCTGCGCTCGGGCGTCGATGTGCTGGTCGCCTGCCCGGGACGCCTCCTCGATCTCCATAGCCAAGGCTATGGGGACCTTTCGGCGATCCGCTACCTAGTCCTCGACGAGGCCGACCGGATGCTCGACATGGGATTTCTCCCCGCCATCCGACAGATCCTACGAAAGCTGCCTCGGGAACGTCAGACCCTTCTCTTCTCGGCTACGCTCTCGCCCGAAATCGAGTCGCTCGCCCGGGAGTTCTTGCACTCGCCAAAGTCGATCGAAATCGGCCGCCGGTCGAATCCCGCACAGACCGTCTCCCAATTCGTCTACGAAGTAGCGCCCCACCTCAAAACGGCGCTTCTCTGCCACCTCTTGGAGGATCCGAAGCTCGATACCGTCCTGGTCTTCGCCCGGACGAAGCACGGCGCGGATCGACTCGCCCGCCAGATCGAGCGGAGCGGGATCAAAACGGCCGCCATCCATTCCAACCGCTCCCAAGGCCAGCGGACGCGCGCTCTTCGGGATTTCAAGGCGGGCGCGGCCCGCGTGCTCGTCGCCACCGACATCGCCGCCCGGGGCCTTGACGTAGACGGCATCTCCCACGTCATCAACTTCGACCTTCCCCAAAATCCGGACGATTACGTCCATCGGATCGGCCGGACCGGCCGCGCGCAAGCCGTCGGCGATGCCATCAGCTTCGTGACCCCGGAAGAGCGGGTTCCGCTTCGAACCCTGGAGCGCTTCCTCGGACGGGGCATCCCCCGCAAACATGCGGCCGGATTCAATCCTACCCTCCCACCGCCTCCTGCGTTCTTGGAGGCGCAAGCCCGCTCCGGCCGACCGGCTCGCCCAAGAAGATTTGGTTTTGGTAGAAGAAAATCCAGCGCGAGCCGCTCCGGCTTCTAGCCGCGTTTTCCTCCCCTCTTTCCCCTTCAGAGCGCAGTGCCGGGAGGGCGTTCGACAAGGCTTGGACTCGCTGCGCCGATCGTTCCGAGGGCCGGAAATGCACCCCCTCGACTCCTGACCGTCTGCAGCGGACCGAATCAGGCTCGATTGGCGAGTTTCCGGCGGGCTCTCCCTTCCTGCAAAAAGAATCCTGGTCGCGCACAAACCTCTTCAAGGATCATTTGCTTAAATGCGTACTTTAATCATAGTATATCATTATTAAAATACAGCATTAAGTATGGAAGTCCCAAGAACCGAGCTCTTCGCGGTTCTGCAGGAGTTCAATCCATGGTGGAGCGGCCAGCCAATCACGGATCTGCCGGATTGGGAGCGTTCCGCCGCACGCCAAGCATGGGAGTGGGTTCAGAACGCGGAGACCAAACGCTCGTTGCTCCTGATCGGCGCGCGACAGGTCGGCAAAACCACGATATTCCGCCAGACCATTCGCCGAATGATCAAGGAGGGATTCCCTCCGGTGACTATTCTCTATGCGACCTTCGACCATCCACTGCTCAAGCTAAGCGGACTCAACCAGGTACTCCGGGCATGGGAGGAACTCTATCCCGTCGAGGGAGAAAGCCCGCTCTTTCTCTTCCTCGACGAGATTCAATACGTTGGGGATTGGCAAACCTGGCTGAAGCACGAGGTGGATTTCCGGCGTGACCACAGGATTGCGGCGACGGGTTCGGCCGCTTCCCTGCGCGACGGCTCCGCCGAATCCGGCCTCGGTCGCTGGGAAACGCTCTCTCTCCCCACGCTCTCGTTCCGGGAGTATCTTCATCTGCGCAAGATCGCGATCCCATCGGGCCTGCCGCACCGGTCGTTGCGGGAGGTCTTCCGCTGGCGCGAGGCAGATCTCGCCCGCACCGCCAAGGCGGCGGAGCCGCTGACGGCCCACTTTCACGACTACCTGCTCCGTGGAGGGTTTCCGGAACCCGCGCTCGAGAACGACCTCTCCCGCTGTCAGCGCCTGCTGCGCGAGGATATCATCGAAAAGATGCTCAAGCGCGACATGACCGCCTTGTACGGGGTCCGCCGAATCCTCGATCTGGAGCGCATCTTCCTCTATCTCTGCTATCACGACGGCGGCATTCTGGATCTCCCTTCCCTCTGCCGGCAGCTCGAAGGGGTGAATCGCCAGACCGCCGAGAACTTCCTCGATCTCTTCGAAGCCGTGCACCTGGTCTACCGGCTCAAGCCCTTCGGGTACGGGAAGCAGGTCCTGCGGGGCCGCGACAAAATCTACCTTGCCGACGCAGCACTCCCCGGCGCCATGCTCCTCCTCGGCCGCAACCTTCTCGTTCAACCCGACCGGCTCGGGGCCGCCGTGGAGACGGCCTTCTTCAAGCATGTCTATACGCGCTTCTATCCTCAAACTCCCCGATTCTTTTACTGGCGAGACAAAAAGCGCGATCGGGAAGTCGACCTCATCGCCGACTTGGGGAACCGACTCGTCCCCTTTGAAGTGAAATACTGGGATGGACCGATTCGATCCGACCAGCTCAAGGGGCTGCGTCTCTTCCTGCAGGAGCGCCAGGTGGAAGAGGGCTACGTGATCACGCAGCGCTGGGAGGATTTCCGAGTCTTCGATGCCATTGGCCTGGAGAGTTCGAAGCCGGTCGGAAAGATCGCCGCCATTCCCGCCCCGCTCGCCTGCTATTGGATAGCCGAATAGGCCAAGAAGCCAGGGCCCGGGCACGCCGGGATTTCCCCCTACTATTCCTACCCGCCGGAATTGTCCAGCTCCTCGACGATCCCCCGCACCGCCTCCTCCACCGCCGCGGCAACCGGAGGAGAAAGGGGAGCCCCGAAGGTAGAGTCGTGGGCTTCGGCCGCATAGACGACTAGCCTTCCGGGGAGCATCCCGAGGGCGAGGGCGAGCTCGATAGCCTGAGTGAGCCCGATGGAGTGGGTGGAAGAGCAGGCGGCGAGGGGCATCTTTTGGAGAAGGGGTTCCAGCCGGGTGAGCCTGCCCGGCTGCTTCCAAGGGAGAGCGGCGTCGACGAGAAGAGCAAGCCGTCTGTCCGGCCAGAGATCGAGGAGATCGAGCGGCCGGCGGCAGACGGCCATTTCCACATGGGGAAGGCGGAGAGGCGCCAGGCGGGCGAGGACCGCGGGCCCGAAACCGTCGTCACCCCGGTCGGGATTGCCAAGCCCGGCGATCAACACGGGCTTGGGGCGGGAGCGATCCAAACGGGGCTTCATCTGCGACGAATCGCCAGCCGGAGGAAGTGGGTGGAGCAGGAGATGCAGGGGTCGTAGTTGCGGATCGCCTGCTCGCACCGGTCGCGAAGCGTCTCCTCGGGCTCGGAGACATGGCTCTGGGCCAGAAGCCGGAGATCCTCCTCGATCGAGGCTTGATTCTGCGAGGTGGGAGGAACGATGCGGGCCTCATGGATCGTCCCCTCGCGATCGAAGCGATAGAAGTGGTAGAGCATCCCGCGCGGGGCCTCGGTTGCGGCGTGGCCCTCGCCCGCAACCGCGGGAAGGGAAAGCGATGGACCCTCTGGGGGCTCGTAGGCGGCGAGGAGCCGGAGGGCCTCCTCGCAGGCAAAGACCACCTCGACGGCCCGTACGAGAATGCTCTGAAAGGGGTTGCGGCAGCTCGGCTCTAGGCCCGCATCCCGCGCGAGGGATTGGATGGCGGCGGGAAGGAGGTCGAAGTTGAGGTTGTAGCGGGCCAACGGGCCGACGAGATAGCCGCCGCGGCGCCGGAGCGCGCAGTAGAGGGCGGTCGAATGGGGCAGATGGCGCTCCTCAAATTCCGTGTCGAACTCCTCCGGGGAAAGGGAAAGTCCCCTGCTCGAGACGATCCGCCCCTCGTTCATCGGATATTCCGAAGGGTGGCGAAGCCCGACAAACTCATAGTCGCGCTCGTAGGCGGGCATCGGAAAGCGGGCGACCCAGTGAAGAAGGGCGGCGGCCTCTTCCCGGGCCCGTTCGAGGGTCTCCCGTAGGAAACCCAGCTCGACCGGAGTCGGCAGCCGGTAGAAGCCGCCGACCTTCACGTTGACCGGGTGGATCTCCCGTCCCCCCAGGATGCGCAGGATCTCGTTGCCGGCCCTTTTGAGCGTGAGACCACGCCGGACCTCCACGCCATGCTCCCGTGCCATGGCGACGGCGTCGGGGTAGCCGAGGAAATCGGGGGCGTGGAGGAAGACGATGTGGAGGACATGGCTCTCGATCCACTCCCCGCAGTAGAGGAGCCGGCGGAGGAGCCGCAGAGAGCCGCCGGGCGAAACCCCCAAGCCGCGCTCCAAGGCGTGGACCGAGCTCATCTGGTAGGCGACGGGACAGATCCCGCAAATCCGCGCCACGATATCGGGGACCTCGGCAAGGGCTCGACCCCGAAGGAGGGCCTCAAAGAAGCGCGGGGGCTCGAAGATCTTGAGCCGGGCGGTCTCCACCCGGCCGTCGCGGAGGGAGAGCTCCAAGCTCCCCTCGCCTTCGACCCGGGCGATCTGCTCGAGCGTGAGCTTCCTAACCGGCATGGGCCTCGCTCTCCCGGCGGAAGGGCTCCGCCCCCGCGTTAAAGGTCCGGAAGGCACGGAGGAGATCCCGATCCGAAGCCCCGAGCGCACGCCATGCTTTGGAAAGGCTCGGGGTGTTGGGGCTCTCCATGGGCCCGTAGCAGCCATAGCAGCCGCGAGCGTAACCGGGACAGATTCCGCCGCAGCCCGCATGGGTCACCGGGCCCAGGCAGGGAGTTCCCCGCGCTACCATCACGCAGGGAGTGCCCGCCCGCTTGCACTCGATGCAGACGCTGGAGCGGGGAATCGCCGGGGTCCGGCCCGCCAGGAAGGCCGAAATCACCTCCAGGAGCTGGAGGCGGTTGACGGGACAGCCTTGGAGCTCGAAGTCGACCGCCACATGGGCGGAGATGGGGGTCGAACGCTCCAGGGTGCGGATATATTCGGGCGAGGCATAGACCATGGAGAGGAAATCCTCGATGCGGGCGAAATTGCGCAGCGCCTGGATCCCGCCGGCGGTCGCGCAAGCGCCGATTGTGACGAGCTTCCTGGAAATAGCGCGAACCTCCCGGATCCGCTCGGAATCGTCGGGCGTGGTGACCGATCCCTCGACGAGCGAAAGGTCGTAGGGCCCTGGGAGCGCCTTTCGGGAAGCTTCGAGAAAGTAGGCGATCTCGACCGCTCCCGCGAGGACGAGGAGCTCCTCCTCGCAATCGAGAAGGGAGAGCTGGCAGCCGTCGCAGGAAGCGAACTTCCAGACGGCGAGGCGGGGGCGAGGCTGGGCAGGCATCGTTAGAGCTCCCGAGTCACAAGGAGACGGGCCACCCGGTCGTAGCGGAAGACCGGACCGTCCCGGCAGACGAAGGCGGGGCCGAGCTGGCAGCGGCCGCAGACCGCGAAGGCACACTTCATGTTGCGTTCCAGGGAGAGAAAGATCCGATCGGCGGCAACGCCCGACCGAAGAAGCGCGGCGGCCGTAAAACGCATCATCACCTCGGGCCCGCAAACAAACGCGGTGGTCTTGTCCGGAGAAAAATGGGCATGGGAGATCCGCTCCGGCACGACTCCGACGTAGCCCCGCCAGGAGGGAGAGGCATGGTCGACCGTAACCTGGACCTCCAGGTCGTCGCGGCAGCGCCAGCGCTCGATCTCCGAAGCGAAGAGGAGCTCCACAGGGCTCCGCCCGCCGTAGAGGAGGACGAGCCGCCCGTAGCGCTCCCGCTCGGACAGGGCCAGGAGGAGAGCGGAGCGGATGGGGGCGAGCCCGAGACCGCCCGCGATCAGAAGAAGGTCGTTTCCCTCCGCTTGCGCAAGCGGCCAAGGCGTCCCGTAGGGACCGCGAACGCCCAGGGCGTCGCCCGGATCGAGCCGGCAGAGGGCCTGGCTTGCCGGGCCGACCGCCCGGATCGTGTGAAGAAGCGGGCCTTGGCCCGAGAGTCCGCTGACACTGATGGGGATCTCCCCGACCCCAAAGGCGTAGAGCATGAAGAACTGGCCCGGGAGAAAGGCGGGAGTCTCTCCCCGGGAAGGGGAGAGCGCAAGGGTCACGGTATCGGACGTCTCCCGCCAAGTCCGGTCGACCCGAAAGAGGCTCGGCAGGAAGGGATCGGGGTCGCGCATCGTTACGCCTGGGCTTTTCCGTAGACGTCGAGGAGCTGGAGCCGGACCGCTTCCAGGCGTTCCACAAAAAGGGGTAAAAAGCGCTTGAGCAGTTCGTACCCGAGCTTGGGATCCGATTCGGATTTGCCCCGAAGGCAGCGGGCGTCGACCGCGATCGCCCGGACAGGGTCGACCGCGCGCGCGTCGCTGCTCCAGCGATAGGGCGGGATGACCCAGGAGGTTCCCACCACCTCTCCCTCGTGGAGAGTGTCCAGGACCAGGGGATCGCTCCCGGGACGGTGAAGCTCGAGCGCCACGGTTCCGCATTCGAGGAGAAAAAACCGGTCGGCCGGCTCCCCTTCCCGCAAGAGAAACTGGCCGGCCGGAAAGGCGAACTCCCGTGCGCACTCGGCGAGGAGCTCGACGAGGGCCGGCTCCATGCCCGCGAAGAATGGATGCTTGGCCAACGCGACCTTGGGATCAGGCATGAACGGCTCCCTCCGGAACGGAGGCTCGAATCGCTCGAGCCTCCTCGGTGATGTCGATTCCGACCGGGCACCAGGTAATGCAGCGGCCGCAGCCCACGCAGCCGGAGCTGCCGAACTGATCGAACCAGGTCGAAAGCTTGTGCGTCATCCACTGGCGGTAGCGGGAGCGAATCTCTTTGCGCACGCTGCCGCCGTGGAGGTAGGAGAAATCGAGGGTAAAGCAGGAGTCCCAGAGCCGCGTCCGCTCCGCGCCCTCTCCGGTAAGCTCGGTATGGTCCTCGACCGTCGAGCAGAAGCAGGTAGGGCAGACCATCGTGCAGTTGGCGCAGCTCAGGCAGCGGGTCGCGACCTCTTCCCACCGGGGGTGCTCGGGATGGTCTTGGAGAAGCTCCCGGAGTCCCCGGGTATCGAGCGTCCGGCCCATGCGAGAGGCCGCGTGGGCCAGGCGTTCTTCCGCGGCTCGCCGGTCCCCGTCGCTTGCCGGCCAATGGGGAATCGCCGCCAGGATCTCTTCGCCCGACCCGCTCCCAACCTCGACCAGGAAGCGGTGGGAACCGGCCCCGAGCAGCTCGGTGAGCGCTAGGTCGAAGCCCGAGACGACCTTCGGGCCCGTTTCCATCGAAACGCAAAAGCAGGTGCCCGCCGGCTCTCCGCACTGGAGCGCCACGACAAAGTTCTCTTTTCGCCGCTCGGCGTAGGAGCGGTCGCGATGAGATCCCCCCAGGAAGACCCGGTCTTGGATCGCCAGAGCGTGAAGCTCGCAGGCACGCACGCCCAAGAAGGCCCAGCGCTCCGAGGGAGGAGGCTCCTCGAGAAGGGCAAATCCCCCCTCGCTCCGCTCCGCCCGCCAGAGTCTCTGCTGCGGAGGAAAGAGAAAGCGCTTCCAGGAATGGGGGCCGACCGCATAGCCGAAGAGCGCCCGATCGGCCCGCCTCTCAAGCCGGTAGCGGCCGCCGTCCTGGCGGTCGGTCCACCCTTCGGGGAGGTCGGAAAGGTTTCGGACGGGCCCGTAGACGATCGCCCCGTCCCGGATCCGCGGGCCGATCACGGAGAAGCCGCGGGCGCTCAACGCATCGAGAAGCGCCTGCAGCCCTTCCCGGTCGATGATCGCTTCCCCCGCGGCTGGAGCCTGGGCTTCGGGCATGCTGCGATCCCTCAGCACCCTTAGTAGCCCAGGAGCGGCGGCGGGAGCAAGAGAAAGCGTCCCCGGACGGATTCCAGGTCACCTGTTCCTAAAAACGTCCTCAAACATGCTTACGCCTGCTTGCGTCCGTTCTTTTCGCCATGGTTTTGGACCGGGAGGACCCGGGATTGCCAAGGCCGTTTCGTTCTCCGGTTGACCGGCGTGGTGT
>JBFXFN010000030.1:0-28281 GCA_050179015.1 Methylacidiphilaceae bacterium | reverse complement strand
CACGGGCAGAAAAAGGGCTTGCGTCCTGCTGTATCGGCGAATATTTTCCCGCGTGCCGGCGGGAACTCTACCCGCAGGCTAGTCGTATTTCTGGCGCAACCCGAGCGATTCGTATGCGAATTGCCCAGATTGCACCTCTTGCGGAGGCAGTACCTCCTCCCCGTTATGGGGGGACGGAGCGGGTAGTCTCATACCTGACCGAAGAGTTGGTTCGGGCTGGCCACGAGGTAACGCTCTTCGCGAGCGCAGATTCTCGTAGTTCGGCCCGGCTCATCCCATGCGCTCCGCGAGCGCTGCGGACCGATCCGTCGCGTCCCGATCCGCTCGTCTATCACGTCATGGAGCTGGAGGAGGTGCGCCGGCGGGCCGGTGCGTTCGACCTCTTTCATTTTCACATCGATTTTCTCCACTTCCCTCTCTGTTACGAGCTCCCGGGACCGACGCTCACCACCCTGCACGGTCGTCTCGATCGGCCCGATCTCCCGGCCCTCTTCGAGCTCTTCGCCGATCTGCCGATGGTTTCGATTTCCGACGCCCAGCGTGGTCCGATCCGCCAGGCCAATTGGATCGGTACCGTCTACCATGGACTCCCCCTTGCGCTCTATCCCCCTCGATTTTCCAACGGAGGCGGCTATTTGGCCTTTCTTGGCCGCATCTGCCCGGAAAAGGGCCCGGAGCAGGCGCTGGAGATCGCCCGCCGCGCCGGGATGCCGCTGAAGATTGCGGCAAAGGTCGATCCGATCGATGAGCCCTATTGGCGGCAACGGATCGAACCGCTGATCCTTCGCTCTCCGAACGTGGAGTTTCTCGGCGAGATCGACGATCGGAAGAAGGCGCAATTCTTGGGGGAGGCGCTGGCGCTGCTCTTCCCGATCGATTGGCCGGAGCCCTTCGGGATGGTTCTCGCGGAGGCGATGGCGTGCGGCACGCCGGTAATCGCCTTTCGCCGAGGGGCAGTTACCGAAGTGGTGGCCGACGGAGAGAGCGGTTGGATCGTCGATTCCATCGAGGAGGCGGTGGAAGCGGTCCGGGCGATCGGCGCGCTCGACCGGCGGCGCGTGCGGGAACTGGCGGCTCAGCGTTTCTCCGCGACCCGCATGGCCGAAGACTATCTCGCCCTGTACCGGAGGCTGCTGGACGGTGGAGGCGGGAAGAGACCGAAACGGGCGGCTTTCGGAAAGCTTTCTCTCTTGAACGGATGGAGGCCGCTTCCCGCTGCAGAAAGGAGAAGAATTATTAAGGGCACTTTTCGGGCATGAGCGACGAGGTGGCAGTCGGGAGAGTCGGATTGCGCGGATCGGAGACCTTCCGGGCGGATCCGGATGAAGCAACCTTCGCCTATGCAATTCAAACCGCCGCTTCGCTTCTGCCCCTTCTTACGCTCAAGCATGGGGACCTCTTTGCGATTTGCGACAGGAAGGGAGACATCGTCTCCTATCGGGGACTGGCCGAAGGGCTCTTCTACCGAGACATGCGCCATCTCTCCTACTACTACCTCACCCTCTGCGGAGAGTCCCCGCTTCTGCTCAGCTCCAGTTTGCGCCACGACAATGCGCTGCTTACCTGCGACCTGACCAACCCCGATCTTGTCGATGGGGAAGGGAGGCTCGTTCTCCAGCACAACCTCGTACATATCCGGCGCTCCCGGTTCCTTTGGAATGGAGCCTGTTGGGAGCGCCTCGCCCTGCGCAACTTCGATGAACAGGTCCATCGGATCGAGCTTGCCCTCCATTTCCGGGTTGACTTCGCGGACATTTTCGAAGTGCGCGGTACTCGTCGGCAGCAGCGCGGACGGAAAGATCCAGCCCGAGTCGGGACGGAAGAGGTTCTTTTGCGTTACATGGGGCTCGACGGACGCGCACGGGCCACCCGACTTCGCTTCGACCCGAAACCTCTCTCTCTGAGCCCGGATTCGGCGGTCTTTCCCATGGAGCTTCCGCCCCGGGGGGCGGGAATGGTGTTCGTGGAGATCGCGTGCGAGGAGGGGTCGGCGAAGCGGTCGGTGCATCATTCTTTTTTTGGCTCGTTTTTGGAGAGCCGGAGGGAGCTGCGGGAGGGCAGGCGGCGGGGTGCGGCCATCGTTACCTCTCAGGCGGTCTTCAATGAGGCGATCTGCCGATCCGTCGCCGATCTCGGCATGTTGCTCACCGAAACGAAGGAAGGGCCTTATCCGTATGCGGGGGTTCCGTGGTTTAGCACCATTTTCGGACGCGATGCTCTCATCACAGCCTTGCAAACCCTCTGGCTTGATCCGCAGATCGCCCGCGGGGTCCTCTCCTGTCTGACGGCTACGCAGGCTCGAGAGGAGGATCCGCGATGCGAAGCACAGCCGGGAAAGATCGTGCACGAGATCCGGCAAGGAGAGATGGCGGAGCTTGGGGAGGTTCCCTTCCGGTGCTATTACGGAAGCATCGATGCTACTCCGCTCTTCGTGATCCTGGCGGGAGCCTATTGGGAGCGCACCCACGACCGGTCGACCATGGAATTTCTCTGGCGTGCCGTGGAGGGGGCCATTTTTTGGATCGATCACTTTGGGGATCTGGACGGAGATGGCTTCGTCGAGTACTGGCCGCAGGCGTCGGGGGGGCTCGTGAACCAGGGATGGAAGGACAGCCACGATGCGGTTTTCCACGCGGACGGCTCTCTCGCCGCCCCCCCCATCGCACTCTGCGAGGTGCAAGCTTATGTCTATGGAGCGCGGAAGGCCGCCGGAATCTTGGCGAGGCTCTTTGGAAGGGAGGAGTTTTCCCTACGACAGGAGGCGGAGGCCGAGGAGCTCCGCCGGCGGTTCGACGCCGCGTTCTGGGATCCGCAGCTGGGAAGCTATGTGCTGGCCCTTGATGGAAAGAAGCGGCCCTGCCGGGTTCGGACCTCCAACGCGGGCCATGCTCTCTTTTCGGGAATCGCTTACCCGGAACGCGCTGCGATCCTGGCCGAAACGCTCCTCGAAAGCCGCTTCTTTTCCGGTTGGGGTATTCGAACCGTCGCGGCAAGCGAAGCTCGGTACAACCCGATGAGCTACCACAACGGATCCGTCTGGCCGCACGATAATGCGTTGATTGCTCATGGCTTGGCCCGGTATGGCTTTCGGAAAGCGGCGGCGCGGATCTTCGAAGGCCTTTTTGCGGCTTCCACCTACATTGATCTCCGGAGGCTCCCTGAGCTCTTCTGCGGGTTTCCCCGCCGCCAGGGGCAGGGGCCCACTTTCTATCCGATCGCTTGCTCCCCCCAAGCATGGGCGACTGCCGCGCCAATCTTTCTGCTCCAGTCCTGCCTCGGACTGGGGTTCCTTCCTTCCCCGCCGACAATCTTTTTCGAGCGTCCGGTTCTTCCTCCTTTTCTCCAGGAGGTCACCCTCGAGAGACTCTCGGTAGGAGGCGCCCGGGTCGACGTGAGCCTACGACGGGCGGGAGAGGAAGTCGTTCTGCACGTCCATCGCCGGGAGGGATCTATCCAGGTAACGATGACGAGTTAGCGGTACCGATTGAGTCTTGCGGTGGGCGGGCCGGGAAGCGAACGCGGACGTGTGTCAGTCGCCTTCCCGATCGGTGCCGGTGCTGCATGGTCCATCGCGCCTGCCAAGGAGTCTCTCCACGCATTCGAGGACGACGTGCAGGCCCCAGGTGTGGAGCTCCTGGATCCGTGCCGTCGATTGGCTGGGGACGATCCAGGCCAGATCGGCTTGCGCGGCGGCCTGGCCTCCGTCCCGGCCGAGAAAAGCAATGGAGGCGAGAGAACGGCTTTTCGCAAGGCGGAGTGCGGAAAGGATGTTTGCGGAAGAGCCGCTGGTCGAAAAACAGAGGAGGAGATCTCCGGGACGAGCGAGCGCAGACAGTTGCCGAGAGAAGATCTCGGAAAAGCCGAAGTCGTTCGCGATGCAAGTGATCGTGGCCGGATCGGCGCAGAGCGATACGGCGGGGAGCGCCTCGCGATTTGACCGATAGCGGCCCAGGAGTTCTTCGGCGAGGTGGAGCGCGTCGGCCGCGCTGCCGCCGTTGCCCGCCGTGAAGATGGTCCCTCCTTGCCGCAGGCACTGCACGCAGCGGGCGGCCGCATCCCCCAAGGTGGAGAAGGTCTCTTGTGCCAGCCGCAGCGTTTCTTCAAGCTCTTTTCCGCTGGAGCGGACGATGCGTTCGATCTCTTGCATCTTGTTGGCGGCGGAGGTGTTTTTACCAGGGGCGTAACGGCAAGGGGGTCGCCCAACAGATCGGGGGGGGGCCTGCGGGCTTTTGCAGGCTGTTGCGCGAAAACACGAGAAGGAGAGCGGAGTCCCGGGGAGCGTGGCAAGGTGAACGGGACGCTACGGAGTAAATTGGCTGCCTCACGCCGAGCAGCTTGCCGGAGATGGAAAAATTGGCAAGCCTTGGAGAGATGCCGCCATGGGAAGGAGGAGATCTTTTGGGGATTGGTTCGGAGGAATAGAATTTTCTTTTGGGAGCCCGCGGACTCGTGGAATGGATGGCATTCGTGCAAGCCGGCATTGCCTTGGGATCTAATCTTGGAGAGAGGGAGGCGCGAATGGAAGAGGCCTTTTGCTTTCTCCAATCCCTTTCGAAGAGCGGCCATTTCCTCCACTCATCACTCTGGAAGAGCGAGCCGGTTGATTGCCCTCCCGGTTCCGGCGAATTCTTGAACGCCGTTGCCGAGATCGATTGGGAGGGTTCCCCCGAGGAGCTCCTGGCCTCTCTGCTCGGCTTCGAGAGAAGAGCGGGGCGATTGCCTTCGGAAAAGAGGCCCCGGAACTCGCCTCGCCCGATCGATCTGGATCTCCTTTACTGCGGAGATCTGGTCAGGAACGATCCCGAGCTGATCCTGCCCCATCCTCGCCTCGCGGGCCGGATTTTCGTGCTTGGGCCCCTTGCGGAAATTAAGCCGCAACTCCGTCTCCCGGGTTTCTCCTGTACGGTAAAGGATCTCTATCATGGAATTATCGAAGATCACCCCTGAATGGGTTCGAACCAGAAAAGGGACCGGCGAAAAGATCGCGGCGTTGACCGCCTATGATTTTCCGACGGCTCGGTTACTCGACGAGGCGGGAATTCCCCTTCTTCTGGTTGGAGATTCGCTTGCGATGGTTGTTTTCGGGTATTCCGAAACCGCCTCTCTTCGGCTCGAGGAGTTCCTCCCGCATCTTTCCGCCGTGGCTCGGGCGAAACCGCGCTCCCTGGTCGTTGGGGATTTTCCCTACGGGACCTATCGAACTTCGGAGGAAGCCCTCGCCACCGGGCAGGCTCTCGTTCGGGCCGGAGCCGAGGCGGTGAAGCTTGAGGGCGGGGTAGAGGTGAGCGAGGCGATCCGCAGGCTTGTCGGAGCGGGGATTCCGGTGATGGCGCATATCGGTCTGCTGCCGCAGAGCGCGGGCGGGCGGTTCCGCAAGGTCGGACGTCTCCCGGAGGAGAGGGAGCGGATTCTCGCGGATGCACAAGCGGTGGAAGAGGCGGGCGCATTCAGTGTGGTCGTCGAAGCGACAGACTCAGGACTGACGGCGGAAATTACCCGGCGCCTGCGGATTCCGACGATCGGGATCGGCTCCGGTCTGGAGTGCGACGGCCAGATCCTGGTCTTTCACGACCTAGTCGGTCTATTTCCCTGGTTTCGGCCCCGCTTCGTGGAGCCCAAAGCGGACCTTGCCCGAGTGATCCTCGAAGCAGCTCGCCTCTTTGTCGCGGAGACGCAGAGAGGCGCGTCGTCCGCGCCGAAATGAATTCGGCCGATTGGCCTCTTCGAGACGGGATGCAGCCGGTTCCATTTCTCTCAATTGGAAGAGAGTCTGTCCTTTTCTAAGACAGCCGTGTCCACGGTCCGGACGGCGAAAAGGCGCGCGACCATTGCCATCCTTGCCAAGCAACGAGAAGCGCGGATGAAATCATGGCTGGCCCGCGGAATGCTCTGAGGGCTGGGAAATGGCGGAGCTTTTGGGAGGGACGCGTAGAGAAAAGCTCCTCCCCAGGGCAAGGGCGGGAGGGGGCTGGCCTGCGTGGTTGGTTGTGGTTGCGGCGCTCTTGGCGGCCTGTGTTGACACCTCTTTGGGTTGGAGCGGAGATGGAGGAGAAGGAGTCATCCTTTCTCAGGGGTCGGCAAGGACATCTCGAGGCGACCAAGGAAACTCCTGGTTTGTCGCCGGGTTTGTCGGACCCCAGTGGAATCGCTTCCCCTCTGGATTTGTGCCGGCTTCCGGCTCCCCGCTCCACTCCTACGCGGATAACACGACGATTCTCTCCCCAACCGGCGGATACTACTGGTATGATCCTCGGAGGCTAGGTCATTTCAGTTTTACGCTCGAACTCACGGGAGCCTACAACGCGCAAGGAATCTCGGCTCAGATCGGCGGCCGGGGCAGGGCCGACGCTTTGAGCGGCGGCTTTGCCGTCGTCTTCGGCACGGTGGGGTATCGAATGGCATCCTGGGAGCCGATCGTCGGGTTCGGGGCCGGGGCAGGCTTTCTCACGTCGGAGAGTCGGAACGAGGCGTCCTCGCTCGGCATCGTGCCGGTTCTGCTCGTCGATGTGGGGATGCGCTATCATATCGACGCACGCTGGTCCGTGCGCTTCGAATCCTTCTTCGGTTGGACGGGATCCGTTTCCTATTCCTACCCGTCCGGGGAGGTCGTAGCGGGCCATATGTTGAGCAACAACGTGGTGGTCGGCTTGGGGTACGCGCTCGGTCCATAGTTCAGGGGCCCCCAGCGGGAGCGCGGCATCGATCCAGAGAAACCATGCCGTTTTCTTGTCGCCGGGATCGCCCGGCGGGCGTTAAACTCGATGCTTGGCCCGAAGGCCTCGAACAGGCCTGGGTAGCCGATGTGCAGGGATGGAGACAAAAGCGAGAGCGAAAGAGAGGGGGGCGGGCAGGCGGGGATCCGAGCTGCCGGAGAGCGAGGAGCGGGAAATTCAGAGCTTTCTCGCCTCTCTTCGGGAACAAAAGGGTTACTCTCCCTTCACCATCCGTAACTACGCCCAAGCCTTGCGGGAGTTCGCAGGATGGCGAAAAGGGAGTTCCTGGTGGTCGGTGGAGCCGAAGGATCTGCGTAATTATCTTTATGAACTCTGCCGTCACCCGGACTTGGGAGCGGCTTCCATTCGCGTCCGGTTTGCCGCGCTCCGCTCGTTCTTTGCCAAGGCCGTGAAACGGAAACAGATTCCGGATAATCCGGCTCGCTCGCTGAGCCTCCCTCGGCTCTCCCGCCGCTTACCGGTCTTCTTAACGCAGGAACAGGTATTGCGACTTCTGGAAGCGCCGCGGAGAAAGTGGGCCGCTCGAGAGAAGCGGCCGTCGGTCCGCGGCCCAGCATGGAAGGAGTGGCAGATGTGGAGGGATACGGCCTGGCTCGAGGCGCTCTACGGCGCCGGATTGCGCTTGCGGGAGTTGACGGGCCTGCGCCGGAAGGATTTCAATCCGGAAGAGGAGCTTGTCCGCGTGCTTGGCAAGGGGGGGAAGGAGCGGATCTGTCCCTTGGGCCCCGCGGCCACCAAGGCGATCCTCCGCTATTTGGAGCTCTGCCCCTACGAAGCCGATGCCCTTTTTGTATCCGGTCGAGGGAAGCCCCTCTCTCCCCGCTTCATTGAGTCGGCCTTCCAGGAATACCTAGCGGAATCAGGCATGGAGGGCGCGTACAGTCCGCACAAGCTGCGGCACAGCTTCGCGACGCACTTGCTCGACAACGGAGCCGATCTGAGAAGTGTTCAAGAGTTGCTCGGTCACGCACGCCTTTCGACCACGCAGATCTATACCGGGGTATCTACTCAGCGGCTGCGGGAGGTCTACCAAGCGGCCCACCCGCGGGCCTAGTCGGCATGTCTCGCAAGCTTTCTCCTGCGGTTGGCAAAACGGGCTTGCCTGCTTTGCCCGAGCTTGGTTTTCCATCCGTGCAGGATGTTCCCAAGCTGCTCCGATGGGAAACGGGCGTCCGCCTCTCCTCGATGCCGCTGTGCCGCGCCCCGGAAGCAAGAGTTGTGAGACGAGCGGACTTCGATCGGGTGCTCTCGTGAAGGCTCCCCTGCTGCGTTGGTGTTACCGGCTGGCGTTCCCGGTAATTGCGGGTCTGGTCAGTCCATACTATGCCCTTCGACTTTCCAAGCGTGGAAGCCCCCGCGATGGGCTAGGCGAACGGATGGCTTTCTATTCGCCTTCGACGCGGGAGAGGGTCGGAGGCGGAGTCGACCTTTGGATCCATGCGGTGAGCGTTGGAGAAGTGCTCGTGGCCCTCGCGCTGCTCCGGGATTTGAGAAGGAAGGCGCCGGAGCTCCGGGTCGCCCTGACCGTGACGACGATCACGGGACGGAGGGTAGCCCTGGGCGAGGCGGATTCGGGAACCATCGTCCTCTGGAGCCCTGTCGACTTCTCGGGGGTCGTGAAGCGGGCATTCGCGCTCTTGCGTCCTCGGGCCCTAGTCCTTGTGGAGACGGAGGTGTGGCCCAACTATCTTTGGGAAGCCAAGCGCCGGCGGGTTCCGGTCCTCTTGCTCAATGCGCGCCTTTCTCCTAGGACAGAGCGTTGGTATCGACGCTTTCCGGAGGTGTTCCGCCCGCTTTTGCGTGGTCTCTCTCTCGTATTGGCACAGGCTCCCGAAGACGTGGAGCGACTGGTCGGAGCTGGGTTCCCGCCGGAGGCCGTCTTTGTGACCGGCAATCTCAAGTACGACGTTGCAAATCTGGAGAATGGCGGGAAGGAGCCTCCCTGCGGCTGGTGGGAGCTGGCCGGATGGCCCGCGGAGAGCCTCATCCTCCTGGCGGGCAGCACCCATCCGGGAGAAGAAGAGATCATGGTCCACATCTACCGGGAAGCGCGCCGCCGCCACCCGCATCTGCGCCTGGTTCTCGCCCCGAGACATGTGGAGCGGAGTGCGGAAATTCGGGCGCTCTGCCGGAAAGCCGGGCTTTCCGTCGTTTCCCGCACCGAGCTGCAAGAAAGCCGGCTGTCGGATTCTTCCCCGGATGTACTTCTTTTGGATACCACCGGAGAGCTCCGTTTTCTTTATGAGAAGGCCACCATTGTCTTTGTGGGAAAGAGCCTCTGTGCCAATGGTGGGCAGAATTTCTTGGAGGCTGCGCGCGTGGGCAAACCGATTCTCGTGGGCCCGAACATGGAAAATTTCGAAATGCTGGTTCGGGAATTCCGCAGAGAGCAGGCCATTCTCCAAGCCGCCGACCAGGCCGAGCTGGGCGCTCTGTTGGAGGAGCTTCTTGCTTCCGAAGCGATGCGGTCGGAATTGGGGAAGAGGGCGCGCTCTCTCTTTGCAAAGAACGTGGGAGCCGCCGCCCGCGCGGCAGAGAGCGTCTTAGGACTCCTCCGATCTCGATCGGCGGTCGCGGCCGAAGCCCAATAGCCGTCCAACTACGTCTGGACGTTTGACGGAGGGCGGATTCTCTTTCAAGATGACAACGAATGACTGAGTTTGCGCCAAGAACGGTCGCCAAGGAGATGGCCCTCTCGGTGGATGGGTTGTCCTACGCTTATGGCGACCGCAAGGTCCTCGACGGCGTCTCTTTTCAGGTGGAAAAGGGGGATCTAATCGGGATCCTCGGACCAAATGGAAGTGGAAAGACGACCCTTTTTCGCCTGCTTTCCACCCTTTACTCGGCGCCCTCCGGAATGATTACCCTGGCGGGTTGTGCCTATCCTGCGCAGGCGGCGGCCGCCCGGCGGCGGATGGGCATCGTTTTCCAATCCCCCAGCCTCGACAAGAAGCTCACGGTCGCCGAAAACGTCTTTCATCAAGGCCATCTCTACGGATTGCGGGGAAGCGGATTGCGGAGGAGAGTCGAAGATCTCCTCCGGCTCTTCGGCCTGGAAGAGAGGGCACGGGATCTGGTGGAAACCCTCTCGGGTGGACAGCAGCGGCGGGTCGAGGTCGCCAAGGCGCTTCTCCACGAGCCGGAGCTTCTTCTTCTGGACGAACCAAGCACGGGGATCGACCCCGTGGCACGGCGGGATTTTTGGCGGCATCTTTTCGCTCTCAAGGAGCAGAGAGGGCTCACGATTCTCGTCACGACTCACCTATTGGATGAGGCCGAGCGATGCGACCGACTTTTGATCCTGGATCGCGGAAAGCGAGTGGCCTGGGAAACGCCGAGCCATCTTCGCGCGCTCATTCCTGGGTCAGTATTATCGCTGCGCTCTCCCAGGCTCGCGCAGATCGAGGCAGATCTCAAACGGCTATGGGCCGGCCGGCCTGTTCGTCGCATCGAAGGGGCGCTACGGATCGAGCCTCGCTCCAAAGAATCCGTCGAGGAAGCGATGCGGGACGCGGCTGAGCTCCTGCAGCGATTCGGCGGCGACATCACCGCGCTCACCGTCTCGCAACCCTCCTTGGAGGATGTCTTTCTGCATTTGACCGGGCATCATTTCGACAGCCAAAACGAGGAATCGCATGGAGCCGCGGAGCAGTAGCGTCGCGTTCGGGAGCTTCGGCTTGGGCGTTTATACGCTCTGGAGCCGCGAGGTCGTCCGGTTCCTGAGGCAGAAGAACCGTGTCGTCGGGGCTCTGGGCACCCCGTTGGTCTTCTGGTTTCTGATCGGCTCCGGCGTAGGAAGCTCTTTTCGCACAGGTGGAACCGGTTCCGGTGACTACTTTTCCTACTTTTTCCCTGGGATGCTTCTTCTCGTCGTCCTATTCACCGCGATCTTCTCGACCATCTCTTTGATTGAAGACCGCCGGGAGGGCTTCTTGCAGGCGGTCCTTGTGGCTCCGATCCCCCGGTCGGCCATCGTGGCGGCGAAGCTTTTGGGGGGGATGACCCTGAGCGTCCTGCAGTGCCTGCTAATCTATCTTTTGGCCCTCCCCTTGGGTCTGCGCTTCTCTCCGGGTTCTTTTGCCCTTGTCGTCGCGACTCTCTGCTTGTTGGGGCTCGCAGTCACCGGGGTTGGCTATCTGCTCGCCTGGCCGCTTGACTCCGTTCAGGGTTACCATGCGCTGATGAATCTTTTGCTGATGCCGCTCTGGCTGCTCTCCGGGGCCCTCTTCCCGCCCGAGGGCTCCGTCGGCTGGATGCGCACGATCATTCACGCCAATCCCCTCTACTATGGGTTGGAGCTCTTGCGGGCTGCGCTCTGGCCGGGACGGTCAGGTGCATCCCTTTGGCTCTTTGGAGCGATTACCCTTCTCTTTACCGTTGCGGTCGGCGTTGCGGCGGTGGTCGTCACCGAACGGGTCCGCGTGAGGCATCCATGAGCGGCGCTGCGAAACCGCGGGTTGGCATCGGGCTGATCCCCGTTGGGCTGGCGATGGCCATGCTCCTCTCGCTCTTTCTGAGCCTGGGTTACTATGCCCTGCTTCATCGAAAGCCGGGAGTGGCTCCGCTCCCTGTGCTGCGGCGGGTGCAGCACTTCTCCTTGACGGATCAATCGGGGAAAACGGTGACTCGGGAAGACTTGAAGGGAAAGGTGTGGGTGGCGGATTTCATCTATACCTCGTGCCCAGGCCCGTGTCCGGCAGAGACGCTCCGGATGAAAGAGATTCAAGATCTGGTAGTAAATCTGCCGAATGTCCGGCTGGTTTCGGTTTCAGTCGATCCGGGGACCGACACGCCGGAGGTGTTACGACGCTATGCGGACGCCCACGGGGCCGATCCGGTCAAGTGGCTTTTCCTGACCGGCAGCGTAAAGGAGATCTGGCTCCTGGCATCCGAAAGCTTTGCTTTTGCCGTCGGTGAAAATCCGCCGAATCGTCCGGTCCAGGAGGGACCCGTTTTCCACTCGACGCAGTTCGCTCTCGTCGATCAGGCGGGACGCATTCGGTCTTACTACGACGGATTGCGGTCGAGCACCCCGGCGCGGGTGGCTCAGGACGTTCGGCAGCTTCTCGAGGAGCAGCCCGGGGCGGTGAGGGAAGAGACCTCCCCCTCTCGGAGGGGAGACAAGTGATCGGGGTCTCCGATCTTCCGGCGGTCAACGCCAGCCTGAACGCGCTCACGGCATGCTTTTTGCTCGGCGGATTCGCGGCTATCAAGCGGGGGCGCATTGCGACCCATCGTAACTACATGGTGGCGGCTTTTGCGACTTCGATGGTGTTTTTGGCCTGCTATCTTTTCTACCATGCGATTCACGGAGCCACCGCTTTCCCGCGTCACGACTGGTCGCGGCCCCTCTACTTTACGATTCTTACTTCGCACACCCTGCTCGCCATCGTGAACCTTCCCGCGATCTTTGCGGCGCTCTACTTGGCCGCCAAGGGGCGTTTCGTTGCGCACGCCAGGGTCACCCGGCTGCTTTGGCCTTCTTGGATCTACGTATCGGTCACCGGGGTGCTTGTCTACTTCATGCTTTACCACTGGTTCCGCGCACCCGCCTCCTGATCTTGTCCCGCCGGGGAGATGGGGTCTCTCGACAGCCGCAGACGAAATGGGGTATCCTGGCGGCAGGGAAATGGTAGGGAAGAGAAGATGACGGTTCGCCAAGCAGCGCCGCTGGGACAGATCGCCGGGAGCAGGGTCCCTCCAACGGCCTTCGTGATTTTCGGAGCATCCGGAGATCTTACCCATCGAAAGATCCTTCCCGCGTTTTATCACTTAAAGAAGAACGGCCATCTTCCGGAAGGGATGGCGTTTGTGGGGTTCGCGCGCCGGGACCAATCCGAGCAGCAGTTTCGAGAGGGGCTGCGGCAGTCGCTAGAGGATTTTTCCCATACCCACCCGATCGACAATGCGGTTTGGGCGGCGCTCGAGCCGCACATTTACTACCACAGGGGCGACCTTTCGAATCCTGACGATTATCGTCGGCTGGCGGAGCGCCTTCGCGCTCTACCCGAAGCAGCGGCGTTTGGTCAAAACCATCTCTTTTACCTGGCGACCGCTCCCGATCTCTTTGGGGTGGTGGCGGAAAACCTCGGCAAGGCCGGCCTTCAGGCGCGGGACGAAGTCAGCGGCTGCCGGCGGCTGATCGTGGAAAAGCCCTTCGGAACCGATCTTCCCTCGGCCCGCCGCCTCAACGAGGCTCTGCACCAGGTCTTTCCCGAGCGCTGCATCTTCCGCATCGATCATTACCTGGGAAAAGAGAACGTTCAAAATCTCCTCTACTTTCGCTTCGGTAACTCGATTTTCGAGCCCCTTTGGGACAGACGGTACATCGATCATGTGCAGATCACCGTGGCGGAAACCCAGACCATTGGCTCCCGAGGGAGCTATTACGACGCGGCCGGCGCTTCCCGGGACATGCTGCAAAATCACTTGATGCAGCTCTTCACGTTGATCGCCATGGAGCCGCCCGCCTCCTTGGACGCGGAATCGATTCGCGACGAAAAGGTTAAGGTCCTCCGTTCCGTCCCGACACCGAGCTCGGAAGAGGTGCTGAAAAACAGCGTGCGCGCTCAATACGGCCCCGGGATTTTAGGAGCGAAGACCATCCGCCCCTATCGGGAGGAGGAGCGCGTTTCCCGCCGGTCCCTGACCGAAACCTACATCTGCCTGCGGCTCGATGTGGATAATTGGCGCTGGTCCGGGGTCCCCTTCTATCTGCGAACCGGGAAGGCGCTCAGCTGTCAGTACACCGAGATCTGCATCGTCTTCCAGCGTCCGCCCTGCGTGCTCTTCGCACACAGCCTGAAGCATATCGCCCGGAATTGGCTGAAGATCCGCATCCAGCCGACCGAGGGCATCCATCTGCTGTTCAATACGAAGGTGCCGGCGCAACCGCTGATCGAGGAAGCGCGGATGGACTTTTACTACCGGCGCCAGGATCACTATTTCCCGGAGGCCTACGAACGCCTCCTCTTGGACGCTCTGATCGGGGAGTCCACCCTCTTTACGCGATCCGACGAGGTCGAGCAGGCGTGGCGAATTGTTGACGCGGTGCGGGGGGCCTGGCAAGAAGAGGAGCTCGATCGGCTTCCCCTTTACGCACCCGGCTCCATGGGGCCCGTGGAAGCGGAGGAGTTGTTGCGCCGGGAGGGGCGGCGGTGGGGAGATCCCCCTTGCGAGGAAGAAGAAGCGGTACGGGAATAGGGATGGCGGTCGTCGTTTTTTCGTTTTCCGAGGAGAACGCCTGGCTCGATCGCCTCACAAGCGATTTTCAGACCCTGCTCGCCGAAAGACGCATGCCGGATCGGCCGTTTCACGTAGCACTCTCCGGCGGAAGCACCCCGACCCCGCTCTACCGACATTGGGCAAGGCTCGATCTGCCTTGGGAGTCGATCGACTGGTGGATCGGCGACGAGCGCTGGGTACCCGTCACCGATCCGAGAAGCAACGAGGGGATGATCCGGAGCAGCTTGGGCGCCGGGCCGGGCGCACGTTTTCGACTGAGGAGCTGGCACCAGGCGGAGGCGCCGCCCGAGGCGGCACGGCTCTACGATCAGTCGTTGCGGCAAGAGCTGGGCGAGCCCCCCGTCTTCGATCTGGCGCTTCTGGGAGTCGGAGGAGACGGGCACACGGCGTCGCTCTTCCCGGGTAGCCCGGCGCTGGAGGAACGCGCCGCCTACGCGGTTCCGAACCAAGCTCCGGGAGGAGGGCCGCTTCGCCTGACCCTCACCTATCCCTGCCTCGATGCGGCGCGCTCTATCTGGTTCCTCGTAGCCGGCGGCGTTAAGGCCAAGATCGTCGAACGGCTGCTCTCCTCCGACATGAGCCTTCCCGCCGCCCGCATCCGGGCAGCGGATCAACGGCTCTATTGGGTCCAGGCCGGATGAACAGAGCCTGGCATGCTGCTCGTCGATGGGCCGCGATCCTTCTCGCAACCAGTTGGGCCCTGCTCGTCGGTTCTCCCGGCCGCGCCGCCTCGGACGAGAAGAATGTGCTCTTCGCGCAGGCCTATCAGGATGCGCTCGTCGCCTTTCATCAAAAGGATTGGCGGGCGGCGGAGGCGGCGATCGACAAGGCGCGCCGTATCGATCCGGACGATCCGCGCGGCCTGGTGCTCATGGCCAGGATCTTGCTGAAAAAAAAGGAGTATGAGGGAGCGGAGGCGGATCTTCGAGAGGCGCTTCGGCGCAAGCCGCAATTTGCTCCGGCGCTGCGCGTCTCGGGAGATCTGGCCTTCGACCAGCGTCGGTTTGCCGAGGCATTCCGTTTTTACAACGAGGCACTCTTGCGAGAACCCGGAGAGAAGGACATCGTCCTCAAGATGCTCTATTGCCAGGTCATGCTGAGCGATTTGGGGGCCGCGGAGCGGCTTCTGGCGCGTCTGAGTCCTTTCGACGAAGCAAATCCGGCCTATTATTTTGGAGAAGCCGCGATTTTCCATGTGCGCGGCAAACGGCAGGAGGCGGATCTTTTGCAGACCGCGCGAGTCATGTACGGCAACGATGTCTTCGCCGAATACCTGGGCGATTATGAGTTCTTGTTTGCCGATCCTCGATAGAGCGCGTAAGCTTTCACATTTTCCCATCGCTGGTTGAGCTTTCCACGGCGGGGTAGCCAAGTGGTAAGGCCGGGCTCTGCAAAAGCCCTATGCGTGGGTTCAATTCCCACCCCCGCCTCCCTTGAGGGGCGCCGATGAGATCGAGGCTTGACTCGGCCGGCAGGACTCGCCAATGCTATGTCGGTTTTTCCAATGGCCTCCTACTCCAGCGCCGGTGAGAAGGCACGTTCTCTAGGAGTGCGGCAGAGGCTAGCGGCCATTGTTTTTTTCCTAGCGGGCTGCTCGGTGGCTCTTCCCGGATGCGCAAGCCACGGGAGTTCGGCAGGCCGAGGAGGAAGTAGCGGACGGGTGGCGTGGGGCAGTGTTCCTGACGGCCCAATTCCTTCAAGTCGGGTGGTCAAGGTCTCCCTTCGGAATCAAGCGGTTTATGTTGTCGATGGGGGGCAGGTGGTCTGGGCTGCGGCCACCAACGTGGGAAAGCTTGGGCATCCTACGCCTACGGGATCTTTTCGGGTAAGCCAGAAGCTGGCAAAAAAACGATCGGGCTCGTATGGGTTTTGGGTCAACGGCAGCCGTGTGGTTGCCGCCGAAAGTGGAAGAAGCAGTCCTCCAGGTTCCGGCTGGCGGTATGTCGGCTATCCGATGCCGTACTGGGTGGAATTCCTGCCTGGATACGGATTTCACGAGGGGTTCGTCTGGACGCAACCCCATACGCATGGCTGTCTACGGCTGCACGGGACGGCCGCCAGCCAATTCTACCGGCTGGTGCAGGAGGGAACGCCTGTGCATATCGCCACGACCCAGCCGGAGGACGAAACGATCGGGCCAAGCATACCACGGTTTGATGACTCCCGAGAGCCCGATCCCGCCAATGGCTTCCTCATTTCGGACGAGGCGTTTCTCAGCCCTTGGGGTTAGTGGGCGGCACCCGCGTCTCGGCCTGCCTCGCCAGAACAACCGAGGTGCAGCGTGGGCAGAGAGCGGGATGCGCCGGATGGGTCGCTCCGACGTCATCGGAATATTTCCAGCAGCGTGCGCACTGCTTGCCCGATGCCCGCTGCACCTGAACCGAAACGCCTTCTGCCGTGTAGGCCCGTACCCGCGAGACCAGAAAGAGCTCGGTCAATAACCTCTCGTCCGCCGCTTGGAAATGCGGCGTGCGAACTTCTACCTCGGCTTCCAGGGCTTTCCCGATTGCCTTGGCCCGTCGGCTGTCTTCCAGAGCCTCGTTCACAAGGCTTCGGAGTTCTAGAATGCGGATCCATCGATTGGAGAAGGCGAGGTTATTCCTCGGTTCTTCCTCTTCGGGGAAGAGCTCCAGATGAACGGACCCCCTCTTTCCCAGAGCCTGCCATGCTTCCTCTGCGGTGAACGGGATCATGGGTGCGGCGAGCCGGAAGAGGCTTTCCGCCATGCGGTAGAGAAGAGTTTGAGAGGCGCGTCGCGCGGGACCGTCCGGGGCGTCGCAGTAGAGCCGGTCCTTGAGCACGTCGATGTAGAATGCGGAAAGCTCGCTGGAGCAGAAGCGGGTGAGCGCATGATAGGCGGAGGGGAATTCGTAACGCCGGTAAGCCTCGACAACGGTCCGGATGAGGTCGCGCAGACGGTCGGCCATGTACCGGTCGAGCTCCGGGAATTCCCCTTCGGGAACCCGGTTTCGGGAAGCGTCGAAATCATGGAGGTTGGCCAGGAGGATGCGAAAAGCATTCCGCAAGAGACGGTAGGTGTCGGAAATGCGTGCGAGGATCTCTTGGGAAAAGGGCACATCGTCCCGATAGTCCTCGCTCGCTACCCAGAGGCGCAAGATATCCGCTCCGTACTGGGCGACGAAATCCGAGAGGCCGCGGGCGCCCGCCATCTTGGAAAGCTTCCGGCCGTCTAGATCCATGACGAAGCCATTGGTCAAGACGGTCCGGTAGGGAGCCTTTCCCGTTCGAGCGGTCGATAGCAGGAGTGACGATTGGAACCATCCGCGGTGCTGGTCGCTTCCTTCCAGGTAGAGATCCGCCGGAAACTCGCCGCGGGGAGCCAGAACGGCCGCATGGCTCGAACCGGAGTCGATCCAGACGTCTAAGGTGTCGGTTCCTTTTCGCAGCCCCGATGGCAGGTCTAGTTGTTGAGCCAGCGTCTCGTCGTCGGTCGCATACCAGAGATCCGTGCCGCTTCGCCCTACCGCCCGCGCGAGCTTGCGGATCGCCTCCGGTTCGAGCACGGCGCTCCCGTCGGGCCGGTAAAAGGCGGGGAGCGGGATGCCCCATGACCTCTGCCGGGAGATGCACCAGTCGCGGCGGCTCTCGACCGCACCATAAATGCGGTTGCGAGCCCGAGGGGGAATCCATTCGACTCCGTCGATCAGGCGGAGCGCCTCCGGTTGAAACTCTTTCACATGGATGAACCACTGCCGGACCGATCGGAAGATGATGGGGGTCTTCGATCTCCAGCAGTGGGGGTAATCGTGGAGGTAGGGGCGCTCCGACCAGAGCGAGCCGGCCGCCTGGAGCAGGGCGATGATTCTGGAATTCCCTTCCCAAACGGTGAGGCCCACGAGCTCGGGAAGCCCGCACTCTTCAGTAAATCGCCCGTCATCGTCGACGGGGGATAGCGGAGGCAGCCCATGCTCCTGGCCGAGCTGGTAGTCTTCCATTCCGTGGCCTGGGGCGATATGGACAAAACCGGTGCCGCTCTCCTTCGTCACAAAATTGGCGCCGTAGACCGAGCCCGTGCGGCGCAGCAGCGGGTGTCGGTAGCGCAAGCCGATCAGTTCATCCCCGCGCGGGAAGCGGCGCACGCAGGGCGCATTCTCCAATCCGGGTAGGGCAGGTGCCCGCGCTTCCGCCGCGAGCAGATGGCGGTCGCCTGCCGCGTAAAGCCCATACGAGAGGTTGGGATTGAGGGCGACAGCCAGATTGGCGGGCAGCGTCCAGGGAGTCGTAGTCCAGATGAGCAGACTCGTTTCCGTAGGCAGGCCACGCTCCCGGCAGCTTTCGGGAAGGAGAGGAAACTCGACGTCGATCGAAGGATCGGTTCGCGGCTGGTATTCCACCTCGGCTTCCGCAAGTGCGGTCCGGCAGCCGGTGCTCCAGAAAACGGGGCGCAGTCCCTCGAAGACGAGCCCCTTTTCCACCAAGTCGGCGAAGAGAAGCAGAACCTCCGCTTCGTAGGCGGGATCGAGAGTCCGATAGGGCCGCTGCCAGTCGCCGAAGATGCCGAGCCTCTCGAACTGCTCGCGCTGAATCCCCAGGTAATGGAGCGCATAGGCGGCGCAGCGCCGCCGGATGGCCAGGGGCTCCCGCCCGCCGGCGGAGAGGTCCGCCGTCACTTTCGCCTCGATGGGAAGACCGTGGCAGTCCCATCCGGGAACGTACGGAGCGAAAAAACCCATCATGTTCCGCGACTTGAGAACGAGGTCCTTGAGCGTCTTGTTGAGCGCGTGCCCGAGGTGGGCGTCTCCGTTCGCAAAGGGTGGACCGTCGTGCAAGATGAACCGGGGCCCTGAGCTGCGCGCCTGCAGGATCTTCTCGTAAAGGTTTTCCTCCCGCCACTGCTCGAGAAGGAGCGGCTCCCGTTTGGGCAGCTCGGCCCGCATCGGGAACGAAGTGCGCGGTAGAAGGACCGTGTCGCGGTAATCCATTGGCTGTCAGACCGGAGAGTTCTGATTTTGGAGGAAGCGGATGTCGTTTTCCGTGAAGAGTCGAAGGTCGGGCACCTCCTCGACGATCATGAGAAGCCGCTCGATGCCGAAGCCGAAGGCGAAGCCGGAGTAGCGATCCGGATCGATGCCGGCGCCCGATAGGACCTTCGGATGCACCATCCCGCAGCCGCAAAGCTCGAGCCACTCTTTTCCCGTCTTCGATCCCCCCGGCCGCAAGCCGTCGATCTCGAAGCTGGGTTCGGTAAAGGGAAAGTAGTGAGGACGAAAGCGAAAGCGGGTCTCCTGACCCAGCAGCTCGCGAAAGACCAGCTCGAGCGTCCCCTTGAGATCGCGTAGGCTCACATCTTGATCGACGACGAGGCCTTCCACCTGGAAGAAGGCGATCGAGTGCGTCGCGTCGATCTCGTCCCGGCGGTAACAGCGCCCCGGAGCCACGATGCGAATGGGCGGTTGCCGCTTCTCCATCACGCGGATCTGTACAGGGCTAGTCTGGCTGCGGAGTAGAAGCCGGCCGTCTTTGCGGGAAGGAGTCGCGGGAAGGAGGCGGGAATCCTTGAGGAAAAAGGTATCCTGCTCGTTGCGCGCCGGATGATCCGGAGGGGTGTTGAGAGCGTCAAAATTGTAAAACTCGGTTTCGACCTCCGGGCCGTCGGCCAGCGCGAAGCCCAGCCTGCGGAAGACCTCCACGATGCGTCGAGACATGCGGGAGATCGGATGAATCGAACCCTGGGCCACCGGGCGTCCGGGCAGCGTGGCGTCGAAGGAGGAATTCTGGAGAGACGAGGGTGCCAGTGCCGCGCGTCTCTCCCGGATCGCCGCTTCGGCCCACTCCTTGAAGGCGTTGATTGCGCAGCCCGCTTCGCGCCGACGCTCCGGAGGAAGGGTGGAGACGGAGGCGAGCAGGCGTGGGACCTCTCCCTTGCGGCCGAAGTAGCGGACGCGGATCTCTTCAAGAGCAGCGATCGTCTCGGCCCCCGCGAGAGCCGCTCGCAGCTCGCTCTGCCGCTCTTGCATCTCCTTTTCCACGAATACCCCCATTCTCGTCAAAACGCGCGCTTGTTCCGCAGCGGATCTTCCGGTCCGCTAGCGAGCCGGCGTTGTGCGGCCGCCCCGTTCCAAAGAGACCTCTTCGGGCGGGAGGACCGTCGGGATAGGACCCGGATTCCGCTTCGTGCCACGATGGAGGAACATGAGGAGAATCCCCCCGCAAATCAAGATCGAGCCGATCCACTTGTAGGGCCAACCCGGATCGAAGAGCACCTGAAGGGTCGTTTCCTGGAGATCGCGGGGGTTCCAGGAAGCCTGAGAAAACTTGTAGTTGCGTCCAAGCGCCGAACGCCAAAATCCTCCCGGAAAGATCGCAGGCGAGTTCATATGAGCGGTCTCGACTCGCGCGGCACCCGTTTTCGGATCGTCAAAGCGGACGGTAGCTTGAAAGTCGACGGGAGCATCGCTTCCCTCTTCGCGGGGCACGAGAAACTTTTCGAGGGAGATGCGGAAGGGGAGCGGCTGACTTTCCAAGCCGTAGCCGACCCGCACAGGGATCCCCTGCACGGTGAATGTTTGCGTGAGGCCGGAGAGAATCCAAAGAGGGGGGGAGTGCACCCCGTTCTTGGGATCCTCTAGCCAGCCGCGAACACCGGAACCGATGGCCATCGTGAAGGCTGTGCCTGTTTCCCTCTTTCGAACCGAGGATTGAATCGAGGCGTGAGGCTCATAGCGTACGACCGAGGCTTCCCAGTCGGCCCATCCGAGGGAAAAGATCTGCCCGGGGGCAGCAGTGCCCTCGGCGGAGACCTCGCCCCGGCGGTTGAATGCCCGGTAGCCGATGCGGTCGCCGTCCGGAAGTTTCCATAGGGAGAGGCCGGGCGCTTGGCTCTGACCCTCGCCTTCCGTCCAACGGAGCTGCACCAGCACGGCGGGATTTTCGGGACGATCCGAAAGAGAGGTGGGCTTCCCTTCCTTCATGGCGAAGTCCGGCCAATATCCAGTCAAAAGTGCCTGCGCGCCCCCGGGCAGGTCGAGCTCCTGTCCGAGGTGGGTCGTGACATCCCAAGCGTTCTTTTGTCCGGAGGGGGAGATGACGACCAGGAGCATCTGCCGGCTCTGATCATCCGGGACGAGGAAGAAGCGGTAGTGGGATGGGATTCCCTCGACCGCATGAGTGATCGGCTGCTCGGGAGCGCGGGCGAAGATCACCTGAGCCTCGTGCAGCGATTCTCGCGGAGAGGAAGCAGGCGGTTCCGAGAGCCAGCGGATCTTGGCGAGGCCAAAGAAATCCTGGGTCTGGCGGGCGGGCTCCTTCTCGAGGAAGGCCAGAAGAGATCTTTGTCTGGCCATCCGGCTCTGCATCAGGACGGCGGCGCCGGGTCCGGCGGAAGCATCGGAGGAAGGAGTCACCTCCTCGGCGAGGATGAGATCCGAGGAAAAATCGTCGATCACCAAGCGGAGATCGGTTCCCGGGACGGCGAGCCTGCGCGGGTGGCCGGAGCGGGGACGCCAGAGTTCCGCGGGAAAGGCCACGCGGAAGATTTCCCGGCGAAAGGGATCCTCCAGGAAAAGAGCGGTCTGGTTGAGAGTGACGCGCTCTTCGGGAGGGTCTCCGATCCGTAGGTGGACGAAGCCCTCGAAGCCCGCGATTCGGCCGATCATGGCGCCCGTCAGCAGCAGGATGATCCCGTAGTGGGTGATCACGAAGCCGAGGTGGCGCGGTTTCCAGGGTAGGCGGGTGAGGGTGACGGCAAAGAGATTGAGGCAGAGGAGGACGAGCCAGCCTAGAAACCAGGGAGAGCGGTAGACGTAGTACTGAGCGACCTTCGAATCGAAGCGCGACTCGATCCATGTTGCTCCCGCGCAGGCCGCAGCCAGGCTCAAAAGGAGCCCCACGGCCAGGGGGAGAGAGCCCAACGCATGGATAACCCTCCAAAGAGCGGACTTGCGCTTACGCTCGGCGATCAGTTCCTGGCGAGCCTGCTCGGAGAGGGAAGTGAAGAATTTCACCCGGGGGATGGGAAGCTTGTCGCGTGTTTGGAGGTGTTTATGCTAGTCGGGAAAGAATAGGAAAGCCAAGGAGAAATCCGCCCAACGGGAAAAACAGCCCAGGAGCCGCCTTAGGAGGAAGTTCATGAGTCATCCGTTCACCGATCTCGCCATCGCACAGCATGCCCATCTCGCTTCGATCGAGGAGATCGGCGCTCGGCTGGGAATCCCGAAGGAGGCGCTTTCCCCCTGCGGGCAGTGGTATGCCAAGCTGCGCTGGCCCTTTCTCAAGAGCTTGCGGAATCGGCCGAAAGGTCGACTGATCCTGGTCACGGCCATCACCCCAACCCCGGCCGGGGAAGGGAAGACGACGACGGCGATCGGCTTGGCCGATGCGCTGCAACGGCTGGGCCAAAAGGCGGCGGTCTGCCTACGCGAACCCTCGATCGGGCCGATCTTCGGTCGAAAAGGGGCGGCCACGGGAGCGGGGCGGGCGCAGGTCGTTCCCCGGGAGGAGATCAACCTCGAATTTACGGGCGATTTTGCGGCGGTGGGCCTCGCCCACAACCTCCTCTCGGCCCTCTTAGACAACCACTTCTTTCAGGGGAACGAGTTGCAACTCGATCCACGCCGCCTCCAATGGAAGCGGGTGGTCGACATTAACGATCGGGCTCTTCGGCGGATCGTCGTGGGCCTCGACGGCCGAAGGGGATGGGTACGGGAAGACGGTTTTGAGATCGTTGCCGCCTCAGAGGTGATGGCGATCCTCTCCCTTGCCCGGGACTTTATCGATCTTCGAACCCGGCTCTCGCAGATCCGCGTGGGCCCGCGTCTCGCCGGCGGCTCGGCGACAGCGGAGGATCTTGGGGCCGCGGGGGCCATGGCGGCTGTGCTCCGGCATGCCCTGCTTCCCAACCTCGCGCAGACGCTCGAGCAGGTCCCCGCATTCATTCATGGAGGACCCTTCGGGAACATCGCGCACGGGTGCAGCTCGGTGATCTCTGCGGAGGCGGCGTTGAGTCTAACGGACTGGGTTGTCACCGAGGCTGGGTTCGGGAGCGATCTCGGAGGCGAGAAGTTTGTCGATATCTTCTGCCGTCAATCGGGCTTGCGGCCGGCGGCGGCGGTCATCGTCGCAACGATTCGGGCGCTCAAGCTCCACGGCGGGGCCCCGTTGGATGCTCTCGATCGGGAAGACCTTGGGGCCTTGGAAGCGGGGCTTGCGAACCTGAGGAGGCATGTGCGGATCATGCGCGATCTCCTGGGCTTGCCGGTGGTCGTGGCCTGGAACCGGTTCTCTTCGGACACCGACGCCGAGATGAGGTGCGTCGAGAGAGCCGCCCAGAACATGGGGGTGCCTTCGAGCGAGTGCCGCCACTGGGCGGAGGGAGGGGCGGGAGCCGAGGATCTCGGTCGGAAGCTGCTGGAGCTGGTCGACGAGACACCCTCCCGCTTCCGTTTTCTCTACGACGAAGATATGCCCCTTTGGGAAAAGATCGTGACCGTCGCGGAAAAGGTCTATGGAGCCGGGGAGGTCACAGCCAAGCCTCCCGTTCGGCGAGCCCTCTCCCGGATGGAGGAGGAAGGATTTGGAAAACTGCCGATCTGTTTTGCGAAGACCCAGTACTCGTTCTCGGCCGATCCCCGGCTTCGCGGAGCGCCCGAAGGGCACATTCTTCCCGTTCGGGAGGTGCGCCTGGCTGCCGGTGCCCGCTACGTGCTCGCTTTGTGCGGGGAGATGCTCACCATGCCCGGATTACCCGAGGAGCCCGCCTCGCTGCAGATCGACATCGACGAGGATGGCCGGATCGTCGGCGTGCTCTAGCTGTCTTTTTCACGCTCCGGCCGCTACCGGGGCGGCGGAACCCGGCCCACCCGTTGCTCTCTTCTGCAGCCGGCTAGGGGGCGTCGGTCCGCGCGGCCTCAAAGCAGCGACGGAGCAGGTCGGCGACGCGCTCGGGCTGCTCGAAGGGGGCGAAGTGGCCCGCATCCGGAATTTCCGTGTACTCGACGAGACTCGAGGCTTTTCGAAGCTCTTCGGCCAAAAGACGCATCTCGGCAGGGGGGCTGGAAGTGTCCTCCCCGCCGGCGATCACGCAGGTGGGAACGCGAATCGTCCCGGCCGTGGAGAGCGAATCGGGCCTTGCTGCAAGCCCCTGCTGGACCGCGATGAGCGCGGCGGGAGAGGCGCATTGCATCATCTCCCGGGCCTCGTCGATCTTTTGAGGTGAGCGGCGTCGGGCCGTGGGCCCGATCAAGGTATTGAGCTGCTCCTCGATATAGAGCGCGCTCCCTCCCGCCCGGATCTTCGCGATGTTCTGTTCGCGCCGGGAGCGGACCGCGGCCGTGTCGGCCCCCGGCCGGGAGCAGCAGAAGGCGAGCGCATTCACGCGCGCGGGCGCCTGTCGCCAGATCTCGAAGAGCGTGTAGCCTCCCACCGAGCATCCTCCAAAAAAGGCCGCGGCGATTTCCAGATGGTCAAGAAGAGCTGTGGCATCCGCGGCGAGCCTTTCGACCGTAATGGGACCCGCGCCCGCTTCCGACCGCCCGTGCCCTCGCAGGTCGGGAAGAACGACTCGATAGCGAGGAGCCAGCAACCTAGCGACGGGAAGCCAGAAGCGGTGGTCGACTGGTGTGGGATGCAACAGAACCACTTCCGGACCTTCCCCCAAGACGGTGAAGAAGAGTTCGGATCCCTGCGAGCGGAAGGTCATCGAAGCGACTCTAGCAGAACCGGCCGGTCACCCGAAACAACATAACGACAAACGAGATGTTGCGTCCAAGGCCCGCTACTCTTTTCGCCGCTCGCTGGTTGTCCCGCGGGCAAAAAGGCGGCGGATATCGACGCCATAGGCGAAGAAGGCAAAGGTCCCGGCGGTCACGAGGGCTTGAACCGAAAGGAGTCCGAGCAGGATCTCGTTGAATCCCTCCCGGCTCGAACCCAAAGTCCTGTGGAACCCCAATGCCGATAAGACGATCGCCGAGGTCACAACGATAAGGAACCATTGGTAGATACGGCCGTTTCTCACCCTCTCGGCCATCGCCTCTTCGTCGCTCCGTCGCGGCTCGGCAGAAATCCGCGCCTCGATCCGCAGGCGCAGCTTGCGTAAGACGAGCCACGTCCCTCCGGCCAGAAGAGCCCACCCGGCATTGCGCCAGGGCAGGGTCCGCACCGAGTCCACCAAGGAGGCGTGGCTGAGCGAGAGCCAAAGGGATGCGCCGACCGAAAAAGCGGATGCGGTCGCCACGACGAGCAGGATCCAGCCGGCGAGAGCCATCAGGGCAGCGGTCGCCTTCACGCGGTCGTTCATAACCACTGTTCCACAATCGCACGTGCGCCCCCTCTTCCGCAAATCCGAGGATGAGTGGTGCAGAAGTTCGAGGATGACTCGTTCGTCCGAGGGAACCGCTTAAGCGAGGGATTCCACATCCGCAGCGGCCCGTGCGTGGCAGCCAGGACAAAGTTGATCCTTCTTCGAAAACGCGAACAGGGCTTCGGAGGGCTTTAGCCGGTTTAGTTAACGAGATTGTTTTCGAAGTCCAGCGGGGACTGGTAATCGAGGCCGCTAGGGAGACGGCGACGGTTGTAGAAGGCTTCGATGTAATCGAAGATCATGAGTTTGGCCTGTTGTTTTTGTTTGCGGGACGAGGGAGCTGAAGCATTCGGTTTTGAGGGTAGCCCAGAAACATTTCATCATGGCGTTGTCGTAGCAATTGGCCTTGCGGTTCATGGAGGCGACCGCTCCGCAGGAGCGGAGGAGCGCGTCGAATTCGCTGCTGGCGTATTGGATGCCGCGATCGGAATGGTACAAGAGTCCGGAGCGGGGCGTCTCTGTTTCCAGGCCTTCTTCCAGGATCTTTTCACCAGAGGCGCTGAGACCGAGTCATCGGCGTGCCAGCCGACGCAACGGCGGGAGCAAGCGTCGAGGGTGCCGGAGAGATAGAGCCAGCCTTCGGCGATGGGGTATAGGTGATGTCCCCCGAGCCAACCTGATTGTGGCGATCGGGCGCGGGCATTCGGACTACCAGGTTTTCGGCGACCGGCAGGCGATGGGCGCTGTCGGTTGTCCGAGGACGGAAACGACGTTTTTGTTTTGCGCGCAGGCCGAGTTCCCGCATCGGTCGGGCGACTCGGTTTTTTGCCGCAGGTTTTCCTTCTATCCCCCAAAGCCCCTGTACGCAAAATCGAAGAAACTCCAACCCGCGAGGGGCGGAGGGGGGACTGGGAGTGGTCCATGCTACGGAGCAAAGGCCATCTGCAATGGATCCCGGCCTTCCTCCAGAGTCGAGTGATGCGTGGACTCGTCGAATCGACCAGTAGCCTGAGCCGGCTCGCCAAAAGAAAGGGTAGCTTCCTCAAAGCAGGAAAGCTGACCCTCGATGTTCCGGCGCTACTCACTCAAAACAGCGAAGAGGCTGTGAGCGCGGGTGGGGAGCAAGGGCCAGGACGCTGCGGATTGTCTGAGGCAGTGTCCACGGTGGTCATAAGTGTAGGGAAACCGAGGTCTGGAGCGCCAGCGGGAGAACCGTTCCTGACCCGTGTGAACACAAGGGCGTGGCCCTGTGCCGCCGTCCAAACCACCGCGTCCGGGAATTTGCATAGGTCGGCGGCCCCGATCTTCGTCCAGGTGATCGCAGCGGTCGGGAGAATCCCGTTTTCTGTTGAAAAATTGTCGCAAAAAGTCAATTTGAGAGTCGGAAAGGCGGTATACGTGGCGGCTCAGAATCTTCCTTTTGACGACCCAGAAGAGGTTCACTTCCAGAGTCGCAGCGACGGATGGACGATAGCGGAGCTGGACGATGGAACCGTTATCCGGATCAAATCCGAAATCATTCGGATCCTTCGCTCCAAAGAAAAGAAGGATTCCGAGGGGAATCCCCTATACGCCGTTCAATCCACCCCTTTTCTCTTTATTGAGCACAAGCGGGCTGTCGGAACCAAGGAGTAGGGCATGGCATCAACGCTGCTCGCGAAGCCAATCGGAAGGCGGGTCTCTCGCCCGGTCGTCCCCGAAAGGAGGGCTTGCTGGCAATCGAGACAGGAAGTTCGGGGCCCAGAAAAATACAACGCATGTCCTTCGGGGGAGCCCCAGGATGAATTTTGCGAAGCGGGGCTTTCCCTCTTAGCTTCCGATATTCCCACCCCAGAGTGCACTTGGGAAGAGCCGCTCCCGGAAGAGTTCCTCCCTACCGACGCAGAAGAACGGCAGGAGGTCTTGGAGTTCCTTTCGGAGAATCCCGATCTAAAGGAACCGCTGCTCGAGGCGCAAAAGCAGCTTCCCAATTATTTCGGGCATTCGGTGTTGCGAAGGGCGGTTCTTCGTGTCGTGGAGAACCCTGAGGAGCCGGAAGATCGGATGCTCGTCTTTTTTGTCACGGCAAGAAGTTCCATTCCGGAAGGACTCGAAAGGTTGGAAAAGTTCTGCCGGGAATGGTGGTTTCAGGATCCCGCTTTCGCCGAAGGAAAGCTCGAGATCGATGTCAAATTCTCGGGCATTTGATTGGGCCGGTTTGCTGGATCTGGCCGAGCGACTTGCCCAGGATGCTTCCGCCGCCGAGATCTCGGAATCCTATCAGCGCACGACGCTCAATCGGGCCTATTTCGGTGTCTTTAATCCCGCGAAACGCTATCTGAAGGATTCCGGAAGAGGAAGGCGCAAGGGCCATAAAGATGTTCGCAACGCTTTTAAGGCTTCGCCGAATGCAGACGAAAAATTAGTCGGACGCCATCTGGCAATCTTGCATACTTGCCGTTGCCAAGCCGACTACAAAGACGAGGTGCCGGATCTGGTTGCCGCTGTGGCTAATAGCATCGCCCAAGCGCGTAAGACGCTTGCACTTCTGGCGAAGTTATCGAGTCAGTGATGACCTCTAGTTGGGAGCCTTTTTTGGCCAAGGGCAGGGGCTTAGCACGAAGAAGCGCCGAGAAAAAACGAAAACGGTTTCTAAGCGTGGCTAGCTAGCGGCCATTTCTCGTGCGCCGTGGGGTGCATCGCGCAGTGGCCGGGGCAGTTATCCCCACCCGGCAACTCTTGCTCCAGCCGGAAGGACTTGGAGCGGCTGCCGGTGGCAACGCCGGTGGTCGAAGCCTCCGGGAAAAGACCCGAAAAGCGGGAAAGCCAGCAAGCAGGCCGTAACGAAAGCGAACTGGTCTTCCGCAAGTTTTTGACCATTTTATCGGTGCATCAATGACTTATACACATACTTGTAGGACCTAATATTGCGACTAGGCTGTTGACATCGTGTCATAAAATTTCTAATTATGTAGGCATGTACTTGCAGGAGGTCCGCACGCGCCAAAAGGGGAAGATCTATCGAGCCTATGTCGTCCGGGAGTCCTACCGGGTAGGAAAGCAGGT
>JBFXFN010000029.1:0-28453 GCA_050179015.1 Methylacidiphilaceae bacterium | reverse complement strand
TCGGAAGCCTCTGTGGCTCCTTTTCAAAGCTCTTGGTTGGTGGGCCGGATCAGGATCTCGTTGACGTTGACATGCGGCGGTCGGGTCACGGCGTAGACGATGGCCGAGGCGATGTCTTCGGGCTGAAGTAGCTGGCTTTCTTTGCCCTTCCAGATCTGCTCTATGCCCTGGAGGGCTTCGGCATCGGTGATGGTTGTCAGGAGTTCTGTTGTCACCGCTCCGGGCTCGATGATGGTGACGCGAATGTTGTCGGAGGGGGAGAGTTCCATCCGCAAACCTTCGGCTAGGGCACGGACGGCGTACTTGGTGGCGCAATAGACGGCGCTTCCCGGAATGATCTTTCTTCCGGCGACGGAGGAGAGGGTGACAATATGGCCACTCTTTTGCTCCAGAAACAGAGGAAGGACCGCGGCGATGCTACTGAGAACCCCTTTGAGGTTGACGTCGACCGTGGCCATCCACTCCGCAACATGCAGCTTCCGCATGAAAGAGAGGGGCATGATCCCGGCGTTGGCGACAAGGATGTCTACGCCTCCGAAGCGCTTGCGTGACACCGTGACGATGTTTTCGACTTCGCTCGGCTCGCGGACGTCGCAGCGAAGAGCAAGCGCGCTTCCGCCCTCGTCGGCGATTTGGCGAGCCAGCTGTTCCACGCGATCGAAGCGACGGGCGGTTGTCACGACGTTGGCTCCTTCGCGCGCAAGGGCGAGGGCGGTCGCCCGCCCGATTCCGCTCGACGCCCCGGTGATAATGGCGGTCTTTCTTGAAAGAGACTTCATGTCGGCTCCTTTGCTTGTAGAAGCTTAACAGACCACTCTCGGCCCGGTCGAGAAGGCGATGTCCTCTCCTTTTGGCATCGAATTTCTATCCAGGGCGCAGTAGGTTTGGCGCAAACGATGTGGAGATCTTTTTTATCCGCAATGGTGTTTCGTCCGGCGCTCGCCTTCGTCGCGGCCTTCTCGATCGGTTCCTGCGCCCCCAACGAGACCTGCCCGCCAGTCACCGAGCAGGACAAGCGGCAATTTGTCGAAGTTCTCCAGGCAAGACCGCTCGTTCGGGTGACCGTGCTTTCGATGGTTCCGAGCCGCATCTACCATTGTGGAGTAGCGGTGAGGTGGAGCACTTCGGTAAATATGATCACTCTTTCTTCCGAGGGGAGACCGACGACCACCTACTGCGGCAGCTTCGAGACGGCGGCCGACTTCCCCCGCAACTCCTTCGGGGAGATTGCCGTGGCTTCTTCTCTTCCTCGTTACTGGTCGGACATGGTTCGCGACGTGCAAGGATATGCCGTAATGAGCCGTGGGCCGTCGGGCGCTCCCCGGTAGACCCCACGAAGGCGCTCCCCTTTGTGGATGGGAAAAGGAGCGGCGCCGGAAAAGGACTCAAGTCCGTGCGTCGGCACGGCGTAGGAGCCGCTTAGCGGCCTCCCACTCCTCGCGGGGATCCAACGGACGGAGGAAGTGGCTCTTTCCGGCAAGGAGGACGGCGATAAGCTCGCCGTCGCGATAGAGGAGGCGGTTGCCGGGCAGGGCGGGAATCCTCTCCCCCGGCGTAAGGATGCCCGCCAAGTTCGCCGGATCCGCGCCGCAAACTGATACCCACTCGCCGCTTCCCGGCCGCTCCCGGATCTTCCACAGGGAGGCCGCCGCCTCCGGGAGCGCGAACTGTTCTCCTGAAAACCCGGCCACGAAACGTCCACCCCGAATTTCCCCGCGCGCCTCGAGCCGGCGGTAGACGCCCAGGAGCTGCCACCAGGGGGGAAGAGCCTCCTCGCGAATCAGGAGCCTGCGAAAGACGACTCCGTAACGGCGCAGGAGGACGCGGCCGATCGCCTCCGCCCGTTCCTCCGCTCCGAGAGAGGGGGGAGAGGGAATCAGGGTCCAGCGACCCGCGGGGATAGGTTGCCCCCTCCGACGCTCCCGCTGGGAGAGGAAGAGGCGAAGCCCGGAAAAGCCGTCGGAGCGGGCGAGGCCGTTTCCCGCAAGCTCGGCCAAAGCCTCCGCCGTTTCTTCCCGGAGTAGGCCGCATCCCTCTTGGATGTCGGAAAAGAAGGAAGGACCGTGGCTTCGGAGATAGGAGCGGACCGCTGCCGCCCGGTGCGATAGCCGGCAAGATGGGGGAGGCGGTCCGCTCGCCCATAGGGGGAGCCGGCCTCGCGGAAGGATTGCGATCGGGGAAGAAGCCACCAGGCGTACGGTCCGGTCTTCTTCGCGCGGGCGGCGAAGGCGATGCCAGAAGAAGCGGCCGTCCAGGCAGGCACGTTCGAGCCAGGCCGGATCGTAGCCGTCGATCCGGGCCGGGAGGAGCTCCTGCTCCCAGGTTTCCGGAGGGGCGGAGATCCCTTCCAACAGAGAAAGGATGGGGTCGAGGCTCTCCGGTCCCCCCGCTCGCTCCTCGGGAGCGAGCCGCTGCCAGCTCAGGAGAAAGCGGAGGAAGTCCGTGGCCGCAACCGGGCGGACGGAGCGGCGGAGGCTCTCCTGGCCGTAGCGGTGCATCCGGGCCAGCAATCCGCGCGCACACCACTGCTCCTCCTCTTCTCCGGCGATCCAGCTCCCGCGGAAGAGAAATCCTTCCGCTTCGAGCGCGCAAAGGGCGGGCAGGAGCCGTTCGGCCGGAAGCTCGAGCGGGCTGCCCAAGACCGAGGCGGAAACGGGTCCCAACCCTTGGAGCCGGCCGCGAAGGAGCTCGCGAAGGGCGATCTCCGCCTCCAGCGAGGCCGATTCGGGTAGGGAGCTTTCGCCTTCGGAAAGGATCTCCCCTTGTGGGAAGAGCGCCTTCCAGTGGCCGAGCCAGGCGGGGGAGGTCCAGAGGAGTTCGCCTGCGCCTGGTCGAAGACGGAGTTCCACGGCCCGACCGCTTTTCGCCAGATTTTGCAGAAGCCCTTCCCAGGAACGGGCTGCTCGCAGCGAAGAGCCCGAGAGAGGTTCCGGCCGTCCCTCTCTTGCTTCCCGGGAGGTGACGAAGCCAAGGAAGAGAAGAGCATCCTCCATCTGATCCGGATCTTCAGGATCGGGCCAGGCTTCCTCTCTCACCCGCCTCACCGCCGCCGGGTCGGCGAAGGAGAGCTGCCGGAGCTCGGAGGGATCGAGGTGGCGGGAATGGGTCAGGGCGCGCGCGCGGCGTTCTTCGAGCGGAGCGGGGTCAAGAAAGGAGAAGGGGTGAGCCGCCAGGATGGCGCAGGCCGCCGCGGAGGGCTCGCGGAGGTTTCGCACGGTGGCTGCGACTTCGCCCGTTTGTAGCCTGCGGAGGATCTCTTCCAGCCCTGCCAGGTCCATGGCTTCCGAGAGGCAGTCGCGGAGCGTCTGCTCGACCAGGGGATGGTCCGGGCACTCCCGGTCTCCGCTGATATTCTCGAGGCAGGCGACCGCATCCGGGAAGATCGCCCCCAGGAGCTCTTCGGCTTCCATTCTCTGGAGAAGGGGAGGGACTCTGCCCGTTCCCCGTCGACGCGGGATCGCAAGGGAGATCGAAGCATTCCATCGCCAGCGGATCGTAAACATCGGGCTTGCCAGGAGGGCCTGGACCAGGACGGAGCGGAGCGATTCCGGATGGAGGAAGGTGAGGATATCCTTGAGGGGAAAGCTGTGCGCGTGGGTGAGCGAGAGGAGAATGGCGTCCTCGGTCGCCGCCGCTTGGAGCTCGAAGTTGAATTTGCGGCAGAAGCGCTTGCGGAGGGCGAGCCCCCAAGCGCGGTTTATGCGGCTCCCAAAAGGGGAGTGGATCACGAGCTGGGTCCCTCCGGATGGATCGAAGAAGCGCTCGATGCCGATCCGGCCCGGATGCGGGACAAAGCCGAGGGCCGCTCGGATGGATGCCAGATAGGAAGAGAGCTCTCGCGCGGCACGCTCGGAGATCCCGAGCCAGCGTTCGAGCCGTTTCGCAACGACCGCCTCTCCCTCTTTGCGGCCGCCTTCTTCCGCTTCGAGGAGCCACCGGTCGACGCGGCGGCGGATCTCGCCCGCGCAGGTAGAGAGCTCGCGGCTGCGACCGGGAAGCTCTCCAAGCCAAAACGGGATGGTGGGAGCCTCTCCCTGCGCGTCTTCGACGCGAACCACGCCGCGCTCGATCTTTCGGAGTCGCCAGGAGGTGTTTCCAAGGGCAAAGACATCTCCGGGGAGACTCTCTACCGCAAAATCCTCGTTTACCGTGCCTAGAGTGATCCCCTCGGGTTCCGCGATGACGGTGTAGTCGCCGGCGTCGGGAATCGCCCCGCCGTTGAGGAGCGCCGCCAGCCGTGCACCCTTTCGCGGGAGGATCCTTTTCTGGACGAGATCTCGGAAGAGAAGGGCGTTCCGCCGTTCCCGCCTCGGAGAGTAGCCCTCGGCAAGCATCTGGACGAGGCGAAGGAATGCCGCACGAGGGAGCCGGCGATAGGGATAGGCCCGTCGAATCAACCGGAAGAGAGCCTCCTCGTCCTGCGGGCCGGCTGCCACCTCCGCGACGATCTGTTGAGCGAGAACGTCGAGAGGGGCCTCGGGAATCGAAATCCGATCGAGGATCCCCTTGCGGACGGCGAGCAGAAGCCCCGCGCATTCGATCAGGTCGTCCTGGTTCAGGGGAAAGAGCCGACCCTCCGGTACGCTTCCGTTCACGCGGTGGCCCGCGCGTCCGACCCGCTGCAGAAGGGAGGCGATGGAACGGGGTGAGCCAAGCTGGCAAACGAGGTCGATCTCGCCGACGTCGATTCCGAGCTCTAGGGAGGAAGTCGCAACGAGGACCGAGAGGTGCCCGGTCTTCAACCTCTCCTCGGCGGCGAGGCGCCGCTCCCGACTCAGGCTCCCGTGATGAGCGGCTACTCCTTCGTGCCCGAGCCGGCCGCTCAGCTGGTGGGCTACGCGCTCCGCTAGACGGCGGCTATTTACAAAGACCAGGGTTGTCCGGCGGGAGCGGGCGAGTTCCGCCAACCGATCGTAGATCTCTTCCCAGACCTCATTCGCGAGGACGGGTTCCAAGGGAGAAGGAGGCAGCTCGAGCGCCAGCTCGATCTTTCGTCGCGATCCAAGATCGACGATTGCGCAGGAGGGTGCTTTCTTGGCCGTGACTCCCGTCAAAAAACGAGCGAGCTCCCGAATCGGCCGTTGGGTCGCCGAGAGGCCTATGCGCTGGAAGGGGGAACGGGTGAGCGCCGAGAGGCGCTCGAGGGAGAGGGAGAGATGGGCTCCTCTTTTTCCTGCGGCCACGGCATGGATCTCATCGACGATCACCAGTTGGATGGTGGCCAGAAGGAGACGGCCGCCCGGGCTTCCGAGGAGCAGGTAGAGCGATTCCGGCGTGGTGACCAGAAGATGCGGAGGATGGCGCATCATTCGGGCTCGTTCCAACGGGGAGGTATCCCCGGTTCTCACCCCGATCCGAATCTCGGGGGCGTCGAGTCCTTGGGCGGCGAGCGCTCTTCCGATGCCGGAGAGCGGCTCGAGTAGGTTCCGGTGAACATCGTAGGAGAGCGCGCGCAGCGGGGAGACGTAGAGGACGGCGACCTCGTCCGCGAGCTTGCCGGATTGGCCGCGACGAACCAGCTGGTCAATCGCTCCGAGAAAGGCGGCCAGGGTCTTTCCCGATCCCGTCGGGGAGGAGAGGAGAACGGGCCGCCCGCTCTGAATCAGAGGCCAAGCCGCCCGCTGCACGGGCGTCGGGGCGCCCATCGTTTCGGCAAACCAGTCTCGGACGGCGGGGTGGAAGTTCACGGATGCTTCCCGCGCAGGAAGATTTCCTAACAATGGCCCGATCGCGGCGGGTCGCAAGGTTTGACGATGGGGCGCTTTCCGGTGCCTGCGCGCCAAGTCTTGGAGCGGAGGCCAACAAAAGCGTCGACAACCGGTTCCGGCTGATCATGATTTTCCCTAAAAGATCGGACATTGGCGATCGCGGCACGGCGTTTGCTTCTTGTGGAGAAAGACGGAAAAGAAAGGATGGAGTCTCGAGACAGAGGGGGTGACCAGTCGCCGGGCAGGCCGGAAGTTCCCGCAGGGCTTCGGCGCACGCTCTCCGCGCTCGATCTGATGCTCCTCGGGGTGGGGGCCATCGTCGGCGCCGGGATCTTCGTGCTCACCGGCGTCGCCGCCGCCACTGCGGCGGGACCGGGCCTCTCGCTCTCCTTCGTGGTGGCGGGGGTTGCCTGCCTTTTTGCGGCCCTCTGCTACGCCGAGTTCGCCTCGGTCGTGCCTACGGCTGGAAGCGCCTACGCCTATGCTTCCCTGAGCATGGGCGAGTTCGCCGGCTGGCTGACGGGATGGAACCTGATCCTAGCCTACCTGCTGACCGGCGGAGTGGTTGCGATTGGCTGGTCCGGCTATTTCCAGGAGCTTCTGTCCGGGGTCGGGCTCTCTTTGCCCGCAGCTTTCGGCAAGGCCCCCCACGAAGGGGGATGGATCAACCTTCCCGCAGCCTTGATTGCGCTCGGATTGAGCGGGGTTCTCGCTCTCGGGGCGCGGGAAAGCGCGCGCTTCAACCACGGAATCGTCGTCGTGAAGCTCGCGGTGATCGGGCTCTTTTTGCTAGTCGCCGTGCGCCACGTCAATCCGCAAAACTGGCATCCGTTGCTGCCTTTCGGTTGGAAAGGGGTGATGACGGGGGCCGCACTCATCTTTTTTGCCTATGTCGGATTCGACGCGGTTTCGACCGCCGCGGAGGAGGCGAAGGATCCCCAGCGCGATCTGCCGATGGGCATCCTGGGATCGCTCGTGGTCTGCACCCTGATCTATATCGTGGTGGGAGCCGTCCTGACCGGCATCGTTCCGTATCGGGTTCTCAACGTCAAGGATCCCGTCGCCTTCGCCCTGGCTCAGGTTGGCGAGCGGATGGCCGCCAACTTCGTGGCCGTGGGTGCCATGGCCGGGATCACCTCGGCCCTCCTTGTGAACATGTATGGTCAATCCCGCGTCTTTTTCGCCATGTGCCGGGATGGATTGCTGCCGGGCTTCTTGGGAAGGATTCATCCCGTTTCCCGGACCCCGGCTCGAATGATTCTTCTCATCGGAGCCCTGATTGCGGCGATCGCCGGCTTCTTGCCGATCGAGACGGTCGCGGAACTCACGAACATGGGGGCGCTTACGGCATTCATCGTCGTTGCGTTGGGAGCGCTGGTGCTTCGGAAAAAGAGACCGGCGATGCGGCGGCCGTTCCAAGTTCCCGCCATGCCCTGGAGCGCGTTGGCCGCGATCGGCTTTTGCGGTTACCTGATGACGAATTTGAGTCGGAAGACTCTGGTCTGCTTCCTGCTCTGGATGGCCGTAGGAGCCGTCTTCTACCTGGCTTTTCTCTGGGGCCGCCCGGGCCGGCCGGAGCACGCAGCCCTGACCCGCGCGGAAACCGATTTCGAACGCGTGGATCCTCGGCCCGAGGGAATCTGGTTCGCCTCCAACGCGAGCCAGCCTCTCTCAGGAGGAGGTGGCGGCGGCTTTTCGGGCAGCTAGCTTGTGGAGGGCTTCGGAAGCGGCGGCTTCCGGACTCTGAAGGCAGGGGACCGCCAGCAGGATTCCCTTGGAAACCTCCAAGGGGGGCTCATACTGTTCGTCGAGAAGAGCAAGGTTCTCCAATCGGGCATCCGAGACCGTCCCCGGCTGCTCTTCACGTGCGGCAAGCCGTTCCCTGCGGACCGACACCTCGGCTTGCGCTTCGAGGATAAGGAGGGTTGCTTCCGCCTTCGCACAGGCTTCTTCGAGCTTTTTCCGCTCTTCTCGGCGGGAGAAGGTGGCGTCGAGGATGCAGTCCGAGCCCGCCCGGAGGGTTTCCAAGGCCCGCCGGAGCAGCTCGTCGTAGGTCTTCTCCGAAAACGAGGGGGAGTAGAGCCACGAGCGTACTTCTTCGCTCGGTCTCTGCCCGGCGGGAAGGCCCGCAAGCTCCTTGCGGAGGGGATCCGACGAGAGATGTCTCCAGCCAAACTCGGAAGCCAGGGCGGCGGCCAAGCTGGTCTTGCCGGCGCCCACCGGTCCCATGACCGCGAGCGCGGTTGGACGAGATCCGACCGTGGCATACCGGAGCCCGAGCGCGAAGTAGCGGCGGGCGCGTGAGCGGCAAGCTTCCTGCGCCGCCGGAGGAACCAGAGGATCGCGCGCCGTCATCGACTCGACCTTTCCTCGCACATAGGCCCGTTGGCAGCAGTAGAAGTCGGCCAATTCGAGCATCTCCGGGTCGTTCAGCTTTTGGGCCATCTGCTCGAGGAAGTAGCGGCCCAAATCGAGCCGGCCTTGAAACGCGAGGTCCATGGCGAGAAACGCCGCATCGCTTGCGACATCCACGTAGCGGAAGCGCTCGTTGAATTCGATGCGGTCGTAGATGCAGAGCTCTTCGGGTGAAACATGGATGTGTTCGAGGTGAAGGTCGCCGTGCCCGTCCTTGATCCAGCCCTCGCGCACCCTTCTGTCGAATAGGGAGGCGCGCTGGCGATAAAACTCCTCGGTGAAGAACCGGAGCGTCTCCCAGGTCGCCCGATCGATGGTCTTGCCAATATCTCCCTCCGTTTGAGCAAAGTTCTCATCGGAGGTGATCCGCAGTTTCTCGACCCGGCCCCAGCTCAGGACCGATTCGTTGAGCGGTTGCTTTCGATAGAATGCCGCCAGCCGCTCGGCGATCCGGTCGAGCTCGGTCAATCCTAAGAGGCCTTTGGAAAGGAGGTTCTTCGCGAAGAATTCGCCGGGAAGCTGCACCATGCGGACGGCGTACTCGACCGGCCGGCCCTCTCCCTCGAACCGCAGAGAGCCGTTCTCGCGGACGATGGGGGTCACACCCAAATAGGCCTCGGAGCAGAGCTCCCGGTTCAAGGAGACCTCGAGATCGCAGAAGTGCCTGCGCTTTGCGAGGGTTGAGTAATCGAGAAAGCCGAAGTTTACCGGCTTTTTGACCTTGTAGACGTAGGGCGGGACGAGAAAGACGTAGGACGCGTGTGTCTGGAGGAAGTCGACTCTCCCGGGATGGTGAGGGTAGGAGCGCGGATCCTTCAAAAAGTGGAGAAGTTCTTCCGGGGAGACGGGTTCGTCCTGATAGGCTTCCTGGCTAGGCATAAATCGAAGGTTCCTGTTATGTTGCTCTGGAACTTCTATCGGAAGATCGAGCGGATGGCAAAATCAAGAGAAGCCGAAAGCGGGAGCTTTTTTCTCCCGGAGAGGCCGCAGGAGCGGGTGCCGGCTTTGCAGACGGCTTCCGCTCTGCTCCCGGAAAACCCGGGGAAGCGGGTGCTCCGGATCGCCGTCGACACCGGCGGCACCTTTACCGACTGCGTCGCGCTTTGGGAAGGGAGGCTTTTTTCACTCAAGCTTCATTCGGTGCCGCATGCTCCCGAGGAGGCGCTTTTGGAGGGGATCCGGAGACTCCTGCAGGATCGGAATCCCAACCGTATCGAGGTCGTTCACGGCACCACGGTCGGAACCAATGCGATTTTGGAACGCAAGGGAGCGCGCACGGCGCTGTTGACCACCGAGGGCTTCGAGGATCTGCTGGAGATCGGCCGACAGAATCGGCCGAAGCTTTACGAGCTGGGACCGTCCAAACCCACCCCTCTCGTCCCCCCCGAGCGCCGGTTTGGCATCCCGGAGCGAGTAGGGGTGCGAGGAAAAATCTTGAGGCAGCTCGATCCCTCGTCCGTGCTGGCGGTGAAGAAGCGTCTTCGCGAGGGCGGAGCAGAGAGTGTGGCGGTCGTCTACCTCTTTTCGTTTGCCAATCCTCGGCACGAAGAGGAAACGGGGAGGCTGCTGCAGGATCTCGGCCTGCCCGTTTCCCTTTCCTGCCGAGTACTTCCCGAGTATCGCGAATATGAACGGACGTCCACGACGGTCCTCAACGCCTACATCGCTCCCATTCTGCGGCGCTATCTCGGCTGCGCGGAGGAGGGAGTAAGGGTTCTTGCGGAGCGGGCGCGAATCGAGGAGCCGCGCATGATATCTCTCTGGGTCATGGAGTCAAATGGAGGCGCGCTTTCCGCCGGGCAGGCGGCGGAGCGGCCCATCCAGACGGCTCTTTCGGGTCCAGCGGGCGGGGTGGTCGCGGCTGCGGCCTGGGGACGTCTTGCCGGTTTTGCCGAGCTGATCGCCTTTGATATGGGAGGCACTTCGACCGACGTGAGCCTCGTAGGGGAGGGGCAGGTCTCGAGTCGCGGAGGCAAGATCGGCGGCTATCCGATCGGTATATCGCTTCTCCCGATTCGGACGGTCGCGGCGGGAGGAGGCTCGATCGCACGCCTCGATCCCGGCGGCGCCTTGCGGGTAGGCCCCGAGAGCGCGGGCGCTGCCCCCGGGCCCGTCTGTTACGGCAGGGGAGAGGAGATCACCGTGACGGACGCGCACCTCATCCTTGGACGGTTCGGTCGGGACGGGCTGCTGGGCGGGGAGATGCGCCTGGATGCTCTCCGGACCCGGCGGTTCTTCGAGCGCTTTCTCCGTGAGGAGCCCGCCCCCTTCCACGGCATCGGAGCGGAAGAAGAGAACTCGGTGGAGAAATTGGCTCAAGGGATTCTGGATGTAATCAACGTGCGCATGGCTCGGGCCATCCAACTCGTCTCCGCGGAGACCGGGAGGGATCCCCGCGATTTCCCTCTCCTCGCCTATGGAGGCGCGGGCGGTCTGCATGCCTGCGATCTTGCCGACGCCCTGGAGATCCGGGAGGTGCTCATCCCAAGGGATCCGGGCCTTTTCTCGGCTCTCGGCGGTCTCTTTTCGGACTTCGTGAGGGACTATGTCGAGACGCTGCTCCGGCCGCAGGAGCTGACGGAGGAGGGGGAGCTACAGCGGGTTTTCGACCGGCTGAGGGTTCGAGCGGAAGGAGAGTTGGTCGCTGAAGGCTTTGCGAGGGCCGAACAAATGATCCTGTTCTTTCTCGACATGCGCTACGTGGGCCAGGGATTCGAGATCACGACACCCTACTCCGAAGAGTATGTCGCGCAGTTCCACCAGCTGCACCAGCTCAAGTACGGTTACGCCGACCGAGGACGAAAGACGGAGATCGTCGCCCTCCGGGTGCAGGCCCGTGGTCTTCCTCGAAAGCCCGTTATTTTACCCGAGAGGGAGAGGGAACCCGAGGCTCCTCGGGAGAGCCTGCTTTACGAGAAGCCGGTCTGGTTCGCCGACCGTTTCTGCGCGACCCGCTTTTACGAGCGAGAGAGGCTGCTTCCAGGAAACCGGGTCGAAGGGCCCGCAGTCATCCTCGAGTATAGCGGCACCACCATTGTGCCGCCTTGGTGGAGCGCCCAAGTCGATCGTTACCGCGGCTTGCGCCTGATACGCCAGGAACGGTAGCGGGCCTTGGTCCCCTTGCGCCGATGGCCGAGGAGGGCTCGATCCGCCGCATGGGCGCGTGCTACAACGCGATGCGGAGCGCCAGATAGAAGCCGAGCAGGATGCCGGCGCCGGAGAGGCAGGCGCCCAGGATTGTGTCGAAAAGAACGAAGTCGGTCTTTTCTAGTTCCGGGCTGTCGATCTGCCGGGCATAGAGACGGTAGCGAAGAGCCGCCATGCCGATCATGATCGCGCCGAGAGTCAAGAAGGCGAGGCCGATGAGCCTCGTCGCCGGCTCCCGCATCGCCGGCGGTTGATTCAGTGCGAGCCGCAGGTAATCAAGAAAGAGGGTAAATTTTTCCAGCAGGAATCCGAACGCCATCAACCCGATACTCGTCCGAATCCAGGCAAGGAAAGTGCGTTCGTTGGCTGAATGATCCCCGAAGTTCCTTCTCATTGGAAGACGGCTTGTTCGGGTCTGTTAACCTGTCCTCTGCCGGCTCTTCGAAATCGGGCCGCCTTTTACCCTGGAGCGGCACGAAAGGCGACCGCAAAGACATGCCCACGGCTCAGAATGACCGCTCCATTCGCAGGGAGAGCCGGGCTGCGCATCATAGGCGCTTCAAAAAGGCGGCCAGCCTCTCGACACCTTTTTCCAGGCTTTCCATGTCCGTGGCATAGGAGAGCCGCACCGTCCGATCGTCACCGAAGGCGATTCCAGGGATGACCATCACCTTCTCTTCGTCCAGGAGGCGCTCGGCAAACTGGGTGGAGGAGAGCTTCGTCTGCCCGATCTCAAGCAGCAGATAAAAGGTTCCTTGAGGCCGGACAAAGTTGGCCTTGGGAAGAGCGGCGAGCTGCGTCATGAGATAATTCCTGCGGCGCTCGTACTCCTCGGTCATGGCCTTCACGCACTCTTGGGGTCCCCGGTAGGCGGCTAAGGCTCCCTTCTGGGCAAACGAGGTCACATTGGAGGTGGAGTGGCTCTGGATCGCTTCGACGGCGGCGGCGGCCCAAGGCGGAGAGGCGACGTAACCCAGCCGCCAGCCGGTCATCGCATAGGCCTTGCTGAACCCGTTGACAGTAAAGGTGAGCGGATAGAAGGCGCTGTCCAGCGAAGCGATGCTCCAGTGTTTCTGTTCGTCGAAAAGGAGCTTTTCGTAGATTTCGTCGGAAAGGATCAGGATGTCTTCCTCGACCGCAACTCGGGCCAGGGCCTCAAGCTCCTCCCGCGTATAGACCGATCCCGTCGGGTTTCCCGGACTGTTGAGAATGATCATCCGGGTCTTCGGGGTCATGGCCTCGGAAAACTCCTCCGGCGTGAGCTTGTAGCCGTTTTCCAGCCGGGTGGGAACCACCACGGGCTCTCCGTCGGCGATCTTGACCATCTCCGGATAGCTCAACCAGTAGGGAGCGGGGATGATGACCTCGTCCTCGGCCTCCAAACTCGCCAGCAAAGCATTGAGACAGGCGTGCTTGGCTCCACAACTGACCGTGATCTGCGCCGGCTCGTAGGAGAGATCGTTGTCCCTTTTGAGCTTATCCACAATGGCTTCCCGCAGCTCGGGAATGCCGGAAGAGGGCGTATACTTGGTGAAGCCCGCATCCAGGGATCCCATGGCGGCCGCCTTGATGAACTCTGGAGTGTCGAAATCGGGCTCCCCCGAGCCTAGATTGACAATATCTACGCCTTTTGCCTGCAATGCCTTAGCCTTGCTTCCTAAAGAAAGAGTGAGCGAAGGCGTAATGCGTTTGGCACGAGAAGATGGTTCCATGGGAGTCTTTCGGTTGATTGACGGATGCGATTGCGGGCGTGGTTACGAACCGTAGTATTCGGAGACGAGAGAAGAAAAGTTATTTTCCTCCGGGTGCAGGATCTGCATTTCGCGCTCGGCGCTCTCCACCGAGTCGGAGGCGTGAGCGGCGTTGACCATGATGTTCTGGCCAAACTCGCGCCGGATCGATCCCGGCGGTGCTTTGGCGGGATCAGTGGGGCCGAGGACCTCGCGGATCCGCTGCACTGCGTCGATCCCCTCGTATACCAGGATGAGACACTTTTCCTTGCCGGGAAGGCGCCTCTCCGCTTCCGAACAATCTCGGGGATTATGACCGGTCATGAACTGGACGATGAGATCGAACTGGTGATCGGCGGCCCTCGGTGCGAGGAGACGTCCAAGCTGCTCCTTCAGATCCGGATCGACATTGATGCCGAGGGCGGATTCGAGGAGCTCCTTTGCTTTGTCGCCCGTAGCCCCGACAAGCTTCTCTCGCAGGATATTCCGGACCGGACCATAAAACTCATCGGCTTCGGCAACGCTCATCCGATGAATTTTGATCGCCGTGATCGCGAGCCCCGTTTTCGAAAAAAGATCGATGACGTTGCCCGGTCTCCCGCCCGGGAAACGGATCGTATCAGGCTTGAGAATCACGAGCGTTCTCTGGTGGCGTGGATCTTGCAAGGTGGGAAGGGCGGAGGAGACGAGACCCGCATCGCTTGCCGCATAGCGGCTCCAAAGACGGAGTTTGGCCTTGGCTTCTTCCACTGTGGGAGCGGCCAGAACGGCCGGTTCGAAATAACGAACGGATCCGTCCCGGGAAAAGACTAGGTCGGCAAAGGTGTCCCGGACCGTTTCTCCGCCGCTGCTCAACCGGCTGATGTTGCCCACGGCTTCCCGTGTGCGGGCGACGGCGTCCTTGCCCGCGAAGAGCAAGACCATGACCCGGCGTCGCTGTTTTGTTACCGGATCGGGAGCGTAGTTCTCTAAAATATACTCTTGAATGAGCTGTTGGATCTGACGGTCCTGTGGATCGTGTTCGGTCACGATCATTTTTGCGTATTCGCGGACAAGCTCGTGGCTCGGCGCAAACATCGACGCTCCCACCAGCTCCAAGCTCGTTCGGATCAGCAGTCGAGAGAGAATCGCCCCTGTGCGCGATTTGTTCAGCGAATAGGGGTTGATAATAACGTAACTGAGTTCACATGCCATAAGAGAGGAAAAAGCCAAACGTTAGCGCCTTTGATCGGCAGGACACCCTAAGCCGTCCGCGCAGGAGGCGTCAATGGGAATTTCATGTGGCCAAGGGAAGACCCGGGTCGATATCCTGGCCGAGAGAGGCGGGAAGTCCGGCCGCGCTTTTCAAGGCTGCCGCGGAAGCGATCATCACCGCATTGTCGGTGCAGAGCGTGGAGGGCGCGATCCGGCAGCGGAGACGGGCATCGCGGCATCCCGCTTCCAAGAGATCCCGCAATCGTCGGTTCGCTAGGACTCCCCCGGAGGCCGCCACGATGCGGAAGCCTCCCGATGCCGCGGCCCAGAGAGCCTTTTCGACGAGCGTGCGGACCACGGACTCCTGCAGCGAGGCGGCCACGTCGGCGAGGAAAGCGGGATCACGGCATTCCTGCGCGTGCTCTGCGAGGAAGTAGCGGACGGCGGTCTTGACCCCGCTAAAGCTGAAGCGGAGATCTCCCTTGTCAGGAAACCCGCGGGGAAACCGGAAAGCCTTCGGGTTCCCCTGGAGGGCCAGCTTTTCGATCTCGGGCCCTCCCGGGTAGGGCAAGCCCAGGAGGCGGGCGATCTTGTCGAGGGCCTCGCCGGCCGCGTCGTCTGAGGTAGACCCCAAAATCCGATAATGGTTCCATCCTTCGACGGAGGCCAAAAGAGTGTGGCCCCCGCTGACGACGAGGCCGAGGAAGGGAAATGGGATCGCTTCCCTCGCTTCCAAGAAGGGAGAGAAGAGGTGGCCTTCCAAATGGTTTACGCCGGAGACGGGGAGATCGAGGGCGGCCCCCATCGCCCGAGCGTAGGCGTTGCCGACGAGAAGGGAGGATGCGAGGCCCGGTCCCTCCGTGACGGCAATCCCGCCAAGCTCCTGGGGGGCGATGCGTGTTTCGGCAAAGAGGCGGGCCACCAGGAGAGGAAGGTTTCGCGCATGCTCCCGCACCGCGAGCTCCGGCACGATGCCGCCGAAAGGACGATGACGATTGACCTGGCTGGCCAGCAGGGCGCGCACGACCCGCGTCCTTCCCTCTTGCTCCTCCACGAGGGCAACCCCCGTTTCGTCGCAGGAGGTTTCGATGCCGAGCCAGAGAACCTTCTTCTCCGGAGACCTTCTCGTCCTTGCGTTCCCGGATCTTGGTCCGGAACGGAATAGGCGTCCTTCACCATCCGCTATGCTGCCGCGCCCCTTGTCGGCAAGAGGGTGGGCGGGCGGCGCTTCCCCGCGGGAAAGAGAGAGGTCGGTCTGTTCCCCGGCATGTCTGGGCTGGCAAGCCGTAGGAGAAAACTTGGGAGGCATGCCGGCTAGACCGCGGCCCCGCGGGGAAGCCCGGACCGGGGTGGTCTTTCCGCCTCCTCTCGCCTCGCTTCCGGCCGATGGGAGCGGAACCATTCGATCGTTTCTCGCAAGCCCGTTTCGAGATCCACCCTCGGGGTCCACTGGAGGATCTTCCCGGCGCGGGTAATATCCGGCCTGCGCTGCTTCGGGTCGTCAACGGGAAGCGGCTTGTGCTCCAGCCGTTCGGGGATGCCGGCGAGCCGGCAAATCAGCCGCGCGAACTCGAAGATGGAAAGCTCGATTGGATTGCCCACGTTCACCGGATCGGCAACGTCGGATTGAGACAATAAAAAGATTCCTTCGATCAGATCGGAACAGTAGCAGAAGCTGCGAGTCTGGGACCCGTCGCCGAAAATCGTCAGCGGCTTTCCTTCGAGGGCTTGTCCGATGAAGGCCGGGACGACACGGCCGTCGTGCAGCCGCATTCGAGGACCGTAGGTGTTGAAGATGCGGACGATGTGGGTCTTCACGCCGTGGCTCCGGTGATAGGCCATGGTCAGGGCCTCGGCAAAGCGCTTCGCCTCATCGTAGACTCCTCGGGGACCTATCGGGTTGACGTTACCCCAATATTCCTCGTTCTGGGGATGAATCAGAGGATCTCCATAGACTTCCGAGGTGGATGCCAGCAGAAACCCCGCCCCCTTGGCCTTGGCCAGTCCTAAGGCCCGATAGGTGCCGAGCGCCCCCGCCTTCAGGGTCTGGATGGGGAGATTGAGGTAGTCGATCGGGCTGGCCGGCGAGGCGAGATGAAAGATCTGGTCGATCTTCCCGGGAATCTCGAGGAATTCCGACACATCTTGCACGAGGAGGTCGAAGCGGGATTCGTGCTTGAGATGAGCCAGATTATCCGGATTGCCGGTGACGAAGTTGTCCACCCCGAGAACGGAATAGCCGGCGATCAGGAGCCGATCGACAAGATGGCTCCCCAAAAAACCTGCGGCTCCGGTAACGACGGCAAAAGGCATGAAGTTCACTCTAACGATCGGCGCGCAAAGTGCAAACTAACTTGTATTTACCCATAAGCGTTCTCTTCACGCGGCTGGCAGGAACGGCGTCGCTGCTTCGTTCGGCTCGGCTTTCCATCGATGCCGCATCTCCACGTACGGCTTCGGCGGAAAACCGGCGCCGGTCTCGTATCGACGCCTCTTTTGCGGAGCATTCGCCTACGAAACTTGTGAGCAATGACCGCTAGGTTGCCCCAGCCCGATCCTTTCCGGAAGCCAACCGTGCGAATTCCTGCAGTTCTGCATAGGTTCCCAGCGCGATGAGCTCCTTGCCGGCATCGAGCACGGTCTCCGCGCTGGGCCGGACGGAGAGAGTCCCGTCCGGCAGCCGGCATCCGACGATCGTGACGTGAAGCCGGTTGCGTACCTGGGCCTCCGCCAGCGTTTGACCGATCAGGCAAGAGCCCTCCCGGAGCGGAATTTGGTCGAGGAAGAGCTCGAGTCCGCCTACGTGCACGGCTTCCCAGAGGAAATCGGCCACGGCCGGGCGAACGAGCGAGGTGATCATGCGCATAGCGGCGATCTGGTAAGGGAGGACGACGCGGTCGGCTCCCGCCTTTTTTAGCTTTGGCTCGGATGCGTCATCGATTGCGCGTGCGACGATCTGCAACCGTGGGTTCATCAAGCGCGCGGTAAGGACGATCAAGAGGTTTTCCGCGTCGGAGTCGGCGCTGGCGACCAGCCCCTTTGCCTCTAAGATTCCGGCGGAGGCCAAGACGGCTTCGTCCGAGGCGTCGCCCACGATTACCGAGATCCCCAAGCCTTTAAGGCTCGAGAGGACCTCCGACTTGGGGTCGATTACTACGACGCGCAGCCCTTGTTCAATCATCTCGTTGGTGACGTGGCGCCCTACCCGGCCGTAACCGCAGACCAGATAGTGGCCCTTCATCCCTTTCAACATTCGGGTTTCTCGTCGGGCTTCAAGAAAATCCCGCCATTCGCCGGAGGAGAGATATTCGACAGCGGTGCCCGCGCTGTAAGCGGCAACCACCCCGCCTCCGACGATCAGTCCGATCGTGAAGAGCCGACCCGCAGGGGAGAGAGGGTGGACTTCTTCGAAGCCCACGGTGCTGAGCGTGATAATGGTCATGTAAAGGGAGTCCAGAGGAGACATCCTTTCGATGCTCCAGTAGCCGAAAACCCCGATGACTACGAGCAGCACCAAAATGGTCAGGGCGCCTAAAAAATGGAAAAAGGGATGGCGAATGGCGGGCCGCAGAGGTTTCTGCGGCGAAGAGGAAGGAATCGGGGGAGTCCGCATCGGCTATGGCCTCGGCTCAGGAAAAAGGGGATGACGGAAATCGCCTGGCCGAATCGAAAGTCATGCGACGGCGATTGCGAGGTCCCCGTTTCCGTTAAAGGATGGCCGCATCGCCCCAAAGATGCTCAAGCTCGTAATGAGCCCGGTCCTTTTCGAGGAAGATATGGACGAGGAGCGATCCGTAATCGAGCACGACCCAGCGGCTGGCCGGAGATCCCTGGAGCGAGCGGGGAGAAATGCCGTGGACCTTTTGCACCTCCCGTTCGATGGAAGCCGCAAGCGCCTTGAGTTGCGGAGGCGTAGCCGCGGAGCAGACCAAGAAAAAATCGGTAAAGGCGCAGAGGCTGCGAAGATCGAGAATAACGGGCGAGATCGCTTTCCCTTCCAGAGCGACGTCCCGGCAAAAGCGCGCCAAGGCGAGCGAGTCTTCCATCACACGGGGATCTTCTCGTACAGCCTTCGCTTAGCAATATATGTCGCCACTGCTCGGGGAACAAGATGACCGATGGGACGGCCGCTGGCCACGCGATCGCGAATCTCTGTCGAAGAGAGATCGACGAAATGAGGCGAAGGAACCAAGGCTATCCCGTCCTCCTGGGCGACGTTGACATATTGGGGCCGTGGCACGACCAGGAAGGTGACGAGCTTGCGGAGGCGCGGGTAGTCTTTCCAGGATTGAAGGCTCTGCGCCTGGTCCGAACCGATGAGCCAGAAAAGCTCCGCCGCCGGGAAGAGGCTACGCATCTCCTCTGCCGTGTCCACGGAGTAGGAGGGCCCCCCTCGCGCCAGCTCGTGATCGGAGAAAGAAAAGGCGGACCAGCCCCGTGTTGCTTGACGGATCATCGCAAGCCTCTCCTCCCCGGGTGCGACGGGAGGCTTCGACTTGTGGGGAGAGAGCGCGCAGGGAATAAAGACGATGCGATCGAGGGCCATCTGCTCGAGAGCATCCCAGGAGATGATAAGGTGGCCATGGTGGATTGGATCGAAACTGCCCCCGAAGAGACCGAGACGAAGGGGTCGTGGCGGTTTTTTTGCCATCGAGTCTATGCTGCGCATCGCAAGCTTGCTCTCGGTTTCGGAAATCTGTTAGTTTCTTTCTAGGAACACGTCAGACGGGCCGTGGCGCAGCCTGGTAGCGCGCTTGCTTGGGGTGCAAGAGGTCGCGAGTTCAAATCTCGCCGGTCCGATGATTCGGCGTGTTCGTCGATCCTCGCAGCAGGTCCGCAGCGGTTCCGCGGGAAGGCCGACACCCCGCCGCGTATCCACGCCCTTTTGCTGCGCGCCCATCACGAAATTTGGGAAATATGCCGGTTAGGAAGATTCCTTTTCGATCTCCCGCAGCGTTTCCTCCGCATGGGTCTCCGGGTTGACTTTTGCGTTATGCCAGATAATCCTGCCGTTTCGGATCAGGAAAGACTGCCGGGTGGCGTGGCCGTTTCTCTTCGCCACGCCAAAGGCATCGGCGATCTTCCCTTCGGGATCGGCGAGCAGGGTAAAGGGGAGATGATATTTGCCGGCGAACTTCTTCTGAGCGGCAACCGTATCCATGCTCGCCCCGAAAACCCTGACCCCATGATCGATGAACCTTTGGTAGGCATCGCGCAGCCCACATGACTCTTTCGTACATCCCGGCGTATCGGCTTTGGGAAAGAAATAAAGAAGAACGGTCGCGTTCTTAGAAACTTCCGCTAGATCTATTTCATTCCCATCCTGGTCCGTCGCTTGCACGGCGGGTACCGCTGCGCCTATCATGAGCGGCTCTGTCGCTAAGTTTGTACTCATAAAAGAATAAGATGCAAAAAAAGTGATTACACCAAGGACTTTCTTCCGGAAAAGCCGGGCTCGGGTCAAGGCGAACTCTCTCCCAGCCCTTCTTCGATAAGGTTGTAAGGTTGACGATTGCGTCTGCGGGGATCGGAGAGCGCGAAGAAGCTATTGACGGAATTTTCCAACATGGTTCGATAGATGTGCATGAAGAGAAGAATGATCCTGGTGATGAGCCTTGCATTCCTGGCGGGAGCGTGGTTTCTCTCGGCAGCCGAGCCACCATCCGGAAGCGAGGCGCCCGCTGCTCCCCCGGCGAATTCTCCCACTAGCTGGCAGGATAAATTGGCGGATCTCCTAAAGCGGGATTCGGACCTGAACAAGAAGATCGATCAACTCGATCAGGCGATCCGGCAAAAACATGACGATCTCGCCCGATCGCTTGCAAAGGAGTTGCAGAGCGAGCGGTCCGCTTTCCATCGGGATCTGCAGCAGGTGAAAGACGGGGTCCAGACGGGGATCCGGGGAGCCGCCCAATCCCTAGGGAAGGGTGCCAGTCAGATCAAGGAAGAAGTGGCTAAGCTTCAAGACGCCCTGGAGAGGGCGAGCCAGCAAGAGGCATCCCCAAAAACACCCCCGCCTCCTGCTCAACCTTGATTCAAGGCTGCTCGGACCGGTCTGCTCGTTGCGACGTCCCGAGGCGTTGCAATGACCGCTAATCGGCAGGCCGTGAGGTGAGGGCGGCATCCAGCGGCTGGGCGAGTTGGCGGAGTTCCCAAAGAAGCCAGGCATAGCTTTTGCTTGGGTTCTTGTCCTTCGGGAGAAGGATCGACTTCTGCACGAGGTCGACGGCGCTGATGGCCAGAGGCGCCCAGCAGAGTCTCCATCCTGCAGCTTGAAGCGCCTGGACTTGTGCTGCCATGTCCGGCGATGCGTCGATGAGTGCGTCGATGGCCGAGCCGAGGCCGGTTTCGATTCTGTGCCTGCCCGCTTTTGTCGTTCGGCCTCCTTCCCGTCCCCCCGGAGCAGCGGTTGCTTTCCGATAGAGGCTGCACTGCTGTAATCTCCGGGGGCCTTCCGAGCGGAATCGGAGAACGATCCTCTCTGCGGCGCTCTCCCACAGGAGAAAGTCTGGGGCGCTAAGCTCCCAGTATTTCCAGATGCTTCGCCAACCAGAGGGGATGACCGGGTTGGCTCCGACCCGGGCTTCGGCCCGGTAGGCCAGGGCATCGGACGGCAGAATCTCAAGGCGATCCGGATCCAGGTCGAGAATTAGAAAAGAGGACCAGCCTTGATTCGATCTTTCCGGGAGCCGCAACTCGACCCGCCGAACCCAGGGACGAGTCGAGCCGGAGGCTTCGTAGACGGCGACCCAATCGTTTCTCTCGATTCGATGGAAGGATGCTCCGACGCTCGCCTCGTACCGGGCGGCAGTGGCGGGCTGCAGCAGGCGCAGGCTGTCGATCCACGTAAATACCTCTCGAGGGTCCGCCAGCCGGGCGGGCCCTTCCTGCTCCGCGGATAGCTCACGCCGCTCCGTCGCCGCAGCCCTGGTGGGCCAGATCGGTAGACCGCCGCAGGAACCCAACAGGATCAACAGAACGGGCGGGGTCGCCCGCCGCATCGGCGAGAGAATCCGAGCGGCAAGGGAGGTAAGGCTCGAAAGACGGCCCATCAGCGGTGACCCCCTCCGCCATGGAACCCGCCGAAGCCTCCGTGAAACCCTCCTGGCATTCCGCCATGAAACCCACCCGGCATTCCGTGGAACCCTCCCATTCCTCCATGGACCCCGCCCGGCATTCCGTGGAAGCCGCCCCCGTGAAGTCCGCCCGCGCCGAGCGAGGCTCCATGAAACACGTTCGACGACCCGTGAAACGATCCGCCTATCCCGTGAAAGACGCCGCCGTGGGAGAGTCCGGCGGCTCCATGAAACGCACCTCCGTGTCCCAAAGCCCCTCCATGGCCGAGCCCCGTGGTTCCATGAAAGCCGCCTCCGAGCCCCGTATGCGGCAAGCCCGTGTGACCGGCAAACGCGCCGCCGTGGTAGGCCCCCCCTCCGGAGAATCCGTGGGCATGAGCCGCAGCGCCAAGGTTGGCGCCGTGCAGAGCCGCTGCGGTGACGGAATGGCCCGCAACGTCATGAACCGCAGGATTGAAAAGGTGCTGCGGATGGACGGCGCTTTGGGAAGGCAAGCCGCCATGAGCGGCTACGGAGGTGCTATGCCCTCCGTGGACTCCCCCAGGAAAGCCGCCCTGTCTGTGAGCGATGCCGCCCGCATGTCTCGTTCCGGTGGAGGGCGAGCCGTGCCCGACGCCATGCTGGGTCAGTCCATGGTGGGCGGCTGGTGCCGAGTGGCTGGGGCCGCGGCCTTGAGCGGCAGCCCGCTGGTTCGCGGTCTTGCCGCTATGCTGCTGTTGCTGTTGTTGCTGCTGCTTTTGCTGCTGTGCGGCGTGATGTCGTTCGACGATCACCAGTGGAAAAAAGGGCCAGAAGCCCCATCCCCACATTCCCCACATGCCCATTCCCCACATGCCCATGCCCCATCCGCCGTAGGGATAGCCTCCGTATCCTCGATAGCTGGTGGCTGCTTCCGTATCGCCCACGAACGGATAAGAGCTTCCCGGTCCGATGCCCGAGCCCTCGGGCGGAGGGTTGGTCGCCGGAACATCGGGAGGGGGTGCGGAAAAGTCTTCCGGGGACAGGCCCGGCTCTTGGGCGGCGGGCGCCTGCTCTTGGGCTGCGAGCATCGTCCATCGCTCTTCCAGCAAAGCGATGCGTTGGCGAGCGGCCTGATCCCACTGGCGGTCTTGGTTGATTTCCGCCAGAAAGGCTCTCCAGGAGGGCGCAGTTGAGGCGGGGAAAACGGTATCGGAGGTGGCGAGGCTCAATCGCGCGGCGGCTTGATCCGCCTCGGTCTGGATCTGGTTGGCGAGAGTCGACGACCGATCCAGGAGCTCACGGAATCGAGCGGTTGCGGTTTGCAGAAGATCGGTAGGAATCCCCTGCGATTTCGTCGCGGCTTCGCCCTGCGCAAGTAAATTCTCGAGCAGGAGCTTCTGCTGGGCGAGCTCACCGCGAAGGGCATCTGCTTGTGGAAGCAATTGGGCGAGGCGGTTCTGAAAGTCCGTCACCACCGCCTTGCGTTCCTGGACGCTTTTCCATTGCGCCGCGCCCCAGTTTGCCGCTACCGCCAGGGTGCAAACGATCGCTAGCAGCGCCGCTAATCCTTTCCAGGTAGACAACCGCTTCATGGCAAGCCCTCCCGGAGACAAACATAATTAAGCATTCTTTGCCTTCTCTGGCAAACAAGCGGACAAGCCGGCCAGTCGCTCCCTGCCTCCATAGATGTTGAAGCGCTCGCCCCGGAGAAATCCGACCAGGGTAAGCGAAAACTCCTTGGCCAGACGCACGGCGAGGCTACTGGGCGCGGAAACGGCGCAGAAGAGCGGAAGCTCCGCCGCGAGGGCCTTTTGCAGAAGCTCGTAGCTCGCTCTTCCGCTCACCAGCACCAGGCAGTCCGCCAGGGGAAGCCGGCCCTGCAAAAGAGCCCATCCGATCAGCTTATCCATGGCGTTGTGGCGGCCTACGTCCTCACGCAGAGCGACGAGGTCGCCTTCCTTGGTAAAGAGGCCGGCCGCGTGGAGGCCTCCGGTGGAGCGAAACAACCCCTGTCGTGATCCCAGCCTCTCGGGCAAAAGAAACAAGAGATCGGCGGGAACGGTCCAGGTGACCGGCAGAGGCCGGTAGCCGCGATTGCGCAGAATCTCCAGGGTAGTGCTGCCGCACACGCCGCATGCACTCGTGGTCAGGAAATGGCGTTCGAGCCCTCGGAGTTCCGGCAGTCGCTCCGCGGCAAGATCCACCGTCACGACGTTGAAGAGCTGCTCTTCTTCCCGGCCGCGGTCCACGCAGTAGGAAATCGAGCGAATGGATTGGGCATCTCGGACGATTCCTTCCGCGTAAAGGAATCCGGCCGCAAGCTCGAAATCCGATCCGGGGGTCCGCATGGTGATGGCCGCCACTCTCTCCTCGCGTCCGGCTCGGAGCCGGATTTCCAGGGGCTCTTCCACCGCCACCGAGTCGATCCGACAGACCAAGCCCGCCTTCTCCCGAGTCCAGAGTTCGACGCTCGTTTTGCTGCCGGGGCGCATTCCCATTCCTCCCACTATACGCTCCTTTGGAGGAGAGGAACAATGGTCGCCAGCCGGCGGAGGGAAAACCACGGAGGGGATCGGCGCTGGAAGATAAGCCGGATTCTGTTCCTGGAAAATACCCCTTCCAGGCGGCTATCATTTCTCTACCCATCGCACGTCGGCGATCGGTCCGCGGGCGGCAAGCCGCCTGCGGTGCGGCCCAACCCGAGGTGTGCTCGAAATGCTCGGCGCCGGAACGCACGAGCATAAGAGCGGCCAGGGAGCCAGCACCTCTGTTTGGCCTTGCGCCACGGGGGGTTTGTCGTGCCTTGGCCGTTGCCGGCTCAAGCGGTGGGCTCTTACCCCGCCGTTTCACCCTTGCCGTCTCTTTCGACACGGCGGTCTCTTCTCTGTGACACTTTCCGTCCCGAGCGGCTTTCACCTTCTCGGTCCCGCGGTTTCCCACGGCCCGTTTCCCTGGCGGCGTCCGGACTTTCCTCTCCGCCGGAATGCGGAGCGATAGCCTCTTCCAGCGCCGCAACTAACTAATCAGCTTCGGGAGCCGGCGTCAACCTGCGTCACCCGTGACTTCCAGGGAGAGACCGGCGAGGGCCGCTTTCGTGGTCGCATAGCTGCGGTGACAGATCGCTTCAATCCCGAGCTTGCGAGCCACGTCGACAAACATCGGGCGGTCTTCGATATAGGCGCAACGGGAGGGAGGCGTCTGGGAAACGTCGAGCGCGAGCCGAAAGATATCCTCGTCGGGCTTTCGCAGGTGGACGAAGGACGAGACGATGAAGTAGTCGATAAACGAAGCCAGATCGAAGGCCTGGATGCGATGAACCTGCAGCTCTCGGCCCTCGTTGCTCAATACGGCCACCTTGAGCCCGTATCTCGTCTTGAGCTTGCGCACCAACTCGATCATCTCCGGATAAGGGCGGGATTGAGCAAACATGAACTGTCGAAACTCCTGCATGGTGAAAGGCCGGCTCTCGTAAAAGACGAGGCGTTCCAAGTAGCCGTCGAGGGTGAGCTTGCCGACTTCATACGTATCGAAGGTGAGGTGATGCCGTTCTTCCAGTTCTTTTGGGTCCAAGCTGAAGGCTTCCGCGGCCTTCCGCCGGCAGGCCGAATCCCAACCGTTGGAAAGCAGGACTCCCCCGAGATCCAAAAAAAGCGTCGTGATCGGAGCGCCGCACATAAGAATTCGCGCCACTCTTTCTTGTTTGGCGGAGGATGGCAAGCGCGAAGCGGCATCAGCGGTCCTTCCCGGGGCCATCGGGTTCCCGGGCTCTGGCGGGTCGGGAGAAGCTCCAGAAAGCGATCCCAAGGGAGCCGAAAGCACAGACGCTAGTGCCGAGCAGGATGGCGGCGGGCGCGCTCCAGAAGCGGGAAACGAGTGCCGCAAAAAGGCTTCCGGCGGGAAATAGGCCTTGGAAGAGGAGGGTCGAGATTCCCACGACTCGCCCGCGCAGCTCTTCGGTCGCATTTTCTTGAAGAAAGGCGTTCGCCGCAGAAAGAAAGAGGGCCAATCCAAGGCCTGCCAGCCCGAGCAGCGTCGCCGAAAAAGGGAACGATCGGCAGAGGGCAAAGCCGCCCGTGGAAAGAAGGAAGAGGCCGAGTCCTCCAAAGACGATGCGGGGAAGCGGGAGAGCCCTGACGAGCCTGGTTGCCGCCAAGCTGCCCAAGAGCGATCCCGCTCCGTTCGTGGAAATCAGGAATCCGAGCCCTTGGGGACCGCTATGGAGAATGCTTTCGGCAAAAAAGGGGAGCAGTACCGTGTACGGCCATCCGAAGATCGTGACGAGGCCAATCAAGAGGGCCTGACCCGAGAGTGCTCGGCTCGCACCGATGTAGCGAACTCCTTCCCGAAGGGAGTGGAGTAGAGGCTTTCCGGAAGGGCGCTGCGGGGGAGAGGAGATTCGGAGGAGGCAGCCGAGCGAGACCAGGTAGGAGAGAGCATTCGCCCAGAAGCAGGCGGCGGCGCCCAACGATGGGATGACGAAGGCGGCAACGAAGGGGCCGACCAGCCGCGCTCCGTTGAAGAGGACGGAGTTCCAAGCAATCGCGGCCCGAATCTCCTCCTTCGGCGCGGCATCGAAAAAAAGGGCCTGCCGAGCGGGCAGTTCGAAGGAGCCGGCAAGACCGGCGGCAAAGACCAGGAGACCAAAGGTGGAAATGGAGAGGAGACGAAAGAAGGCGAGGAGGCCGAGAAGGAGGGAGAGGAGCAGCGCCACCGACTGGCCGACGATGACGATTCGCCGCCGTCCGGCGCGATCTGCCAGAGCCCCGGCGGGAAGCGAGAAGAGAAGAATCGGAAGGGACCCGGCAAAACCGAAGATCCCCAGCCAGAATGGAGAGCCGGTCATCTGGTAGACGAGCCAGCCCTGGCCCACGTTTTGGATCCAACTGCCGACAAAGGAAGAAGCCTGTCCAAAAAAGAGAGTTCGGAAGGGAAAAGAACGAAAAGGTCCCAGATGAGGAAAAAACTTCATGGGCTTGCGGCCCTCACTCGGTAGAATGCGCTCAGTTTCGTTCGAGGGAAGCGTTTCGGGCTTGGGGAAAGGCCGGAGAGGATCGGCGCGGCGCTCGGGATGTGCGGTCGAAACGGAGCGGAAGAAGAGGAGGGGCACGGATGGGGAACGAACCGGGAAAGAGAGGAGAGAAGCGGCGACATGGGTACGGCTTGCGGACGAGCTGGATATACCCGCTGGCCATCCTTCTGGCCATTCCGTTCTCGTTGCGAGCCAATGAGGAGCTCCTTCGGCTCGGCGCGGAGCCCGGTCGATGGCCGATGCAGGCGAAGAACTACGCGGGGACGCGCTACAGCGAGCTCGGCCAGATCAATGCGAGAACGGTCGAAAGGCTGCATGTCGTTTGGAGCTTTTCCACGGGAGCCCTTCGCGGCCATGAAGGAGGGCCGCTCGTCGTCGGCAGCACCATGTACGTCCACTCTCCCTTCCCGAACACCGTCTATGCGCTGGATCTGGGGCAGAAGCCTTACACGATCCTGTGGAAGTATACACCCGAGGAGAAGCCGATGGCGGTCACGGAGGCCTGTTACGACACGGTCAACCGAGGGGTTGCCTACGGCTCGGGGAAGGTCTTTCTCGGAACGTTGGACGGGCAGCTGATCGCCTTGGATGCCCATACCGGGGACGAGGTGTGGAAGGTGAAGCAGGGGGAGATCGCCCGCGGAGAGACGATTACCGGAGCCCCCATCGTGATCAAGGACATGGTCTTGATCGGGATCTCCGGAGGCGAGTTTGGCGTTCGGGGTCGCGTCAACGCGTATGACATCAATACCGGCAAGCCGCGTTGGGTCGCCTACAGCCAGGGGCCGGATGATGACATTTTACTCGAGGGCGATTTCAACAAGGAGTGCCCACGCCACGGAGGGCAAGGGGAGGGGACTCGATCATGGCCTGGCGAGCAGTGGAAGCTGGGCGGAGGGACGACATGGGGATGGTTCAGCTACGATCCGGAGCTGGATCTAGTCTACTATGGAACCGGCAACCCGGCCCCCTGGAATGCCGAGGAGAGAAAGGGAGGGGACAACAAATGGTCTTGCACTCTCTGGGGACGTCGGCCGGGAACCGGGAAGGCCCGCTGGGCTTTCCAGATGACGCCCTGGGATTCATGGGGCTACGACGGGACGAGCGAGCTCATCCTCGTCGATCTTCCAATCGGGAAGGTGATGCGAAAATGCGCCGTCCATTTCGACAAGAACGGCTTCGCCTACACGCTGGATCGGGGAACCGGGGAGGTGCTCTCGGCTTCGCCGTTCGTCTACCTGAACTGGGCCAAAGGAATCAACCGCGGGGACGACCGACCGATCGAAGTCCCCGAAAAGAGAGCCAAGCTCGGGATCGACATAAAAGGAGTCTGCCCATCGTCGATGGGCGGAAAGAATCAGCAACCGGCGGCCTATGATCCCGAGACGCATCTTTTTTATCTTGGGACGAACAACCTCTGCATGGATATCCAGGCCATGGAATCGCGGTACAGTCCCGGAAGCCCCTATGTCGGCGCCGATCTGCTCATCTACTCCGGGCATGAAGGGAGGGATAAATATTACGGGGAATTCATTGCCTGGGATCCGGTGAAAGGGAGGCGGGCTTGGGAAATCCAGGAGAGATTCCCGGTTTGGAGCGGGGCGCTGGCGACCGCCGGGGGCTTGGTCTTCTATGGGACGCTGGACGGATGGTTCAAGGCGGTTGACGCCCGTACCGGGGTGCTTCTCTGGCAGCAGAAGCTCGGTTCCGGCATTGTCGGCAATCCTATCGCCTTCCTCGGTCCGGATAACAAGGAGTACGTAGCCATCTTTTCCGGCGTAGGCGGATGGTTTGGGTTGCCGGTCGCCCTCGGTCTGCCGAAAAACGATCCGCGGGCCGCCATGGGCGCGGCGGGGGCGGCCTACGATTCGCGCCTTCCGGAATCGACGACACCGGGAGGAGAGCTGGTCGTCTTCGGGCTCGATTAGAAGCATTCGCCTCGCCTTTTTATCCCGCTCGATCAGACCGAGGGGAGTAAACAATAGTTATTGATATTGCGCTGCAAACATAGATAAATGTATTCATGGCGAACATATATTCGCCGAAGCAGTTTGGCGCGCTGATCAGTCGGAGCGTAAACACGCTGCAACGTTGGGATCGGGAAGGGGTGCTGCTCGCCAAACGAACACCAACGAACCGGCGATATTACACCCACGAGGATTATCTGCGGGTGATCGGACAAAAGGCGACGGA
>JBFXFN010000028.1:0-29272 GCA_050179015.1 Methylacidiphilaceae bacterium | reverse complement strand
CTCCACCGTAGGCCTCCGTCTCGCAGATGACCCCGCTGACTCGGCCTTCCGGAGATTGACTGACCAGATGTTTCCCGAGAAAGAAGCGAGCGCGGTCGGCGGGTTCGGCCGCGAGGAACTCCTCTTCGGCAAGCTTCCGGCCCTCCGTCATGGGTATCGTCCGCCTATGAAATGGCCACGGGAATCGGCCTTCTGCGCTCAAAGCGGACGAGCTGCCGGTAGCCTACCTCCCGGACCAGATCGAGCGCCAGGTCGAATCGATAGCCCACTTCCTCCGGACGATGGGCGTCGGAGCTGAGAAGCACCGGAATATGACGGCGATGGGCCATCTCCAGGAAGCGCTTCGCCGGATAGATCTCGCGAGCTTCCTTGCGAAGCCCCGCCGTGCTCACCTCGATGGCCAATCCCGCATCCGCAATGGCATCGACGGCTTCGCGATAGTAATCGGCCAGATCTCCGGGCGGCCTCCGTCCGAACTTTTTCACGAGGTCGGGATGAGCGAGGAAATCAAAGAGACCCGAGCCGGCCATCCGGGCGTAGGCAGCGAAATAGAGCCACCAGATCTCCTCCACGGGCTTCTCTTCCCATCTCGCCAGTTTGGCCGGGTTGTCGATATCCCAATGGGGCTCCACATAGTGGACGGAGCCGATCAGGTAATCCCAGTCCGCCTCCTTCGCCAGAAAACGGATATGGTCCTCATAGCCGGGAAGAAAGTCGCACTCGAGCCCAAGGCGGACCGGAAGGGCTCCCGGCTCCGCTCTCGCTTCCTCCACGATGGCTAGATAGCGCGGAAGCTCGTCCGGCCCCATCCGCCAGTCGTCGAAAGCGGTCGGCATCGGGTTATGGTCGCTGAAGCCCAACTCGTCCAGGCCGGCTTCCCGAGCTTTCCGGACATATTCCGCCGGGCTACCCACGGCATGCCGGCAGAGGGGGGTGTGGAGATGGTAGTCGAAGAGCATCTGCTAACCCGAGCCGCTCCGGTCGAGGACGGTGATCGCCTTGGCGAGCTCTGCGTGCGTGTTGTAAAAATGGGGGGAGAAGCGGAGGTACTGCCTGCCCTGCCGATCCCACCGGAGCGAGACGACGATATTCTGCTCCTTGAGAATTCCCGCAGCCGCGACCAGATTGCGCCCGGGATGGGTCACCGTCACGATCCCGGATCGGGCCCCTTCCGGAAATTCTTCGGCAAGGAGCCGCCATCCACGCTTGCGAAGCCCTTCGGCCAGGAAGGCGTGCAGCGAGAGGAGCCGCTCGCGAATCGCATCGATTCCCAATTCCAGAAGCAGCTCCATGGAGGCCCGCATCCCTAAAATGCCCAATGCATACAGCGCCCCGCATTCGTAACGCCGCGCACCCTCCTCGCATTCGATCTCTTCCTGGGCGATGAATCCCGGCGAACGGATGTTCCAGGCACCTACGAGAGCCGGACGAAGGAGAGGCTGCCGCTCTTTGCGAACGTAAAAGATGCCCGCTCCCAATGGGCCCAGGAGCCACTTGTGCGAGTCTGCGCTTAAGAAGTCGCAGGAGGCGGCTTCCACCGGGGCAGCGCCGAGCGATTGAATTCCATCGAGGCAGAAGAGCACTCCCCGGCGGCGAAGCTCCGCGCCGATGGTCTGGTAATCGAGCTGGTAGCCGGATAGGAAATGGCACGAGGCGAGCGCCACCAGTCGAGTCCGCGGGCCGACCGCATCCAGCACCAGGTCCGGAGTGAGCTGGCCCAGTCCGGCGGGTTCGAGCCGTACCAGCTTTACTCCGCGTTCGGCCAGCCGCATCCATGGATAGACATTGGAGGGATAATCGTCCGGGTAGAAGACCACCTCGTCTCCCGGCTGAAACTCGATCCCCTGGGCCACGAGATTCAAGCCGAAGGCCGTCGGCCCGACGAGGGCGATCTCGGCCGCATCGGCCTTCAAGAGGCGAGCAGCGACCTGACGGCTCTGGTCGAGCTCCCGCAGAAGCGCTTCGGTCTCCTGCTCCTGGCTAGCCCCCTCCTCAGCCGCGATTCGGATCCGGTCGACGGCGGGTTGCGTGATCGGAGAAACGCCGGCGTGGGCGAGAAAGATCTTTCTCTTGGTTACCGGAAAGAGCCGGGAGCGCAACTCCGCGTCGTTGACAATCTCTTCGATGGTCATTTCGCCACCAGGGACGCGGGCAGCTTTCCTCGAATCTGCCGCACCGCTTCGACGACGGCAGCGGCAGCCTGATCGATCTCTTCCTCGGTGTTATTCCAACCGAGAGAGAACCGCACGCTGGCAAAGGCATCGCGTGGGCTCAGCCCCATCTCGACGAGGACCCGGGATGGCTTACTGCTCCCGGTGCTGCAAGCCGATCCGCCGGAAGCCTGAATCCCCTGACGATCGAGTTCCAGGAGGAGGGCTTCGGATTCGACATTGGAAAAACAGAGATTGGAGGTGTTCGGAACGCGCTCGGCCCCTTGCCCGTTGACCCGCACGTCGGACAGCGCACCGAGGACCGTCCGCTCGAACCTGTCCCGCAGCTTACCGACGCGATCCGCGAACTGGCCCGCACGCTCCGCGGCGAGCTCGGCGGCTCGGCCCATGCCCACGATCGCGGCGACATTTTCGGTTCCCGCGCGCCGGCCACGCTCCTGCGATCCTCCCCAGAGGTATGGGTGGAAGGACACACCCTGACGGACGTAGAGAACGCCGACTCCTTTGGGTCCCCCGAACTTGTGTGCGGAAACCGAGAGAAGGTCGACCGGGACTTCCGTCGCCACGATGGGGATCTTGGCCGCCGTTTGGACGGCGTCGCTGTGAAAGAGCACGCCGTGCGCCCGACAGATTTCGCCGATCTCCCGGATCGGGAAGAGCACCCCGGTCTCATTGTTGGCCCACATGACGGAGACGACGGCCGTCTCCGAGCTGATCGCCCGAGCTACATCCGCCGGGTCGAGCCGCCCGTCGGAACCGACGGGCAGCCACCGAACGCGATAACCGTCTCTCTCCAGCTCCTGGCAGAAACGATGGACGGCCGGATGTTCCACGCGCGTGGTGATCAATTCCCGCTTTCCAGAGGCCCGTAGAGAGGACCAGAGAGCGGTGTTGTCCGATTCGGTTCCGCCGCTCGTAAAGACGATTTCTTCCTCGTGACAGCCCAGAAGCCGGGCGACGCGCCGCCTGGCCGACTGGAGGGCCGCTCTCGACTCCTGTCCGAGGGAATAAGCGCTCGAAGGGTTCCCATAATAGACCGAAAGGAAGGGGACCATCTCCCGGACCGCCTCCGGGAGCACCGCGGTCGTTGCATTGTGATCGAGGTAAATCAGTTGTCTGCTCACGTCCTCACTCCTTGCGCCCGCCCATCTCCCTTGAGAGGTGGCAGCCCTGCCCTCATCCACGAGGGAAACCACTCTCCGAGCTGACCGAGGAGTTGTCAATCTCGGCCTCCGGCGCGGGTATTTACCTCCTGATTCCGTCCAGCTTTGATGCGTTACCTGTTCGCCTGCATTTCATCCCTGCCACGCTTGGATCGACTAGTTTAGCCGAGGCCCAAGCCAAAGGCGATGAATCCGCCGCCCACCGCCAACAGACCCCATCCGGCGGCCCGCAGGGGCCCGGTATCGGCCAGCGGTCCGCATACCCGATCCCGGAAGAGGTGGGGAACACTTACGAAGACGATTCCGGCTGCCACCCAGAGGTAGGCCAGGAGCACCACAGCGATCTTTCCGTGGCGATCGCTTAAGAAAGCGGCGTCAAGCAGAACATCCGCCCCCAGCAACAGGAGAATCGAAAGGCCTCGGATTGAAGGAAAGTCGTCCAGAAGCCAAATCGAAAGCGCCCCAAGCGCCAGGCATCCGAAGAAGAGGCCCGAACGGAGCCAAGAATACTCCCCCAGGTCGATCGTGGCGCAAAGGGTTGCCGCCCAGAGAGCAGCGGCTCCCAACAGGGCTCGGCCGATAGGGCGATTTCTCGGAAACCTCTTGAGGAATCCCTGGGTTTTACTCGGAAAGAAAAGCGCGAGAGCTCCGCCCATGGCATGGAGCAGACCGACGACGAGGGCCACCGGGCCCAAGGAAACGTGATAGATCATGATCGTCTTCTCATTCCGGCTCCTGCTGGGTGATGCAGTGCAACCCGCCGAATCCCCAAACGAGATCGCGCGCCGCCACGGGAACCGCCGGGCGGTCTCGCACCAGATCCTCGAAAATCCTTGCTGCTACGGCATCCATGGGATCGTCAAATGCGGGGAAGAGGAGCGCGTCGTTCGAAAAATAGAAGTTGGCGTAGGAAGCGGGAAGCGGCGTCTCCCCTTCGTAAATCGCCCTCGGCATCGGCAATGGGACCACGCGCAACCTTTCCGGGCCTTTCGCGGCCTCTGCCAGAAGGCGCGCGAAGTTCTCTTCGAGAGCGGCGTGGTTGGGATCCTGAGGGTCTTGGGCGCGCGCAGCCACGATGGTCGACCGATCGACGAAACGCGCGATCTCGTCGACATGCCCGTCTGTGTCGTCCCCGACGATTTCCGCCTCTAGCCAGACGATCCGTTCGGCGCCAAGATATTCATGCAGCGCCCACTCCATCCGCTCTCGCGTCATCTCCGGATTGCGGATCGGATCGAGAAGACAGCGAGTGCCAACGAGGAAGAGCCCCTCTCCATTGGTGTCGATTGCTCCCCCTTCCAAGACAATCCCGGGTTCGAAGCAGCGCATCCCGAGAAAGGAAGCGGCCCGTTGCGGCACTAGGTCGTCCAACAGGTAGGGCGGATACTTCTTGCCCCAGGCGTCGTAGGCCCAATCGACGATCGCGCTCTCTCGAGCGTTTTGAATGAAGATCGGCCCATGATCCCGACACCACGGTTCGTAGGCGGGATTCTCGTAGAGGAGAACTCTGCGGCCGACCGCAAGGCCGCGGGCTTCCAGCAGCTCCTCCACCGCCTTCCGCTGCTCACGGGAGAAACAGTTCACCCGCACGAGCTCCCCCGAGGAGAGGAGACCGGCCAACTCCGCCCAGAAGACCGTCATCTCCCTCTCCTTCCCCGGGAAGCTGATCCCGTCTTCCCGCGGCCAAGTTAGCCAGGTCGCTCGATGGCGCACCCACTCGGCCGGCATTCGAAAGCCCAAGGCCCGAGGGGTCACCTCCGGGCTGATTCCCTGCGGTTCCCGACCCCCGCTCTTTACCGCGTTTTGCGTTCTCACCCCAAGTAGCGCTTGGCGATCTCTCCGTAGGCGTCGATTCGGCGATCACGCAGAAATGGCCAATGCATTCGAACTTCTTCGATCAATCCGAGGTCGAGATCGGCGATGAGCAACTGCTCCTCCCCCGAAGCCTCCGCGAGAACCCGACCCATCGGATCGGCCACGAAGCTGCCTCCCCAAAACTCGATCGCGCGGCCTCCGGGCCCTTCCTCCCGTCCCACCCGATTGACGGCGACTACAAAGCAGCCGTTGGCGATGGCGTGGCTCCTCTGAATCGTTCGCCACGCATCGGCTTGGGCGGCCCCCTCCTTCTCCTTCTCGTGCGGATGCCAACCGATCGCAGAAGGATAAAAAAGCACCTCCGCCCCTTGTAAAGCGGTCAACCGGGCTGCCTCTGGATACCACTGATCCCAACAGACGAGGACTCCCAGCCGGCCCACACTGGTTTGCCAGACGCGGAAGCCCAAGTCCCCGGGCGCAAAATAGTACTTCTCGTAATATCCGGGATCGTCGGGAATATGCATCTTCCGATAGCAGCCGAGCAGGGTCCCTGCGCCATCGATCACCACGGCCGTGTTATGGAAAAGACCTGGGGCGCGCCGTTCGAAGAAGGAGCCGATCACCACCGCCTTGGCTCTTTGCGCCTGCTCTCGCAGAAAGTGGACGGTCGGGCCGTCGATCGCTTCGGCCCATTGGAAAGCCGCAACATTTTCTTCCTGGCAGAAATAGGGTGAGGCGAAGAGCTCTTGGGTGCAGATGATTCCCGCCTCCTGTTCCGCCGCTTCTTGAAAGAGCCTCTCCTGCCGCCGGAGGTTGGCGTCTCGATCCGATTCCGCCCTTGCCTGGAGAAGGGCGACGCGCACTCGGTTCACGGACTTCATGGATTCTCGAAGCATTATGGCGGGCGGCTTTCTTTCCCGCAGGAGCCGACCTGTTTTTTCATCCTCATTTTCGGCTAGCCCGCCAAGCCTTTTTTCCGGCATGCCTGCCTCGCGCACTCATCCACTCCACATTCCGGGCTTGGCCGCGAGCGACAACGCTGCTTCACTCCTCTGCGACGATGGGCGATCGCAAAAATCGGCTGATCTCTTCCAGCCTCTCGCTTTTATTCCTGCTTTCCCTGGCGGGGTGCGCCACCCTGAGCCCCGTTCCGGAATCCCTGCGGCATCGGGCCAAGGGTCAACCGCTTTTTTCCGAACTCGCGGCCGACCCGGCCGCATTCCAGGGGAGAATCGTCATCTTCGGCGGCCGGATCATCGAGACACGCCTCTTCGAGAAAGAGAGCATCGTGCTCATCTCTCAGCGACCTCTGAGCGTCAAGGACGAACCCCTCAGGGTCGCGGAATCCGGAGGCCGGATCCTCGCTGAGTACAGAGGCCGCCTCGATCCGGCGGTCTACACCCCGGGCAAGAGGATCACCGTCGCCGGGCGGGTACTCCCCAATCCGGCGCTCCGTCCGGGACCGACGATCCGGCTGGACGCCATTCGCCTCTGTCTCTGGCCACACGAGCCGAGAGTGATCGAAGAAGAGCAGAAAAAACAGCTCGCGACTTATGGCTCCATCGACGAATATGGCGCGATCGACCAGTACTGGAACCCCATCGGCTGGGAGCCCACGGTCATGGGATGGGGTACGGGCTGGTGGTAGCCGCAACGAGAGCGTCCGCTATCGCTCCATTTCGCGCAGGGCGCGCGCGGCCGCCGCACGAAGGCTGCCGATCGCCCCGCCCACGCTCTCGGCTACCTCGCTCGCCAAGATTCCTTCTTCGGTCTCCCTTGCTCGCAGGACCAGATCCGCAGCCCGTCCATGGAGCCAGACTCCCAACTTCGCCGCCTCCCAAGGGGGGATCCCCTGAGCAACCAGTCCGCCCAACACTCCCAGAAGGGTGTCTCCCGATCCTCCGGCGGCTAATCCGGGATTTCCGGTCGTATTGTACCAAAAAGGCTCGTCCTTCCGGGCGACGAGCGTCCGAGTACCCTTGAGAATCAGGGTCACGGGCCTCCGCTCGACCAGTTCGCGCGCCGCCTCTTCCCTCTCTTCGTCCTCGACCGCCCGTCCGAGAAGCCGACCCATCTCCCCCGGATGAGGGGTAAGGATTGCCGGGAAGTGAAACCGGTCGAAGAGCGCCGGATTCCTCGCCAGAAGAGTAAGAGCATCGGCATCAAAGACGATAGGAGCCCCGCTTCTTTCGAGAAGAACGGCGAGAAGCTCCTCCGCCGCCCGATCGAGACCAAGGCCCGGACCGATCGCAACGGCGGTCGCCCGGGAAAGATTCGAGTAGAGCAGGGAGCGGTCCGAGATCGGAAAGACCATCGTCTCAGGGAGGGAGCGAGACGCGACGATGGGATAGATCTCCTCCCGCACCCCGAGGGTCACGAGCCCCGCGCCGACGCGGTGCGCCGCGTGCGCGGCCATGGCCGGGGCACCGCTGAACCCCCGGGATCCGGCCAACAGGAGAACCCGGCCAAACTGATTCTTATGGCAGTGGGCGCTTCTCCTCGGAAGCCACCGGGCGAGCTCCTCGGGGACGATCGCTTCGGCTCCGCCGCCTTCTTCCCTCCCGGAAAAGATTGGGACGATCTCGATCCGGCCCACGAAGCGGGAGAGCGATTCCCGAAAGAGGAAATCCTTGCCGTAGCCCACCGTCAGCGTGAGATCCGCCACGACGGCATGTGAAGCGGCGCTCGCCCCATCCCAAAGGCCGGAAGGGGTGTCGACCGCTGCCGTCCGGAAAAACCGCCTGGCCCGCTCGCGGTTCAGCGTGGCCACGAGTTCGGCCAGCCCTCCTCGAAGCTCTCCCCTCATCCCGATGCCCATAAGGGCGTCGAGAACGAGATCGGCCTCTGCCCAGGGCGGAGCGGAGGATGCCACCCGTCCGCCTTCCCGTTCCCATTCCGCGAGTTTTTTTGCGCACAGTTCTCCCAATGCCGTCCGTTCGGATGAAAGGTAGACGGTCACTTCCCAACCAGCCTGGGCGAGCCGGCGGGCAATGACCAGTCCATCGCCTCCGTTGTTGCCCCGGCCGATCAGGGCGAGGACCCGCTTCTTTCCCGCAAAGGCCTCGAGAATCCTCTCGGCGCATCCTCTCCCCGCCCGCTCCATCATCTCCTCTTCGGAAACCCCGGCTGCCATTTCCTTCTCTTCGCACCGTCGGATGGCTGCGGACGAAAGGATGATCATGATTCTTGACTATCCCTAGGCTGGGTCGAGAACAAGCGAGAAAGCTGCCGGTCCAAGCAAAGCCGTCGAGCCATGCTTGCGTGGGTTGCCGCTCTACCCTATGGTGCCTCGTAAGCCAAACGGCGGCCGTAGCTCAATGGTAGAGCTCCAGATTGTGGTTCTGGCTGTTGCGGGTTCGAGTCCCGTCGGCCGCCCGGCCCATCCGTGCCCATAAAGATTTCCTCAAGTCGCCTACCGACCTTTTCCACAAGACGCCGGGGTGTACGCCGCTTATGAGCCGCTCCTCAACCCGACTCGGGGGACCCATAGGTGGGGGTAGGCTTTCACCCACCCCTCGGGCACCGGCTGGGGACGTCCGTCTGCAATGCGCACCGTGACGAGCGTCTGGCGGCAGCGGACGCAATCCTCCGGATCTCTACCCTTTCGGATCGAGCTTTCGATGACGAAGCGCACCCTTTCCAGCCGAGTCAGCCGCGATTCGATGAGGAGATCTTCTCCCAGCTTGGCGGGCCGCAAGTAGTCGATCTCCGTCCGAACCAGGACGGGGACGAGGCCGGTCCTCCCCATCTCCTCAAGGCTCCATCCGAGCTTCTCCGCCAGATCCGATCGGGCCACTTCGACCAGCCGCAAATAGGCCACGTTGTGGACTACTCCGGCCGCATCCGTGTCGAAGTAGTAGACTTTGAGGCGCGTCTCGATCCGGGGCTCCTCCGGCAAGCCGGTCATGGCTCCCTTTCTGCCACGATCCCGGACGGATCGAAAAGGGAAATGGTCTTCCGCTGGATCTTCTCGCTCGTAAGCGCTCTGGCCAGAAGCGAAGATATCCGATAAAAACTCTCTTATGGGCCAACGGACTCGATTACTGCTCGCGAAGATCATTTCTGGGGGCCAGACCGGAGCCGATCGCGCGGGTCTCGATTGGGCACTCGCGCACGGAATCTCTGCAGGAGGATGGTGTCCTCACGGCCGGCGGGCCGAAGACGGCCCCATACCCGACCGCTACCCTCTGGAAGAGACGCCGAGCGAGGATTACGCGAAGCGCACGCTCTGGAATGTCCGGGATAGCGACGGCACCGCGATCTTTACCGTCGATCCGGCGTTGCAGGGAGGCTCCCGTCTCACTGCGGAAGCGGCAACGGATCTCGGCAAGCCATGGATCCACCTTGATGCAGAGACGCCCTTCCCGGGGGAAAGACTGCGCGCTCATTTGGAAGAGCACCGGATCCGCGTACTTAATGTTGCGGGCTCCCGGGGCAGCCGCGAGCCGGGAGTCGGGCGACTCGTCTGGATCACCCTAGAGGAGGCCCTCTTTCCCGCTTTCCTTGCCCAGGCTCCTGCGGTCGGCGCAGCATGGGAGCATGCACCGCGAGCAATCGGCGACGCCATCGAAATCCGCGGGCTCTGGCTCGAAAGCCGGATCGGGATCACGGAAGAAGAAAGGAGCCGTCTGCAGTCTCTGCGCCTCTCCCTTTGCTTGGAGATAGGCGATCTTTCCGGAGCCGCCCGCTCCGATCGACTTGAGGAGACCGTCGACTACGACGAACTTTCCCGCGAGATCCGGCGGGTTGCCGGCTCCGAACCCCGCAACCTGCTCGAACGACTGGCGGAAGAGATTGCCGCGACGGTACTCCGGCGCTCAAAGGTAAAAAGCGTTTCGGTCGCCTTGGAGAAGTTCCCGCTGCCTCACGCAGAAGGAGTGGCCGTATCGCTGCGACGCGCCCGCCGAGGCGGACCGCGCGCTCCGGGCGGGAAGGCGGCTGCCCGGGATGCGGACGAGCTATCGCAACTACTCCCTCTGGAGTAAGCTCTTCAAATAGGGTTGAATCATGAAGCTTCTTGTCACGGGCATGGTCGCCGGCATGAGCGACGCCTCCTATCTTCGGAAGGTAGTTGCTCTCGGCAAGGAAAACGGCAAGGAGATTCGGGTCTTTGACGCAGTGGCCGAGTTTACGAAGCATGGGAAAAAGCCGCTCGAACGCCTCCTGGGCACGACCGACTATGTATTCGAGCTCACTCGCGAGCGGGAGTACGAGAAGATCGGCTATGAGATCGCCAAGCATGGCTACTCGGATGTGATCGTACGCCTGCCTGCCACCATCGAATGGAACCGAATCAACCGGAAATTCAAGGATCAGCGAATCCTCCGTGATTTTATCGCACCGGATGCGGTCGTGACATTGATCGAAGCCGAGTGGGTCATCAAGAAGGAGATCGAGTCGCTCGATCATCCCGATCGCTTCCTGCGGGCCCTCAAAGAACGCCACCATACGATCTACGAGATTCTTTCCTGGATGAACGAAGAGGTCTCCCTCTCCGAGGATTGGGCGCGGTATATGGGGATTCCCCACTACGTTCTTGCCGTAAACGAACCCGCGGATGCGCTCTACAAGCTGGTCCGCTATCCCGCGCCCTGGGTCGTCTACGTGAGTTACTCGATGACTCACGCGGAACCTGCCATGCGGTTGGCGGTCAACAACATCATCCAGCGCCTGAGGGAGTATGCGGTCGTCATCGATCCGCAGACCGTGGAGATCGCCCGCGAGTTTGATTCTCCGATCGATCGTGAGGTGATCTACGCCTATACCGTCCACCGAGACCTGCACTGGTACGTAGGCAAGGTGCACGCCGTGGTCGCGATTCATCCCTATCCGGAACGTCCGCCGCTTTCCGCGGGCATGATGGATGAACTCGGTCACGCTCGAGACTACATGAAGGCCCGCTACATGATTTTCCCGGGCGGATTCTCTCCCTTCACCACCGACTCCTACGTGGAAAAGGGGCACCTTTTCGAGACTGCGGACGAGTTCTTCCGCCATTTGGACGAGGTGGAAAAGCGACCAAAATTTACCGAACGCCTGGAAGTGCAGGGCGAGATCGGCTTCGCGGCCCTAAGGAAAACCAGGGAGTGATATCGTCCATGCTAGAAGTGACGGGAGATCCAATCCTTGATGAGTCGGGCAGAAGGCTCGCCTCCTTGATCGACCATACCCTTTTACGGCCCGACGCCACCTCCCCAATGATCGCTCAGCTCTGCCAAGAAGCCGTGGTCTACGGATTTTACGCGGTCTGCCTCCACCCCTTCTGGCTCGGGGAAGCGCGGCGACGCCTTGAGGGAAGTAGGGTGAATCTCTGCACCGTGATCGATTTCCCTCACGGCGCATCGAGCTTGCGGCTGAAGGCGTGCGCGGCCCAGATCGCCGTCGAGGAGGGAGCCGACGAGTTGGATATGGTGATCCCGCTCGGAGCGGCAAAGGACGGCGATTGGGACCTCGTCGAAGCACATGTCGCCTCCGTGGTGCATGCCGCCGCTCCACGTCCGGTCAAAGCCATCCTCGAAGTCGGGGCGCTGACCGAAGCGGAAGTTCGCTCCGCTTGTCAGCATGCGGCTCAAGCGGGTGCGGCTTTCCTCAAGACTTCCACCGGCTTCGGTTTCGGCGGCGCTACCCCCGAGGTTGTTTCTCTGATGCGTTCGGTGGTTGGTCCGGAAGTGCAGATCAAAGCTTCGGGAGGGATTCGAGATCGGTCCGCCGCCGAGCGGCTTCTTGCAGCCGGGGCGACGCGGCTCGGGACCTCTTCGAGCGTCGCCATCGTGCAACCGGGGCGTCGATGAACCGCCGGGATCTTGCCAAAAGGCTAATCGAGATTGGCGAATCCGCCCTCGCGCTCGAGGAAAAATTCCGGGATTGGATCGAAAAGGTCGATCCCACCCATCAGCCGAGCGCCCGCAACCTCGTCCATTACTTGGCCCTTCGGCGTTTCGACTTGCGCCCGCTCCAAGAGGAGCTGGCAGATCGAGGGCTCTCTTCGCTCGGCCGGGCGGAAGGATGCGTGCTCTTCAACCTCCAGGCCGTCCTGCAAGCCTTGGGGGAAGAGCTCCCCGCTCGTCTGGCGAAGGCCTATCCCCCTCTAACCCGGCTGGAGGGTGCCCGGCTGCTCCGAGCGCACACGGCTTCCCTTCTAGGACCCAAGCCCTCGGGACGAAATTCGGCCATCATGGTGACGATGCCTACGGAAGCCGCGGAGGACCCGGAGCTTGCCCGGCGGATTTTGCGAGCCGGCATGGACATCGCGCGAATCAACTGCGCCCATGATAACGAGGCGGTCTGGCTCCGCATCGTGGAGAATCTGCGCCGGGCGGCGCGGGAGTCCGCCCGGCCGATTCGCATCATGCTGGATCTTGCGGGGCCTAAATTACGAACGGGTGCGATCCGCCACGGACCGCGCTTCTGCGCCATGAAGCCCGTGACCGATCGATTCGGCCGATTGGTCGAGCCCGCGCGGATCTGGCTTTCGGCTGAGCCATCCGGCCGCATTCCCGAGGGGGCTTTCACGGCCCTTTTCTTCCCTGAGGGCTGGCTGCGGCAGCTCGCGCCGGGGAAGGAAATTCTCTTTTTCGACATCCGGGGAAGACCCCGTTCGCTACGAATCGTGGAGCAACTCGAAGGCGGCCTGCTGGCCGAAGCTCGCCAGGCCGCGACGGTCTCGGAAGAGACGGCCTTCGTCTTCTTCGATCCGACTCCCAGCCTGGAGCATCCCGGGCAGCGGACCGAATTTGCACGGACGATGGGCGATGCCGGTTCCTTTCTGCTCCTCCACCGAGGAAGCCGTTTTCGGCTGGTTTCGGCAGGCCCAACGGGCTCCACCCGTCCCGGCGAAAAGAGCCCCCTTCCCGCCATCGAAATGGAGCCCGCGGAGGCTTTGCGCTCCTTGCGCGTGGGCCAGACCGTCTGGTTTGACGACGGGCGCATCGGGGGCATCGTCCGTTCCGCCAAACCGACCGAGGTCGTTGTCGAAACGACCCGAGCCCGTCCACAGGGAGAGAAATTAGGCCCGAATCGAGGGATCAACCTCCCGGAAACCGATCTCGCCCTATCTCCCCTTTCTGCAAAGGATCTCGCTCTCCTCCCTTGGATCATCGAGCATGGGGATGGCATCGGACTCTCATTCGTGCGGAGCCCCGCCGATGTCGAAGCACTACAGGAAGCCCTCCGCCAATCCGGCGGGGAGAACCTTCCGATCATCGTGAAGATCGAAACCCGAAAAGCATTCGAACTGCTCCCGGCGATCCTACTCACCGCAATGCGCAGCCCTTCGGTGGGAGTCATGATCGCCCGGGGAGATCTAGCGATCGAGTGCGGCTACGAACGGCTCGCGGAAGTTCAGGAAGAGATCCTCTGGGTTGCGGAAGCCGCTCACCTGCCGGTGATCTGGGCGACGCAGGTCCTGGAAACTCTCGCCACAACCGGGGCGCCCTCTCGGGCGGAGGTGACCGACGCAGCCATGGCGGAACGTTCGGAGTGCGTGATGCTCAATAAAGGGCCTCACATCGAAGAAGCCCTCCGCTTCCTGGATGACGTCCTGCGGCGAATGGAAGCCCACCAGACGAAAAAGCGGTCAATGCTCCGCCATTTGCGCCTGGCGGACCTTTTCGACGAGGGCAGCGCACATCCCGCCAAGCCGGCAACCCGAAAGAAGCCGAAGCCCCCGGAAAGCCCGCGGAAACCGGGAACTCGTTGATCACCCCCCGATCTACCCGATAAACCGGGCGAGAAGGTCTTCCTTATCGAGCTTCGTCAAATCGCCAGGAATCGTCTTGACCAATCTTTCTCGAGCCGAGGGGGAGAGCTTCTCCAAGAGCCTAGGGAGCACCTCGGAGCAAGCGGCTAGGCCCCAGTGTTTGCAGTCTCCCCGATCGAGCAGGGAATCAATCTCGTGAGCCAACTGACTAAGCAGCCGCTTACGGATTTCCAACTCGACATTGTGCGTCTCCCCCGCCGGGCGACCCAGCATGACCTTTCCGGTCCTCACCGAGTAGCGGCCGGGCTCGTCCGTCTCTATGTCCCCCAATTTCTTGTGCGCTTCCGGGAAGGTCTTATCCGCGAGCGCCTGAATGTGAGTCTTCCCCGAAAGCTCGTCCACCGACAGCCGATATGCCTTCAAGCGTCCTAAGTCCGTCGTGATTAACGTGTCTATCCGCATGAGATCTTTCGCCTAGCTAGACTATTATTTTCCATTCTCCCGCCTTTCCAAGAGCGCAGGCCGCTCGGCCTTCTTTCGCGCCGCCGAGCCTCCCCTTGTCCCTTCTCTCTCCTACACGTTTTTTGTCAAGGATCGAAGATCTTTCGGCCGACACCTCATCTGAGGAACACCACACCACAAATTCCAACACTCTCCTGCGTTCTACTTCCCGCCGCATTGACGGCGCTCGCTCAAGGGGATAACATACAGGTTGCTGTTTCCCTCCTCTCTGCCACAAGGGAAGAAAGCCACTTTCGATGAAAGCAATGGTCTGGGAAGGGCCGGGAAATTCCCTTGTCGAGCGCGAGTTGCCTACACCGGAACCGGGGGAGGGCGAGCTGCTTATCAAGGTCAGGGCCTGCGGCGTCTGCCGGACCGACCTCCATGTGGTCGATGGGGATCTCCCGAAGCCCAAGCTGCCCCTTATTCCGGGTCATGAGGTCGTTGGGACGGTCGTGCGCGCGGGTCCGGGGGCAAAACGGTTCTCGAAAGGACAGCGGGTCGGAATTCCCTGGCTGGGAAAAACCTGCGGACAGTGCCGTTTTTGCCGTAGCGGGAGGGAAAATCTCTGCCAAGATCCCCAATTCACCGGTTATACCCGCAATGGAGGATATGCAGAATATCTTGTAGCCGACGAGCAGTTCGTCTTTCCGCTGCCGGAGACCTATGACGATGGAGAGGCCGCGCCTCTTCTCTGTGCCGGGCTCATCGGCTACCGCTCCTATCAGAAAGCCGAACCGGCGAAGAGGCTAGGATTCTACGGATTCGGAGCGGCAGCGCATATCCTCGTCCAACTCGCTGTTGCCCAAGAGAAGGAGGTCTACGCCTTCACCCGTCCCGGCGACTCCGCCGCACAAGCCCTGGCCAGGGAGTTGGGCGCCACCTGGACAGGCGCTTCCACGGAAGCATCCCCCAATCTTCTCGATGCGGCTATCCTCTTTGCTCCAGTCGGAGAGTTGATCCCGGCAGCTCTGCAGGTCCTCGATCGAGGCGGGAAGATCGTCTGTGCAGGGATTCACATGAGCGACATTCCCTCTTTCCCTTATCGGCTCCTCTGGGAAGAGCGACAGATCGTCTCGGTTGCAAATCTGACTCGGCGAGACGGAGAAGAATTCTTTTCCTTGGCAAGGCGCCTCCATTTTCGTACACATATCCACTCGTACCCGCTCTCGCGAGCAAACGAGGCCCTGAGCGCGCTTCGGGAAGGCCGATTCGCGGGTGCGGCCGTATTATTTCCGGAGAACTGAAGAAAATGGTTCCGCTCTCCGGAAAAAGAATAGATTTTTCTGATAACGTGCGTACAACCTCTGGAGGTAGATGACCGAAGTCCGAGTTAAAAAAGGCGAATCGATCGACAAGGCGCTACGGCGCCTCAAGCGCAAGCTGGACCGCGAGGGCACCTTGCGGGAAGTACGAGCGCGCCGTTCGTTTGAAAAACCTTCCGATCGCCGGCGCCGGAAAGCAAAGGAAGCCCGGTTGAAGGTCTTTACCTACCATCTTTCCGCTCACTAGCGGTTCCAGCCCTTCGCACTTCCCTTTGTTCTCCATGGGAGGCCTCATTGAAGAATAGGCCGATCTCCAGCGGATGAACGGACAACCTATGTTCCCCTTTGGGGTCATTCGCCAAGTAAAGCTCCGCGCCGCGACAGGAAGCGACCACTTGGCCGGCGGGAAGGTGTTCGCCCTCGACCAAAGCCTTAGCGACAGCCGAAGAGCGTAGCAATGGAAGCTCCCAGTTGGACATTGGGCTTTTGCGCAAGCCCGGGGGAGTGGTGGGGGGATCGGCAAAAGCCATGATCCGAACTTCGATTGACTGTAAAAAAGGTTGCAGAATCTCTGCCACCTCATGCAGAAGTGCCAGGCCCGGATTCCCGATTTTAAGGCCGGCGCCGGGAAAAAAGATGCGATAGTCTAGCGCGATTACGATGCCATCCTGGCGCGGGATGATCGCCGCCTCCTTGGCGCTCGTCCGGCCGGCGAAAGTTTTATCCAGCCGCTCCTCGAGAACCCGAAGATCGGCCGCCTCCGGGGCGGAAAGCGTTCGAGAGCGCAACTCTTCTCCTTTCGGCTCGGCGGCTCCAGTCCCGACGGGAGATTGTCCTAGAAGGTCCTGCTGGATCCGCAGCAGGCTGCCCGTCTGACTGAGCTCGCTTTGCAGCTGGTCGACAACCGCGTGAAGCTTTTGGTTCTCCCTTCGCAGAACTTCGGAGTCGCCGCGCAAGGCCCGTGCCTCGCGGTCCCAAGCCGTGGATTGACCATAGAAGTAGAAGGTGCCGATCCCGAGCAAGACGCAGATGCTGATCCAAAAAAGAAGCCCGCCGATGCCTCCATGCGGCACGACGCTCGGCCGAGGTTTTTGAACGTCGGCTGGAATAACGACAGGCTTTTGGCTCTTCATCTCCGACCCCAAGAGACTCTACCAAAACCTCTGCCTATCGTCCGCACTTCGTGAAGGCCCCTTGGGTTGGGCGGTTCAATTCGCGCCGGCTCCCTTCGCCTTTTCGGGCGCCTCCGCGGCAGGACCCGTCATGGATGTCTCGACCGTAATGGTCGAAGAACCAGAGGCCCCTCCAGGAGCATCCGAAGGACGCTCTCCGGTCAGCAGGGAGAAACGCTTAGCTTTCCCGTTCCGGGAAATAGCAACGGTCATCGGTTGACCTACCGGCGCGTAAAAGGACGCATCTACGACATCCGATAAATGGTGGACCGGCTTTCCGTTAATCCGTTCCAGTCGATCTCCCTCTTGCAGTCCGCATGCTTTTGCCGACGAGTTGGGGAAAAGTCGAGTGATGATTACCGGGCCCTGCGTTCGATCGTCCCCAAGCCTAGCCACGCCCACTCCTGCCCATGCATATCGGGCGCGGCGATATCGCCGCAGGTCCGCGATCACGCGCTCGGCCGCCCTTCCCGGCAATGCATACGCCCACCTTCCATCATTGACGACCATCGTGACCACGCCCACGACAAGGCCCTGAAGATTGAGCAGCGGCGCCCCGAGTTCTCCCGGGCTCACGGTGAGATCGACACGCAAATGCGAAACGCAAAAGAGACGGTCCTGGAACTGCCGGTCCGCACCAAGGACTACCCCCACAATCGGCGAGGCCGAAAGATTGAAGGGATATCCCACACCGACGACAAAAGCTCCGGGCGGCACCTCTGCACTTGAGCCGAAATGGAGAAATGGCGTGGGCCGTGCCGGCTGGGTCCGCAATAGCGCGAGCCCGCTCCGAGGGTCTTGCCCCACCAGCACGGCGGGCACGCTCCCGCTCTCCGACTCCACACGGATCTCCTGCCCTTGACCCGCGAGCTCCGCGAGCGTGGCGACCGTTCCGCGCGCATCTATGTAAAAGCCGCTTCCGACCGCCTCTACCGAGTCGTGACGTATTCGGACACGAACGACCGCATGCTGAGCGTTCCCGAATACCCGTGTGACTTCGCCGCCGAGAGCTGTGACGGATTCCTGCCATGCCGGACATGACGACACGCCCGTACAAAACAGCAATACGCTAGCGGCAAAAAAGGCGACCTTAAAAGTCAACGCTGGCTTCATACCGGACGGGGAGCACATTCACGAACGATCGTCCTCCATTCTCCCGGTCTTTTGCCTTGGTGGTTGTCTTTTCCTCCCCAACACCCGATACGGCCGTCGGCCGGACAAAGGAAGGCTCCATGGCTCCCCTAAGGTTGCTGAGCGAATCAAGGTTCGTCCGACTAGAAGGCGTCAACGGAGCGCTTGCTAGCAGGGATGGCGCTCCGCCGGCTTGAAGCGCGCCGGAGACCCCCTTCGGGGCCAAACGTTCCTGCTGCAAAACAAAGCCTCCGATGGAGCCGAAAAGGATCAGTGGGAGGGCGTATCGGACCAGAAGGGGCCGAAGACCCGAGAAGGAAGGCGCCAGCAATTCCGCAAGCCGGTCCCACCAGTAGGGACGGCCGACAAGCTCCTGCCGCAACCGCCGATGCACCTGTCCCAGCATCTCCTCGAAATACTCGGGGGTTGCCTTCTCCGCCAGACGGCTACCAAAAAAGCTGCGCAGATGTTCACTGATCTGCGTCTCACTCGCTTGCTTTCCCTTCATCGTTGACCTCAAACTCTGCTCCGTCGCCGCCGACGCCGTCAAACATAATTACGCAGCAGCTGCTGCAAACGTTTATGTGCGTAAAAGAGCCGTGAGCGAACCGTTCCTTCGGAACAGCCGAGAATTTTCGCTATCTCTCCATGGCTCAAACCTTCGATGTCGAAGAGGGTAACCACCGCACGATGGGCCTCGCTCAGTTGACCAAGCGCTTGGTCCAGCTCTCGATGTAGTTCCTGAAGCTCGATCTTCCGCAGAGCCTCCTTGCCCGCCGATTCGTCCACGAAAGCCTCCGGCGTTCTTTCCTCGTCGTCCCCTTCGCCCGCGCCGCCTGTCGACCGGAAACGGGCAAACTTCCTCCGGTGACTGATCGCCGTGTTGACTGCGATACGATAGATCCAGGTATAGAACGAGGCGCCGATCCGGAATCGGCCCATATTGCGATAAGCCTTTACAAACGTTTCCATGAGAACGTCGTTTGTATCCTCATGATGGAGCAGGACGCCATAGATCACTCGATAGAGGCGCGCTTGATACCGCTTGACAAGCTGGTCGAAGGCGGCAAGATCCCCGTTTTGCAGGCAGAGCACCAGTTCGCGGTCGGTAGGCTCTCGAATTGGGGTGTCCGGCGTGGGTTTTTCCATGCGAGATCAGAAAAGGGCTGACGCAGATAGCTTAGTCTCGCCGAATCGAGAATCAACGTCTTCCTTCGTCCCGGCAACCGCCCCGTTCGATTCCTTATCCGCCGGCTTGCCTTCTTCGTCGGCCAAGGGGAGAAAGTTCAACACGGCAGCCCTCCGAGCCGCGGCAAAGCGTCTGCCTCTTCTTGCCGCTGAAGCTCGGAATACGGATTCTGGTCCCGTTCTCACGGAAAGAGCGGGCCCATCGGAGGCGCGGTTCGAACAAGCCCCGGGAGCCATCCGCCCCGAGCCTTCCTTCACCCTGAGCGCAATCCCCTTGGAAGAGCCCCTACCGAATCCTCCCCCCCTTCCCTCGGGTCCGAGTTCCTCCGCCTCCCCGCAACAACCTCCCGCTCCCCTAAAACGGGTTGGCTCGAAAGTCTACGCCTGGTCCCTCTGGTTCGCCGCCCTCGTGGTCGCGATCCAAGGATTGGCACTCTTGTCGGTATTCTGGCTCCGTCACAGGATCAAAGGGGATACACGCGCGCCCGTCCTGATGCCCTCCTCTCTTGTCTCGAATCCGGCGCAAGGACCGCCAATCCCGACACTCCTGGCCCCTCGCCCTCCTGTTCTCTCCAACCGCTATGACAATCATTTTCCATCGCTCGTGCTCGATCCCCGCCCCAGTGGAGGGCGCTTGGCCCCTCCGGCCTTGACCAATGGGGAACGAGTGGCCGCCCTGCTCCAGGAGGCTAAACGCTTTGAAAACGAAGGCGACTGGGAATTAGCGCATGCCGCCCTCTCGCGAGCGGAAGATCTCGATCCGCGAAATCCAACCATCCTGGAACGACAGGGTGAACTAGCCCAAGAGCAGAAGAACCTCTCGCGGGCAACCGGATACTGGAGCCGGATCGTCTCCATGGGCGCCGCGGCAGGCGTCTCCTACGATAGGGCCCGCAACCGCCTTGAGGAAGCGGCGCAAGCAGAGGGCATGGACTCGAGCGAAGCGGCCTTCCGTCATCGGGCTAACACTCCCCTTCAACTCCTCGGAGTCGAACGCAGGAACGGCAATAGCAGCCCGTTTGGCCAGGAACTGATTTTCCGTTTCCGCATCGCAGCCGACCCCAGGATGAAAATTTCTCTGGGGCAAATCAGCTATCAGTTTTATGCCTACGATCAGATCGATGCGGGCATCATCGTGCCGACCAACGCGCACGTTTCCGCAGGTTTCGAGAGTGCCTTTCCTCACTGGGGAGGTAACCGCATCGAGATTCTCCAGGTGAAGTATCGCCTGGATCATCCCGTTCCGCACCAGCGCTTCTACGGATATGTCTTCCGCCTCTTCTACAGCGGGCTCTTGCAGGATCAGCGGGCCGACCCGCCGGAGTTGCTCCTGCGACTGCCTTCGGCGAAGGGCAAGTGAACTTCTCCTAACCCCCATTTCTCGCATATGTCGCACCCAAGGCGCCGCAAAACAGGCGACGAGGCGGGCAGGAGCCAGTTTTCTACCAGAGCTGTATGTGGACATGCTGCGAGGACACAAAGCCAAGCCTCACGAAACAGTCGGCCCTTTATCCCAGCCGTAAGAAAAAGGTTCAAAACAAAGAGCCGCTAGGTGGGCCGTCCTTCCGAAGCGACGGCACCTGCGGGAGACTCTTCGGGTGCTGGTGTCCTCAGTTCCCGGGAGCGGCTGCCGACAGCGGGCCTCTCCGTCTCTTGGATCTTGCTCGGCCGGGCGGCAACCGCCACTACGCGGGCTGCGGCTCGCGCACTCGCTCCGGGTTCGGCGATCGGCCGCAGGGTCTCGCGCATGGCCTCGATCATTCGAGAGCGTTCGCCCGGGTTCGCCAAGAGACGCAGGGCAGCCTCGGCCACCGAACTCGGAGTCGGTTTTTCCTGCACCAGCTCGGGGACAATTTCCTCATCGGCCAAAAGATTGACAATGCTCAAGAAACGAACCTGAACCACTCGCTTGGCCACGCTATAGGTAATCGGGTTGGCTTTGTAGACGAGGATCTGCGGAGTCCCAACCGCAGCGCATTCAAGAGAAGCCGATCCGGAACAGAGGAGCGCCAAGCTGCATCGAGAGAGATGGGAAAGAGGGTAGCCGACTCGCAGACGAATCGAGCAGCCCGGCCGCAACAGAGCCAGTTGCTCGCGGGCATAAGCTTCCCGTCGAGCATCAGGCACAATCCAGAGGAAATCCAAGTCGTGCTCCTGCTCCTGCATCTGCGCGGCAGCTTCCAAAAGCAGAGGCAGATGGCGCCCGATCTCGGCTTCCCGGCTACCGGGCAAGAGCGCAATGATCCTCCGATCCGACGGCAACTCCGGAATCTCGTTGTCGATGAGCCGATCCCAGAGCGGGTTCCCGACCCAGGAGACGGCAAGAGAGCTGCCCCTTCGGGCGTACCACTCCTTCTCGAAGGGAAAGAGGACGAGCAGTTCGTCGACGGTCCGGGATAAAAGCTCGGCGCGCCCGGCCTTCCAGGCCCAGACCTGCGGGCTAACATAAAAAATTATCTTCACCCAGGGAAAACGGTGGCGGAGAACCCGCGCCAGCCGCAAGTTAAACCCTGGATAGTCGATCAGGATTACCGCATCGGGACGAGCGGCTTTCACTTCGCGGACAATCCGATGGAAGAGCGTCCGCAGCTCCGGGTAGTGACGGAAAACCTCTACGAGGCCCACCACGGCGTGCTTCGTGAGATCGACCGCCTGGCGTTGACCCGCCGCCGCCATCTTCGGGCCGCCAGCGCCCCGGAAAACCGCTCCCGGCGCTTGCCGTCGGAGCGCTTCGATCAAGCAAGCTCCCAGAGTATCTCCGCTCGGCTCGCCCGCAACCAGGTAGAACCTTCTCTTACGATGGAATCGCATCATGGAGCAGCCATCCCCTCCCCGATCCGATCCGAAATCTGCATGGCCAAGTCAAGGGCCGCAACCCCCTTTCCCCCGTCCACTACGGGAACCACATGGGATCTCACACAGTCCACAAACGAGGCAATCTGGAGCCGAAGAGGCTCGTCCTTCTCCACCGGAATCGGTTCACGTTCGATCCGCCCGTCCTTCTTCCGGTAGATCTCGCCGCACTGGTCTCCGTAGTTGAGGGAGAGGTAGGCGTCGTCCTGAAAAATACGGATCTTGCGCATCTTTTCCGGGCTGATCCGGCTGCAGGTCAAATTGGCGACGGCCCCGTCGGCAAAGCGGATGCGCGCGTTGGCGATATCCTCCGTCGGGCTCAAGACGGACACCCCAACCGCATCGATGGAGACCAGAGGTGTCCGCACCAGGTGCAAGACGATCTCCAGGTCATGGATCATGAGGTCGAAGACGACGCCGATCTCGACGTTCCTTCCCGGATAGGGACAGAGACGATGAGCCTCGATGAACCGGGGAGCGCGCAGAAGAGACTCCATCGCACGGAAGGCGGGATTAAATCGTTCCACATGACCCACCTGCAGCAGCAGTCCCTTTTCGCGAGCCAAGAGCACCAGGGCCCGCGCTTGCTCTATCTGGTCCGCAATCGGCTTCTCGACCAGCACATGGCAGCCCGATTGGAGGCAAGCATTCGCCACCGGGAAGTGCGTTCCGGTCGGAGTGGCGATCGTAAGCGCCTGACAGCGCGCGGCGAGCTCTTCCAGAGACCTAAATGCCTCCGTTCGACACCGTTCGGCCACCTCGCGGCATCGCTGCTCCTCCACATCGAAGACGCCGATAAGCTCGGTTTGCGGAAGCTCCGCACAAATGCGGGCGTGGTGCTGACCGATATGCCCGACTCCGACTACCCCGATCCGAATAGGCTCTTGCATCACGCGATCTCCCCATCCTCCACCATTCCATAAAGAGATATTCCTGCCTCTCCGGCAAGCTGGACGACCTTCTCCTTCTCCAAGATCAACGTCTTGCGCGCTTCGCAAACGATGAGGGCCACGCCGGATTTTTGAGCCATTTCGATGGTCCGCCGACCGATGACAGGCACATCGAATCGGAAATCCTGGTCCGGCTTGCTCACCTTGATCAATACAGCCTTGCCGCGACCCAAGCCCCCCCCGCGCTCCAAGGTCTTGTCGGTTCCCTCGAAAGCCTCCACCGCCAGCACCGTGCCTTGCTTCACAACCAGGGATTGTCCGATATCGAGTCGCGCGATCTCCTTTGCCATCCGAAACCCGAATCCGGCATCCTCCCTTTGCCTTGGCCGAAGGGACGGCCCGCCAAAATGACCCAAGGGGGCAAGCTGGTCCTCCAGATAGGTCGTAGCGGGCAAAAGCATGACCCCGGCCCCCTTGAGTTCCTCCGCAATCGCCCCAAAAATGGTCACGGCGTTTCTCACCTTAAGACGGGCCAGAAGAAAAAGGGCTTTCAGATCGGGCCGCAAGTCAAAAAGATGGGCTGGAGCCACGGCTCCAGCCATAATGGCATGAGAAACGCCGCAGCGGCGAAAGAAGCGGAGCAGGCTCGCCAGTTGTCCCACCCGGAGCCACTCGGTCCGATTGCTAAGCTTCTCGATTTCCGGATCCGTCTCGCCGTGGAAGGCGACCGTGCTGAGACGCTCGACTCCGGCACGACGGGCCGCCCGGGCCAGCAAAACAGGGTAGACTCCGCGGCCGGCGATCAGCCCGAGCCCGTTGTTTTGGATGTTCTCGCAGCCGTCCATGAGACTTCGTTCCGCGTTTGCTCGGCCGTCGTTGGCGGGGGTGAACCGGAAAAATTCAAACCTTGACCGTTGGAGGAACCATTCGTAACTTTTTTGGCAAGGCGATTCTGCCGCAAGGGAAAGGTGGAAACTTGCAGGGTTTCCACTTTTTTTCTTTGGTAGTATCGCCGGAGACAGTCATGAATCAAGAAGTCTTGGCCATCATCGAATACATGGCAAGGGAGAAGGGCATTCATCGAGAAGCCTTTCTGGAAGCCATGCAGTCGGCTCTCCTTGCCGCCGCCCGAAAGAGCATCGGCCCCGCCCGGGACTTGCGGGTCGAAATCCACCCCAAGACCGGCAAGATCACGGCGCGGGCAAATCTCGAGGTCGTGGAGAGGGTCGCCGATCCGCGGGGCCAAGTTTCTTTGAGACGCGCCAGGGAGATCGACCCCTCGGCCCAATTGGGACAGTTGATTGATGTGGAGGTGACTCCCAAGGATTTCGGCCGTATCGCCGCGCAGGTTTTCAAGCAAACGATCAATCAGGCGGTCCGTTCCATCGAGCGGGAGATGGTGCTCGCCGAGTTCAAGGATCGGGTCGATCACATCGTGATGGGGACGGTGCGCCGCTTCGACCGCTCGGATGTGATCTTGGACCTTGGCCGCTACGAGGGCGTCATGCCGGCGCGCGAGCGGGTTCCGGGCGAGGAGTACCTAGTTGGCGATCGGATTCGCGCCTACGTCCTCGCCGTAGACAACACTCCCCACGGCCCACAAATTCTCCTCTCGCGCAGTCATCCCAACTTCGTGCGCAAGCTGCTCGAACTGGAAGTGAGCGAGGTAGCGGACCACACCGTCGAAATCAAGGCCATGGCTAGGGAACCAGGGTTTCGAACGAAAATTGCCGTATGGAGCGCGAATCCGAAGATCGATCCCGTGGGAGCCTGTGTGGGCGTGCGCGGAGCTCGGGTTAAGAATATCGTGCGGGAGTTGCATATCGAAAAGATCGATCTCTTCCGCTGGTCCTCCGACGTGGCCGAGCTGGCTGCAGAAGCGCTCAAGCCGGCCCGGATCAAAAGCGTCGAGTTGGACGAGGCGGGCAAGCGCGTAAAGGTGGTGGTAGACGAGGAGAACTACTCCATCGCCCTGGGTCGAAAGGGGAAGAACGCGTGGCTCGCCAGCAAGATCACCGGATGGGAAATCGACATCGTCCGAGAACAATCCGCGGAAGAAAACTTTGCACAAAAGTTGGCGCGGGCGACCGAGGAGATGGCAACCGCACTCTCGGTTGATCCATCCACGGCAGAGCAGATCGTGCGGGCAGGATTTTTAAGCCCGGCCGCCGTGGCGGAAAGTGAAGAAACGGATTTGGCTTCGGTTCTTCCCGAGCTTGACTTAGCGATCGTAAAGAAGTTGCGTGAAAATGCGCGGCTTTGTGCCAAAGCTTCCTAAGCCATTAAGTAGTATCCATGCCGAAGACGAACCAGACCATTCCCCGCCCGGAACGGAAGGAGGACCGCAAGAGCCCGACGAGCCAAGCAGCTGCAATCGCAGAGACTCCGAAAGCGACTCCCGCGATGGAAGGCGGATCCACCCCCAAGGGCAACAAGACGATCCCCCTGCGGGGTCCGATCGCCGTTAGAGATTTGGCGGGTCTTTTGGAAATCAAGCCGTTCCAACTGATCCACCACCTCATGGAGTTGAACATCTTCCCTACGCTAACCCAGCTTTTGGACGAAGATGTCGCCCGCAGGGTATCCGCTCGCATGGGTTTCGAGGTTCAGACGGAGCGCAAGGAACGGCATGGCCCACCCCCGCCGGCTCCCAAGATCGTCGAGGAGCCCCCGCCGGCGCCGGCGGCGAAACCCGAAATGCGGCTTCGCTCACCCGTCGTAGCCTTCCTTGGCCATGTCGACCATGGGAAAACCACCCTCTTGGATGCGATCCGGCATACCCGCGTAGCGGCGGGGGAGGCGGGAGGGATCACCCAGCACATCGGTGCCTACACGATTCACCGTGGGGGCAAATGGATCACCTTCATCGATACACCCGGTCATGAAGCGTTTACCGCGATGAGGGCCCGCGGTGCTTCCATCACCGACATCGTCGTGCTCGTCGTGGCTGCGGACGATGGCGTGATGCCTCAAACGATCGAGGCCATCGATCACGCGCGAGCGGCGGGAGTCCCTCTTCTGGTTGCTATTAGCAAAATCGATGCGCGCGGAGCCAATCCGCTTCGCGTTAAGACGCAACTCCAGGAACGGGGACTGGTTGCCGAAGAGTTTGGCGGCGACACCATCTTCTGCGAAGTGTCCGCGCTCAAAGGGGAAGGGATCGACCATCTTCTGGAGATGATCCTGCTTCAAGCCGAGGTTCTCGAATTGCACGCCCCATTCCATGGCCCGGCGGCGGGACGGGTGATCGAAGCGCAAAAGGAGACCGGCCGGGGACCGACCGCTACAATCCTGGTGCAGAAGGGAACTCTCCATGTGGGCGATGTCGTGATCTGCGGCCCATATTGGGGACGGGTTCGGGCGCTGATCAACGACCTCGGCAAGACCGTCCGGGAAGCATCACCGTCTACCCCTGTCAAGGTTATTGGCCTGAGCGGTCTTCCCTCTCCGGGAGAAGAATTGATCGTGGAAGGCGACGAGCGCAAGGCAAGACAAATTGCCGAAGAACGTCTCGCAGCATTGAAGCAGCCTCGCCAGGAAGAGGGCCCGAAGGTCACCCTGGAGAATCTCTTCGAGGCCATTGCCGAAGGCCAACGCAAGACATTGCACCTGATCCTCAAGGGAGACACCCAGGGGTCGATCGAAGCGCTGGTGAGCCAGCTTCAAAAGATCCCAAGCAAGAAAGTCGAGCTATCCATCATTCACGCGGCAGCCGGCCCCGTCACCGAATCGGATATCCTTCTCGCAAAAGCTTCGGAAGGAATCGTGATCGGCTTCAATGTCAAGACCGATAGCTCGGCCGCGGCCGCCGCCAAGCGCGAGGGAGTCCAGATCAAGCTCTTTAGCGTGATTTATGAGCTGGTGGACCAGGTCCGGGATGCCATGGCGGGATTGTTGGAGCCGGAGCTCCGGGAAACGGTCCTTGGCTCTGCGCTGGTCAAAAAGGTCTTTGAGCTGAATAAATTCTCGGTCGCGGGCGTCCTGGTACAGACGGGCAGAATAGTCCGCAAAGGGCAGGCACGGGTTCTCCGCGGCAAGCAACCTATTTACGATGGAAGCATCCAAACCCTCAAACGCTTTCAGGACGAAGTCCCGGAGGTGCGCGCGGGGCTCGAGTGCGGCATGCGCCTGGGCAATTTCGATGACTATGAGCCGAACGACATCATCCAGTGCTATCAGTTGGAGCGAGTACCTCAAAGCCTCTGATGGTCGCTCGCTGCTGGATGTCGCGTCCGCCCGATCCATCGAATGCCACTTTCCGCCTTCCCCTCACCCACCTCGCGGGACGGGAAGCATTTGGAGCAGCTGTCATGGGGACACATCGCACCATCCGAGTATCCGAAGTCATCCGCAAGGAACTTGCCCAATACTTCCAGAGGGAGGTCTCGCTCGAAGGCTTGCTCCTCACCATTTCCGCGGTGGAGACGACTCCCGATCTAAAAGAGGCCATCGTCTTCGTAAGCGCCTGGGAGTCTCCGATCCCAAGTGAAGAGCTCCTCTCGCTGCTCCGTCGTCATCAAAGGGAGTGGCGGCATCGAATCGGAAAGAAGCTCCAATCCAAGTTCACGCCCCATCTCACCTTTCGATTCGACGACTCCCTGGAACGAGGCGACCGCATCTTGCGGATCCTGCAGGAAATCGAGCGTCAGCAAGGACCCACCGAGAACCCGCCGCCCAAAGGCGCTTAATTGGTCTCGGACTCTGCCGGTCCCTGAAGGATGAACCGGGCCTTTTGCCAGAGTCCCGGAAGGCCTTTTTCCTCTCGTGCCGCCACCTCCGTCTCGATGCGCGAGAAGATTGTCGACTCGATCCTTCGACTAATGAACTCCTGGGCTGCCGCCGAATCCCACCTCCCCAACCGGCGATAGACGGATGCGAGACGCAAGTGCGCGAGGAAATCTTTCGGCCTCTCCTCAATTGCGGCGCAAAGAGCCGAGGCGGCTTTCCTTGGGCTTCCGCCTTCGAGCAGCGCCTCTGCAAGGCCTTGATGCAACAATGAGCTTCTCGTTTGATCCCGGAGGGCCGTCAAAAAATAGCGGCGCGCCGACCGGACTTCCCCGCTCTGCAGAGCCCTCCATCCTTTTGCAGCCAAACTGACCGCGCCTCTCCCTCCTCTCGTTCGCCGAGACCAGTCTGCAAACGGAAGATCGACAATCCGGCTCTCTTCCATCAAGACGTGGGGGCAGAGCGCTCCTCCGAGCCTGCTTGGGCCCTCTAGTGAACGGAACGTCGACACTCCGACGACCTGTCCATCGGCGTCGAGGACCGGCCCTCCGCTATTGCCGGCAAAGGTCGGGGCATCGACTTCGAAAGATGGCGCTCCATAATAACGCCTCTGCCGAAACCCGATCACTCTTCCAAAAGCTGTGGCGGGACCGACTCCAAGAGGATATCCTTCGATCCTAATCGGTTCTCCCGGAATAGGAGGACCCTTTCGAAGCTGCAAGGCTCTCATCCTAACCCCGGGAGGTAGGGCGATCTGCACCAAGACAAGGTCGCCCGCCTCCGCCAAGACCCGATCGACTCGAAGCGGCTCCGCTCCGTGTCCCAGGACTGCACAGAAGACCGCCTGCGACAAGAGATGGCGATTCGTGATGAGCTGGCCGTGTGGATTCACGAAAAAACCGGTCCCGATCGTCCGGACGATGCCGCGACCGTTGTCTTGATAGGCGACGACCTGGACGATCGCCTCGTTCGACCCCTCCTTACGGTCGATGCGAATGCCGTCCGCCGATACGCTTATAGGAAGAGAAGCCGACAGGAATGCGCCAGCCGCTAGGAGACCCGCCCGGACTCTTTCTCCGATCGCCCTCGGCCCTTCGCGTTCGAGTATCTTAGGAGGACTTTCGGGCCGCTCCTCCCACACGCTGAAGCCGCCACCATTCAGGGCCAGCGGATTGTGCCCCCTGCTCTCGAACCCGTCTTGGCCTGCGCCCATCGTCTTCGTTTACCGCCCTGCCGCTTGCTCTACAAGGGAAAAGAGCGAATGGGACCGTTCAACCCCGCCCCTCTACGTCCCTCTTGCGCTCTCTCCCCCGCTCGCACCGTCCCGATAGCCTTCCGGATGGCTCTGATGCCAGTGCCAGGCGTTCGCGACGATTTCGGAGAGCCGGGAATGTTCCGGGGTCCAAGAGAGTTCTTGACGGATCTTATGAACGTTCGCCACCAAGCGTGGGGGATCGCCCGCACGGGCGGGCCGCAGATCGTACGGGATGGCGGCTCCGGTGATCTTGCGCGCCGTCTCAATTACTTGCAGGACGGAATATCCATCTCCGGTGCCCACGTTGTAGAGGCTCGGCTGCTCCTTCCGCAGGACCGCCAGATGCGCGGCCGCCAAATCGCGCACGTGCACGTAATCCCGAATTGCGGTACCATCGGGTGTTGCAAAGCCGTCTCCGTATACCTCTACAGTTTTCCTCTGTCCC
>JBFXFN010000027.1:0-29283 GCA_050179015.1 Methylacidiphilaceae bacterium | reverse complement strand
TACCAGAGGAAGCGACCCCAACGGGATTCGAACCCGTGCTACCACCTTGAAAGGGTGGTGTGCTAACCACTACACAATGGGGTCAGTCGACGCTGCCCGCGCTAGCGCGCTTCGAAAGAAGCAAAGCAGATCGCGGCGGGAGCGGCAAGCGGGAAAGGCACCCGCGCGCTCATGGACGTGAGGAAGATGTTTCAGTGAAAATGGTTCGTCACGGTGATGATCGTCACCGCTTCCAAGATAAAGACGCCGCCTGCCCAGAGCCATTGGCGTAACCCGAGTTGGACGAGGACGAGCGGCACTCGCTCCGGATCATCCGTGCGGGGCAGGTTGACGCATGCTTGAACGAGCTTCCGGCTGAAGCAAAAGAGGCGTCGGCCCCCTGCAGCCAGAATCGCGAGCAGGGGTAAGAGCAGGAGATCAGCCCACCGGAAGCGGAACGAGAGTGGCGCACTTGCGAGGGGGATGGGGGCAACAAAGTTTCCTGCAACTAACGTTCCTGCGACGGCGAGCAGCTCAATGGCGTGAGTGGTTAACGGCAGATGGCAGGCCGCCTTCGGGACGGAAGCATCGGGCGCGGCTCCGGAGGGAACTGAGGGGGGAAGGGAGCGCCTAGGCCGAGGGCGCATCAGAACGGCGGTGGCTGCCGGCTCGGCGAAAACCTGATGGAAGGATCGCAGGAGAAGAGCGAAGAGAGAGAAGGATCCGATCAGCTCCAGGGACGAGCCGGAGACGACGGAAGGGAAAGAGAGAGGGTGGAACAACAGGAGCCAGACCAAAATGAGCCCGCTTGCCCCGAAGAGGGTGATCGCAATGCTGTTGAGCAGCGAGCCTGTCCCGAGCAGAAGGATCAAAGGATCGCGCGCTCCGGCTCGTGCAAGAATCGGCGCGAGGATCAACAGCTCGGCAAGCAGAGTTGCGAGCCAGAAGGAGAGGGAAAGCAGACAGAGTCGTCCGAGCGCGGCCCAGACCAGAGGAGCTTTGGCTCCCAGTGGAACGGCCGGCTCTCCTGCGGGATCGAGAAAGAGCGTAAACGCCAGTAGAGTCCAAAGGACCCAGGGCAGCGCGGGCCAGAATATGGTTGGTCTGCCAAGGGGTAGGGATAAAAGAAACCCGAGCCCGAAGAGCCCTCCCAGGAACGCGCCGAAAGTCGCCTGAGCCGGGCTTCTCCCCGTGGCGGGGAGGAGCGAGGCCAAAACGGGGATGGCCCCCAGGGCCAGAAAGACGAGCATGGTTCTCTCCGCAGAGAGAGCGGCATTCGGGGGCAACCGGTCCCGGAAGGTCCGGTTGATTGGAATCCAGAACGGGAAGCGCCCGAGGAGAGCGGCGATCCAGCAGGTTTCTCCCAGGGACCGAAAAGTCTCCAGCACGCCTTCGGCCACCCAATTAGCCTGATCCATGGCGCGATCGAGCGGGCCGAGTCGGAAAAGCGGCTTGCGGACGCATCAAGCGCTGGCGACCGCCTGAGACTGCTGCCAGGAAATCGCGTAGTGGACCAACTCCGGTCCCGAAGCCAGCTTGAGTTTCTCCTTGAGGCTGCCCCGGTAGGCTTCCACCGTTTTGATGCTCAGATGCAGCTGATCGGCGATCTGCCGGGTCCCCAGCCCGCGACCGATCAACTGGAAGACTTCAAATTCCCGGTCGCTAAGCGATTCCACTGGATTCAAGGTGGGCGTGAGAGCCCGGCGGCCCGAGAAGCGTTCGAGGACTCGCGTTGCGACCGCTTCGCTGACGAACATGCCGCCGCTCAAGACCTTCTGAATCCCTTCCAGGAGTTTTTGGCCGCCTTCGCTCTTCATCAGGTAGCCTCGCGCGCCCGCCCGGAGAGCCCGCTCCGCATACATCGACTCTTCGTGCATCGAAAGAGTCAGGATGGCCACCTCGGGATAGGACGCATGGATGTCCTTGATGAGCTCAAGGCCGCTTTTTCCGGGGAGAGAGAGATCGACGAGAACGAGATCGGGCTTTGTCTTCACCACCAGATCGAACCCTTCGTAGGCGGTCGACGCCGTTCCGCAGACCACTAACCCGCTTCTTGCCCCGATGAGTTGCGCAATCCCTTCACTGACCAGCGCGTGGTCGTCGACGATCAGGACCTTCTTCGGCTGGATTGTCTTTCCCCTTGCTTCCTTCATCTGCTGCTGCCCTTCCGTTCTTTCCTCCGCGCGGCGGAAGGGACCGTGCACACGACGATCACTCCTCCCTTCGGCTTGGATTCAAAGCGAATCACCCCTCCGACCATTCGAGCTCGGTATCGCATGGATCGTAGCCCGAGACCAGCACTCAATGCGGCGTTGGGGCGCATCCCTGTCCCGTCGTCCGCTATGCGAAGGTAAACGGAACCGGCTCCTTCGCCCAAAAGGAGTTCGATATGCTTCGGCTTCCCGTGGCGGATGGCGTTGTTGATGGATTCGTGAGCGATCTGATAGAGCTGAAGTGCGGTCGCCGAATCGCGAAGGGCGGGTTTGCCGACCAGCACGAAGCGGCACGAAACCTCCGAACGCTCTTGGGTCTTCCGTGCCAAATCGGCCAATGCCTGCGGCAATTGGGCGGGAGAGATCGCCATCGGCATGAGCCCTTGCGACAAGGCGCGCGCACAGTCACTGGCTTCTCGGACGAGCTCGCCGATCCGCGACGCGAGAGCGGCTTCCGGCAGGGAACGCGCGCGGAGCTTCGTTTGCAGGAGTTCCGCTTGGTAGTGGACTCCGATCAGCATCTGGCAAAGGCTGTCGTGGATGTCTTGTCCGATCCGCCGCCGTTCTCGTGTTTCCGCATCGAAGAGCGCCCGTTCCAAAGATCTCTTTTGGGTCAGATCCCGCACGAGGATGGTCAGCGTAGAATGTCCTTCGACGACCGCTTGGCTCACGGAAAGCTCGATCGGGAAGAGTTCTCCATTCTTCCTGCGTCCGAGGGCCTCGTGGCGACCGGTGTTGAAGAGACGGCCTCCCGCCGGAGGATGAGGAAAATCGATGCAAGGAATGGGAACTGGCTCCTGGGTCTGTAGGAGGGACGTCAGAGGCTGTCCGAGGATCTCGTCGGAACGATATCCGAACATACGCGCAGCCGAGCGGTTGGCCAATTCGATCGAGAGCGTGGGGCCGAGAGCGAGCATTCCTTCGAGCATCTGATCGAGCATCTGATAAACCCAGCCGGCGATGCCGCAGAAGCCCCGGATTTCCTCGCTGCCCAGGCAGTCGGCGATCGAAAGCCCGCAGGGTTCGCGATCGGGGACCGCTTCCTCGGGCTTGGCGGTTTTTCGTCTCATCCCCCGAAAAAGAATGAGCTTGCGCTAGGGGTAGCGCAAGGGCTTTGTTGCTTCCGCACTACATTTCCTCCAGCCGTTCGATACCTAGGAGAGTGAGACCTGTGCCCAGAGTGGCAGCGGTGCCGCGACAGAGAGAGAGACGCGCGCCTTGCGTGGGTGGCGGAGCGGTCAGGACCGGGCAGGCTTCGTAGAACTGATGGAAGGAGCGGGCGACCTCGTAGAGATAGGTGCAGAGAAAGTGGGGCCGGTTTTCGCTTTGAACCCGTTCGAGGATGGAAGCGAAATCGAGAAGAAGCTTGACCAGCCGCACTTCGGAAGGAGCCGCGAGCGGGCCGGAAGCGGCGGAGAGACCGGAAGCGTCCGCCTTGCGAAGGATCGCTTCGATGCGGACGTAAGCATTAAGCAGGTAGGGGACGGTGTTGCCTTCGAAGGAGAGAAGCTTGTCCCACCGAAAGACATAGTCGAGATTGCGGTTCTGCAAGAGGTCGGCATACTTGAGCGCTCCGATGCCGACGGCGTGCGCAATCCGGACCTTGCGCTCCTCGGGGAGGTCGGGTCTCTTCGTCTCGATGATCGCATAGGCCCGCCGCTGCGCCTCCGAGAGGAGCTCGCGGAGTTTGATCGGCTTTCCTTCCCGGGTCTTGAGCGGTTTGTTGTCTTCCCCCAGGATCGAGCCGAACCAGACGTGCTCGATCTTTACGGGCAATCCCCATCGCTTTGCGGTCGCGGCGAGCTGGCGGAAATGGAGACGTTGCCGGCCGTCGGTCACGTAGAGGATGCGATCGGCCTTCCACTCTGCGATTCGGAAGCGGAGCGCGGCCAGATCGGTCGTTGCATAAAGATAGGCCCCATCGCTTTTCTGGATCAGGAAGGGTTTGTCCTTGAGTTCCGGGTCGTTCGGGAAGAAGACGCAGATCGCTCCTTCGCTCGGCCGGGCGATGCCCGCGGCGCTCAGATCGTGTACGACCGAGGGAAGCAGCTCGCGATAGGCGCTTTCTCCCAACGTGAAGTCGAAATGGACTCCGAGCTCCTCATAGATGCGATCGAGCTCGGCTCTGGATGTGTCGACGAAGTGCCGCCATAAGGCGAGGTTCTCCGGATCGCCGTTCTGGAGCTTCCGGAGCTCCGCCTTTGCTTCCTCGCGGATCGCCGGATCTTCCTTCGCCGCCGCCTGGACCTGCTGATAGAGCTCCTCCAGGTATTCGAGGGGGCGGTCCTTCAGGAGTGCTTCTTCTCTCCGCTGTTTAAAGCCGAGGAGCACCATGCCGAACTGGGTGCCCCAATCGCCCAGATGGTTGACGGTAATCACCCGGTGGCCGAGGAAGCGGTAGACGCGCGCGAGGCACTCCCCGAGGATCGTGCTCCTCAGGTGGCCGACATGCATTTCTTTGGCGATGTTAGGGCTGGAGTAGTCGATCACGACCGTCTCCGGCTTCTTTGTCCTTTCGATTCCGAGCCGAGGGTCTCCGACGAGAGCGAGAAAGGCTTGTACGCATCGCTCGGGCTTGAGGCGAAAGTTGAGGAACCCGGGGCCGGCGACCTCGGGGGCGAGCGACCACTCGGTCTCCCCCACGGAGGCAGCGATCTCGCCTGCGAGTGTTCGGGGATCCAGCGCATGACGCCGGCCGAGAACCAAGGCGGCGTTGCTCTGGAGATCGCCGAACCGAGGATCCGCACAAGGCTCGATGAGAGCTTCGGGCAAGGGCTGGGCAAAGCGGTGTTCGAGGACGCGGATCAGTCTCTCTTGTAGAAACTCTGCGGGAAATTGCATGGTGAGACGTTCGATGGGCTTTTGGATTCACCGGCCGCTAAGGCCGAGCGGTTCCCGTGCGGTCCGGCTTCGGTCCGGCAGAACCGATCCAGGAGGCGACGGTCGCGAAGCCCGCTCCACAGAGCCGATAGCAAAATAGGAGATCATATCCGAAACGCGAAAAGAAGCGAGAAAGAGTCCAAAAGGGCGAGAGAAAAGCGAGCAACGCCGCCAGGATGAAGAGGTTGAGTCCCGCGATGACGACGAGAGAGAAGAACCAGCCTTCCACGTGGAGATCGGGCTGTTCTCGATGGACGGCTTCCACGGTAAAGAAGAGATGGAATCCCCATGTGAACCCTGTCCCCGCATAGAGAAGCCATTGATAAGAAGAAAGCGGCCGTTAAAAGTCGACGATGGTCCATAACCCCAGCCAGAGCAGCATATAGAGTGGGATGAAATAGGGAGAGAGGACGATCCATAGGTTGGACCTATCGGAGCGGATGCTGCCGCTCCCTCTGCCGACGCGGAAGCGAGAGACTTTCCCTCCCTGAAGATAGACCGCCAACGCATGGGTTAATTCGTGGGCGAAGATGTAGGGGCGCGGCGGGATCTTCCAGAAAAAACAGACCAGGGACCAGAGCAGCAGGCCTCCGCCGAAGCTCGCTATCGGAATCGCGGACCAGGTTCCCTCGTGGAAGTAACTTTCGAAGAGTTCCTTGAGAAGAAGGAGCTCTGCGGCAAGCAGGGGCAGGGCGAAAAGAGCAAGAAAAAACTTAAAGATCTTCGCTGGGCTTGACACCGCCGGCAGAACATTCTTATTAGGAAACCCCCATGCCTAACACTCGGTCAGCCGCAAAGCAAGCGCGGAAGAGTCTCCGCAAAAGAGCATATAATCTAAAAGCCAAGAAGGAGTTGCTGCAGGTTTCACGCCAGATGCGCGAAAAGGCTGCTTCCGGGACAAAAGAGGAAGCTGTCGGATTTTTCTCTCAGTACCAGTCTGTCCTGGATCGGTTGGTTAAGCGCGGGCGGTTGACTCGGAATGCCGCTGCCCGCCGCAAACAACGAGTAGCCAAGGCTCTTTTCGCTCCCTCGCCTTCCGTGGAGCAAGCAGCGAAAGAGCGGTAGATTTAGCTTGCGCCGAAACCGCCGTACGGGATGGGGGTTGCCAAAAGGGCGGGATTGGTCTCGGTTCTTCGAGTAGCGCGATGATCCCGATCAAGCGAGGAAAAGACATCGACGGAATGCGCCTGAGCGGCCGCCTCGTGGCGGAAGTGGTGGACGCCTTGCGTTCAGTCTTGGCCCCCGGAATCCGCACCGCCGAGATCGATCGCTATGCTGCCGAGTTGATTTCCGCTCGCGGAGGGAAGAGCGCTTTTCTCGGGTATCGAGGGTTTCCGGGAACGATCTGTATTTCGGTGAACGATGAAGTGGTTCATGGGATCGGCGGGGACCGGATGCTTCAATATGGAGATCTCGTGAAGCTCGACGTGGGTTTGATCAAGAATGGGTGGGTCGGCGATACGGCGGCAACCTTTTCGATCGGGATGGGGGAGTCAGCGGATCTCAAGCTGATGGAAGTCACACGGCAGGCGCTGTGGGAAGGAATTGCTCTGGCCAGGGAAGGCAATCGGATCGGCGATATCGCTGCTGCGATCGAGGGCTGCGCGCGAACGCACGGGTTCGAGGTCGTGCGGGAGTTTGTCGGCCATGGCGTGGGTCGCAAGCTTCATGAGGAGCCCCAAGTTCCCAACTATGGCCGTCCGGGAACGGGGCCCAAGTTGAAGGCGGGCATGACGCTTGCGATCGAGCCGATGATCAATGCCGGGGGGGCCGGAGTGCGGCTTCTTTCGGATGGCTGGACGGTCGTGACTACCGATGGACGGCGCTCGGCTCACTTCGAACACACGGTCCTCGTCACGACGCGAGAGCCTGAAATTCTCACGGATCACGGGATAGCCCCAGGCTCGGCGGAAAACGGCCTGACGGCGGCAGGCCACGAAGAGGGATTGGGAGGGTGAGGAGAAGGCCAATCAAAAAAGGTTTGCCAAAGCGAAGCCGGTTCGCTATCAATAAACTTTTCATCGTGTGAAGGGTGAGAACTAAGCAAGCACTGCCAAGAGGAATTTCATGAAGGTTCGGGCTTCCGTTCGTCGGCGCACCGCGAACTGTCAGGTCGTGCGGCGCAAAGGGCGAATCTATATCATCAACAAGAAAAATCCCCGCCTCAAGCAGCGCCAGGGATAGGTCGGAACCTCAGGAGAAAACCATGCCTCGCATCCTTGGAGTGGAAATCCCCGGCGGCAAGCGAACCGTCGCGGCGCTCCCTTACATATACGGAATCGGCCCATCACGGGCGAAGCTGATTTGCGAGCTTGCCGAGATCGATCCCAACCTGCGAGCCAAGGAGCTGACCGACCAGCAGATCAATCGAATGGTTCAGGTCATCCAGGAAATCAATTGCGTGATCGAGGGGGACTTGCGGCGGGAGATTCAGCAGAATCTCAAGCGCTTGCAGGCGATCAAGTGCTATCGAGGGATCCGCCACCTTCGCGGTCTGCCTGTCCGCGGGCAGCGGACATCAACGAATGCGCGAACCCGTAAAGGACCACGACGCACGGTCGGGGTGATTCGAAGAAAGGAAGCGAAGAAGGGCAAGGTCTAGCCCGCCGGATTGTCTTTTGCAAAGTAGACCGTAGTGGAGAGATGTTATGGCGGAGGAAGAGCAGATAAAGCCTGGCTCGGAGGAAGCCCGTCGGCCGGCAGGGCAAGAGCCTGCGGTCTTGCCGAAAGCGCCGGAAGCCAAGGCTGCGGCGGCAGAGCCAGCCGAGAAGGAGAAGAAGTACAAGAACAAGGGCGGGAAGGGCGTTCATAGCGGCATTGCCCATATCTTGGCGACCTTCAACAATACGGTGGTTACGATCACCGATCTCAACGGTAGGACACTCTCCTGGTCGAGTGCCGGCCGATGCGGATTTCGCGGCTCGAGAAAGTCGACTGCCTATGTCGCGCAGCTGGCGGCGCAGGATGCCGCCCGGCAAGCGGTGGCGCAAGGCGTGCGCGAAGTGCTTGTCAAGGTCAAGGGACCTGGGACGGGCAGGGAATCGGCGATCCGTGCCTTGCAGGTGGTGGGGCTCGAGGTGACGACGATATTGGATGTTACCCCGGTCCCTCATAACGGATGTCGGCCGCGGAAGTCCAGGCGAGTCTAGGCTGGGCGGAGCATCCGGCACTTAACGGAAAAAATCTTATGGCACGATACCTTGGTCCCCGAGCAAAGAAGGCTCGACGCTACAACGTCGCGCTCTTCGGGCCCTGCAAGGCTTTGGAGAAACGGCCCTATCCGCCAGGGGTCCATGGAGAGAAGAGCCGCCGGAAGCAATCCGATTATGCGATCGCGCTTGCGGAAAAGCAGAAGCTTCGGCTCATGTACGGGGTGACGGAGCGCCAGTTTCGTCGTTATTTCGCCATCTCCCTCAAGAAACGGGGGGTTACCGGAGAGGTGCTGCTCCAGCTCCTCGAATCGCGACTCGACAATATCGTACATCGCTTAGGCTTTGCGACCACGCGGTTCGGTGCGCGGCAGATGATCACGCATGGCCATGTGCAGGTGAATGGGCGGCGCACGATGACGCCGAGTTTTGGGACGCGGCCCGGCGATCTGATTGAGATGCGGGACCAGCCACAATCTCGGAAGCTGGCCTTGCGGAACCTTGAGGCGATGCAGGCTGCACGCATTCCCGATTGGCTTGTCTTGGAAAGGGAGAAGCTTCGCGGGGAAGTCAAGCGGCTGCCGAGCAAAGACGAGATGCGGCCGATCGCAAACGAGCAGCTAGTGGTTGAGTTCTATTCGTAAGGATCGCGAAGATCGAAGTCCGTCCGCCGGGAGCGCGGACACCTGACGGCGTCGCCGGAGTGCGAGGCCGTTGGGCACGTAGGAGGTAATTGATTCTATGGCAGTGCGCTTAGGTCGTTTTGAAATGCCCCAATCCTTAGTGAAGGATGAAGCGGTTTCCAAGGAGACGTATGGTCGCTACGTCGTGGAGCCGCTCGAGGCTGGATATGGGCAGACGATCGGGACTTCCTTGCGGCGGGCCCTCCTTTCGTCGCTCGAAGGTGCGGCCATCTCGGCGATAAAGATCAACGGGGCCCTCCATGAGTTCACCAGCTTGCCGGGCGTGGTGGAAGACGTTCCGGAAATCGTGTTGAATCTGAAAAAGATTCTCTTTCGTATTCCTTCTCGGGAACCGCACACTCTTGTTCTGGATGTTGTTAAGAGCGGTCCCGTGACGGCGGCCGATATTCAGCTCGAAACCGGTGTGGATCTGGTGAATCCCGACCAGCTCATTTGTACGTTGGACAAAAAGCAGGAGTTCCGAATGGAGCTGGAAGTGAAGGTAGGCCGAGGCTTTTTGATTGCGGAAGAGAACAAGAAGCCGGACCAGGCGATCGGTCTCATTCCGATCGACTGTCTTTTTTCACCGGTCCGTCGCGTCAAGTACGAGGTGGAAAACACCCGTGTTGGGCAGCGGACAGACTATGATCGGCTCATTCTTGAGATCTGGACCGACGGTCGAATCAGCGCCGATGATGCGCTCGTGCAGGCTGCGGCGATCCTTCGCCACCATCTAGATCTTTTTGTCGGCTACGGCAAGGAATCGGTGGAGTTCGAAAAGCCGAGACCGCCCATTCAGGAAGCGGAGAACCGGCTCCGGAAGATCCTCAACATGAGCGTCAATGAAATCGAACTCTCGGTTCGGGCTGCGAACTGTCTCAACAACGCCAACATCGCCACGGTGGGTCAGCTTGCCCAGAAGTCGGAAGCGGAGATGCTCAAGTATCGAAACTTCGGAAAGAAGTCCCTGAACGAAATCAAGTCAAAACTTGCCCAACTGGGTCTCTCTCTGGGAATGAAGCTTGGCCCGGGACTGCTGGAAGCCCCCGTGGTTTCGGAAGCTAGTCCGGAGGATTAACTGGAGGCACGTCAATGCGTCACATGAAACGATGCGGTAAGCTTGGAAGGCTTTCGAAGCATCGGGAATCGCTCCTCGCCAACCTCGCCACCGCTCTGATTCGGCATAATCGGACGAAGACGACGCTCAGCAAGGCGAAGGCGTTGCAGCCCTATGCCGAAAAGCTCGTTACCTTGGCCAAGAAAGGAGCTCTGCATCACAGGCGTCTTGCGGCCGCCCGTCTCCATGGGAAAGAGGCGGTCCAAAAGCTTTTCGGGGAAATCGGACCACGATTCGCCGGGCGGGCCGGCGGCTATACCCGGGTCACGAAAATCGGCTATCGTCTGTCCGACGCCGCTCGGATGGCGATCATTGAGTGGACTGAGGCAAGCCTCCCGGCGGAGGGAGTCGAGCCACCCGCCAAATCGGCCAAGACTTCAGCAGAGGCGTCGGGACCTCCGGCTTCGGTTTAAGGCTTGCTCGTACGTGCTTTCGGGGAGGTACAAGCCGCCCCGGCCGGCAAGCGGCTAGCGGCCGATCCATTTCTGGCAGCCGTAGGAAAAGCCTTGTGAGAAATGGCAGCTAGCCTTCGATCGTGCTAAGCTCGACGGGCTCGACGGTGACGCCTTCTTTCTCGAGCCACTGGATCGCCAGCTTGAGGACCTCTCGTTCGCCTTCGAGCTCGATGGCAACGATTCCGGTGCTCTGCGTTACCTGTGCGCTCCGGATGTTGAAGACCAGGTCGAAAGAGCGGCCAAGCTCGCAGATGATCGGCCGCTGGCAAAGGTTCTCTCCAAACGTCAGCCAGAATCTCTGCTTTTCGTGCGCCACGATATTCAGCCTCCTGCAACGGAGGGTACGATGCTTACTTCATCCTCCGTTCGGACCGGAGTCTGTTGATCCTGGAGGAAGCGGATATCTTCGCCGTTGACGTAGACTGCAACAAAGCGGCGCAGAGCCCCGGTCTGATCGAAGAGCCGTTCCCCGATCCCGGGGAACTGGGCTTGGAGATCCTTGAGGAGTTCTCCGATCGTGCCTCCTCGTGCGGAAACCAGATCCTTGTTGCCGGTTAACCCGCGAAGCGGCGTCGGAATCCTTACGGAGATTGTCTTTTCTGTCGTCAGTTCACTCATCTTCTTTCCTTTCCCTTGGTTGGCAAACTTTGTTCCGTTTTCTACGCTTGACTCTTTCCCGCTGCTGACCCGGAAGCCAAGTCGGAAGAAACCAGACGATCGAATTCCCGCAAGCTGGGATCGATCACTCGGGGGGAGTCAAGCGCGCCGGCAAGAACTTCGGCGGTCTTCAAGCCATGGCCGGTGATGCAAAGCACCACCGAACCCTCCTTGGGGATCTTTCCCGAGGCGACAAGCTTGCGCGCGCAGGCCACCGTCACCCCGCCGGCGGTCTCCGCAAAAATCCCGGTGGCCTCCGCCAAGAGCCGAATGCCTTCGACGATCTCACCATCCGAAGCATCTTCGGCCGCCCCTCCGCTCTTCCGAATCGTCTGAATCGCATAGTAGCCGTCGGCCGGGGTGCCGATGGCGAGCGACTTGGCGATGGTCTGCGGCTTGGGTACCGGGCGAATGAGATCCGTTCCCTTCCGGAAGGCATCGCTGATCGGATTGCAGCCGGCGGCCTGGGCTCCATGAATGGCAAAGGGCGTCTTTTCGACCAGCTCCGCCTCGATCATCTCGTGGTACGATTTGGCGATCTTGGTCAAGAGGGAGCCGCTCGCCATGGGGATCACCGTATGGGCGGGCAGGCGCCAGCCGAGCTGCTCCGCGATTTCGAAACCCATGGTCTTCGAACCTTCGGCATAGTAGGGACGCAGGTTCACATTGACGAAAGCCCACCCGTATTTCCCGGCAATTTCCGAGCAGAGGCGGTTGACCTTGTCATAGGGACCGCGGATCCCGATCACGCGGCTGCCGTAGACGAGACTTCCCAGGACCTTCGACGTTTCCAGGTCGGCTGGGATCAGCACATAACTTTCGAGGCCCACGCTTGCCGCATTGGCCGCGACGCTGTTCGCTAGGTTTCCCGTCGAAGCGCAGGCGACCACGGTAAAGCCCATCTCTTTCGCACGCGAGAGGGATACTGCGACGACCCGATCCTTGAAAGAGAGAGTCGGGTAGTTAACCGTATCATTCTTGACATAGGCTTCCCGGACGCCGAGCGCCTTCGCCAACCGGTCAGACCGGATCAGTGGAGTGAACCCGACCTGGGCGCCTACGCTTGGCTCTCCTTCCAAGGGAAGGAACTCTCGATATCGCCACATCGTGGGAGGACGGGACTCGATCCGCTCGCGGGAAATCTGCCGACGGATCGCATCATAGTCGTAAACCGCCTCGAGTGGGCCAAAATCCCATTCGCAGACATGGATGGCTTCCTTGGGGTAGGGCCGGCCGCATTCACGGCACCGGAGGTGCGAAAAAAACTCGGTCTGCATCGGCTGCCTTTCTCGCTCTTACCGATGCGCCGGACCAGGGCTGGGATTATTCATCCCTCTCATCCTTCCCCGGGGTTGACCGGAGCTGGGGTTGGCACCTGACGGGATCGGCTTTCGCCTCACCCCGGTTGCCGCGGTTTCAAAGGGCCAGATCCCTCCGCCGCTCTCGATAAGAGTTGGTGTCAGACTACGCGGTCTTCCTGGATGGTCAATCCAAAAGAGAAGGTTTCCCAAAAAAGCCTCATCCACCGCTCCGTTCGGTCCCGTTTATTTTTAATGCGACACGGAGGCGGGCCGGAAGGGCAGTTGCGCCCTGGATTAGGATTGTTGCGTCTAGATGAGGAAGGGAGCAGATTTTCATCGGCTGTTTTGCGCGCTCGAAGGAGAATGGCGGAGGAGCGATGGGTGGCAACCTATTTAAGGATCGTACGCGCAGGTATGAGCGCGGGGAGTTCGAAACCCTTGTCCGACGGATCGAAAGAGAGCTGTCGCCCCATTTTGCCGACTTGGCGATGCTTCCCACCTTTGCCGACAAGCGAAGCTTTGGCGATGCCGACTTCCTCGTCGCCCTGCGTCCCGGAACGAGTCTGCTCGAAGTGCTGAAGCAGCGGGTCGGCGACGCGCCGATCGTAAGGAACGGCCCGACCTGCTCCTTCGTCGTAGAGGAGCTGCAGGTGGATATCACCGTCTTTCCCATCGAAAAAATGGCCTGCGCTTTGATGTATTACGGTTGCGAGCTCGGAAATCTCTTGGGGAAGATCACAAAAGTCATGCTGGGACTCCGTCTCAAGCCGGAAGGCCTATTCTATCCGGTCTATTTCCAGCCGAACCGGACGGAACTGCTGGCGGAAGTTCTTCTATCGGATGATCCGGAGGCCATTCTAAACTTCCTCGATGTCCATCCTCCTTCCGGTGGATTCGAAAGCCCACCACAGATGTTTCAGGCGATCCGCTCCTCACGTTTTTTTCACAAGAGAGTATTTGAGGAGAAGCTCAACCACGAGGATCGAAGAAGGAGCAGGCAGCGAAAGGTCTATCAGGATTTCCTGCTCTATATCGAAGCGATCCGGGACGAGAGTCCTCTTTCTCCGCTCGATCCGGGAAGAGTCGATGCGATGATCGAGGAATTCTTTCGGATCCCGATCTCTGCGATCAGAGCCGAGAAGATCGAAAGGGAGGCCGACCGGAAACGGATCCGTTCCGTCCTCGTGGACACCTTCCGGTCCATGGGTTGTGACAACCAGTCCCTAGGGGAGAGAATGAGGGGATTCCTGGCAGAAAATCCCTTGCCCGGTCTCTCCGGATTGTCCGAAAGTCAAATCCGAGAAAAGGTAGCGCGATTTTTATCCAAACCTAGGCTCGAACCTTCGCGCGATGACGAATCGCCAGGCCCATAAGGCGAGCCATGGAAGATCTCGCGCCCTGGGGCGGAACCAACATGGCCGGACGAGACCCATTTCTGGACGCGGCGATCACCGAAGCGCGCGCAGGATTTGAGGAGGGCGGAATTCCCATTGGTGCCGTGATTGTACAGGGCGGTCAGATTCTGGCACGCGGCCGGAACCGGAGGCTCCAGTGGGGGAGCGCCATTCGTCATGGTGAAATGGACGCCCTGGAAAACCTGGGGCGGCAGCCCGTCTCCCTCTACCGGACGTGTACGCTCTATACGACTCTCTCGCCTTGTCCGATGTGCACTGGAGCGATCCTTCTCTACCGCATCCCGCGGGTGGTCATCGGCGAGAACCGGACCTTTGTTGGCGCAGAGGAACTTTTGCGCAGTGCGGGGGTCATGGTCGAGGTGAGGGACGATATCGAGTGCCGGGAGCTTCTCTGCTCCTTCATCCATCGTTTTCCCGCTGTCTGGAACGAGGATATCGGACTAGGAGAGGGGGAGATGCGAGGAAAGCACGAGTGCTTATGAACAAGTCGAAATGGGTGGAGCATCTCCTCCCGGAGGGAGAGTTCTCTTCGTCCGAGAGGATAGCGGAGATCGAGAGCGAGGTGATCTCCTGCCGCCGCTGTCCGAGATTGGTCGCTTGGCGCGAGAAAGCGGCCGAGCGTCCGCCCAAGCGCTATGCGGGGACGCAATACTGGGCCAATCCGGTTCCCGGATTCGGGGACCCGCAGGCCCGACTTCTCCTGGTCGGGCTTGCTCCCGCTGCCCACGGAGGGAATCGGACCGGCAGGATCTTTACCGGAGATCGGAGCGGAGATTGGCTCTTCCGGGCGCTCCATCGGGCCGGCTTTGCGAACCAGCCGTTTTCCCGCGACCGGGAGGACGGCCTGAGGCTCTCTGACTGCTTCGTAACCGCCGCCATCCGCTGCTGTCCTCCGGAGAACCACCCTCTTCCCTCGGAGAGGCGAAACTGCTTTCCCTTTCTTGTTCGAGAGCTGGAAGCTCTCGCCCGGTTGCGCGTCCTGATCGCCCTCGGCGGGATGGCTTTCGAGACGCTGCTTGAGTGGGTCAAGAAACGTTGGCCGCAGGAAGCCCGGCTGCTTCATCGGCCGCGCCCATCCTTTTCCCATGGCGTGGAGGTTCCGCTTCCGGAGGGACGGATTCTGCTCTCATCGTATCATCCCAGCCAGCAGAATACGTTCACCGGTCGTCTGACCGAAGCGATGTTCGACGCGGTTTTCTCTCGGGCGCGCACGCTCCTCGATTCGCAACGGAACGAGGTTTGCCCGGACGGACGGGCGCAGCCTAAAAGTTGACCCGCACGGGGATCTCACCGTGGTGCTCTCCCGTGCACCCCTGGTCGATCGGTGTGTCGACCGGGCCATCGCTGGCTTGGACCAGACCCTTGGCGATCAGCCAATTTTCAAGCTCCTGTCCACTCACGTCGGCGAGCATCTCTCCGTTGACCTCGACGCAGGGAGAAAGGGGCTGACCGCTCTTTTCAATCATCTCCTCCCGGTATTCGGGAACGTTGATGATGTCGCGGTCTTCGTAGGGAAGCTGGTATTTGCGGAGGATGGCCCGCACCCCTTGGCTCCAGCCGCACGAGGGCTTCAAATAGGCAATAATCGTGGCTTGACTCATATAATGACCTATAGGCCCAGCGGCGGCGGAACGCGAGTGCTTTTTTTCACCTCGCCCAGCCTTTCCACGCCCTGTCGGTCAGCCTGCGGGCTTCTTCGAGAAAGGAAGGGCAGGACCGCGCGAAGGTTGCGGCAGTCGCACTCGAGCCCGTCCTCTTTAGGGGTTTCCAGGACCATCGGGATCTTCTCCCAGAGCGGGTCCCGAAGAATCCTGGCGAAGGCGGCAAGGCCCAGGGTGCCTCGGCCCAGGTGCGTGTGGCGGTCGCGTCTCGACCCGAAAGGGGCGGCGGAATCGTTGAGATGGAAAGCCAGTATCCGGTCGGTTAGCCCGAGCCGTTCCAACTCACCCGTGAAATCCCGGTAGCCCGCCCGGGTGGCGATCGGGTAGCCGGCCGCCCAAAGATGCGCGGTATCGAGGCAGAAGCCGAACCGGCGAGGGGCGGCCTGTTGCCGGAGAATCCAGGCGAGTTGCTCGAGCCGCCATCCGAGCTGGCCCCCTTGGCCTGCCATGGTCTCTAAGGCGATTCGGACGCCTGGTTTCGAGGAGTCCGCCGGAAAGAGAAGCCGGAGCCGGGCCGCGACGCGCGAGAGCGCGGACTCCGCCTCCTCGCCGCGCACGGCGGTTCCGGGGTGCAGGACGAGGAAGGGAAGGCCGAGGAGATCGGCGCGCTTCACCTCGTCTCGAAGTGCTTCTAGGGATTGCTCCGCGAGAAGCTTCGAGGAGGAGGCGAGGTTCAGAAGATATCCGGCATGGCCGAAGAAGAGTATCCCCGAGGCGGCGGCCGCTTCTCGGAAGGCCGAGGCTTCGCGCGGGCAAAGTGCAGGAGCCTTCCACTGCCGGCAGTTCTTCAGGAAGATCTGCGCGGCCGAAAAGCCGCCTTGGACCGCTCGTTCGACTGCGCGATCGACCCCTCCGGCTATCGAGACGTGCGCTCCGAGGAGACGTCCGGACAGCTCCGACGGGACAAGCGGATGGACCGGAACTGGCCCGACCTTCGGATGCGAGGCTCTCGCACACTTTCGTTCCGCGCCTGGGTTCTCTGGCATTCTTCTGTTTTTCCGGCGGCCGTGGAAAACGATTGTCTTCTTGACCCGTTAAGGGAAGATGGCAACCTAAAACGCGCATGGCAACGTGCACTCTCTGGCAGGAACTCCCCGAAGAGCTGGTTCACGAAATTCTTCTGAACGTTCGTGAATCGGATCGGCGGCTCTATCGCGTCGTCGTCGAACTGACGAGCCGACGCCTCGGAGTCCGGCAGGCGAAGCTCCTGGAAATGCCCAAGCTGGAGAGGCATGAACTCTCGCGCCGTGTCCTTTCTCTCCCGGAGAGCGAGGCGATCTCCTCTCACCTCTTTTCCCACTGGCTGGTCCAGAATCGTGCCCCGATGCTTTGCGCTTGGCTCGACGCACTCGAAATTTCCCATGACGGCCAGGGTCTGGTCGAGAAGTTTCCCCAGGAGCCGCCGGTGGGGCGCCAGCGAGAGGCGCTGGAAGGGCTTCTCGCTCGATTTCCCAGTCAGGACGTGGCAATCTATCTACGCCTGTTCAACGAGATCGAGGATGTGCACTGGAAAGGCCTCGGCGAAATCCTCTCCGCGGACGAGCGGCTCCATCTCGGGGGGCGGGAAGCTTCGGAAGCCCGAGGAAGGGGGTCGTTATGACGAAAATCGGAACCGCAGGTCCCACCTTCGAGGAGGCGTTTCGGAAGCTGCAAGAGATTGTAGCACGGATGGAGAGCGGCGACCTGCCGCTTGAGGAGTTGTTGGAGCGTTACGAAGAGGGGATGAGACTCGTGAAGATTTGCAGTGACAAACTCTCCCTCGCGGAACAAAAAGTTACCGTTTTGGCGCAAGGGTCCGGCAGCGAGGAATCAACGGCCGGGGATTCACGGGATGCGGAGAAGGACCCGGCTCGCTGAGGAGACGAGAAGAGGAGGCAATCCTTGGCACGACTACTCGATGGGATCGATTCGCCTGCGGATCTAAAGAAGCTCTCGATCGAAGAGCTGCCTCGGTTGGCGGAGGAGATCCGCCAGGAGATGATCGCCGTCCTGGCGAAGAATGGTGGCCATCTCGGTCCAAACCTCGGAGTCGTCGAACTCACGATCGCTCTCCATTACGTCTTTCAGACCCCCAAAGATAACTTTCTTTTCGACGTCAGCCACCAGGGCTACGTGCACAAGCTCCTGACCGGGCGGCGCGAGCGGTTTTCGACGATTCGCCAGCCCGGCGGGCTTTCCGGATTTCTCAATCGAGAGGAGAGCGAGCACGATTGCTACGGAGCGGGTCATGCCGGTACCGCCCTTTCCGCCGCTCTGGGCATGGCCGTCGGTCGGGATCGCCGCGAGGGGAAGGAGAACGTGATTGCCGTTTGCGGGGATGCGGCCTTCACCTGCGGCATTACCTACGAGGCGCTCAACAACGTCTGCGATCAGACTAGGCGACTAATTGTCGTTCTGAACGATAACGAATGGTCGATCGACAAGAACGTGGGCGCTATCGCCAGCTACCTGAGCCGCATCGTCAGTCATCCGACTTATTCCTGGCTTCGAGACCGGGCAGAGGAGTTCTTGAAGAAGATCGCCAGCCGAGGAGTTCTTCGGGTAGCGCGAAAAGCGGAAGAGGCGGTCAAGAGCCTTCTTTTGCCGAGCGTGATCTTCGAGGAGCTTGGCCTGACCTATTACGGGCCGGTCGACGGCCATGATGTGGCGATGCTGATCTCGATGTTCGAATTTCTAAAGCAGCAGGAGCATCCGGTCCTCTTTCACGTGTTGACTCAGAAGGGCAGGGGCTTTGCCCCGGCCATGGAGAAGCAGAAGAAGTTCCACGGCCTCGGCCCCTATCATCCCGTGACCGGGGAGACGCCCGCAAGCTCGGCTGCGACCTGCTCGCAGGTCTTCGCTGACACCCTGGTCAAGCTTGCCGACCAGAACCGCAAGGTGGTGGCGATCACGGCGGCGATGCCGAACGGAACCGGCCTCGACCGGTTTCAGCCGAAGTTCCCCGATCGCTATTTCGACACGGGAATCGCCGAAGAGCATGCGGTGCTCTTTGCCGCGGGTCTGGCGACCAAGGGGTTCAAGCCCTATTGCGCCATCTACTCGACCTTTCTGCAGCGCGCCTATGACCAGATCGTCCATGACGTCTGCCTGCAAAACCTCCCTGTCGTCTTCTGCATGGATCGGGGTGGGCTCTCCGGAGACGATGGGCCGACCCATCACGGCCTCTTCGACATCTCCTATCTGCGGTGTGTGCCGAACATCACGCTTCTCCATCCCAAGGATGAGGATGAGCTCGCCGACATGCTCTTCACGGCTATGCATCATCCGGGCCCCGTTGCAATCCGATACCCGCGCGGCGTCGGCTCTGGCGCAGCCGTAAAGCCCTTTCCCGAACTGATTCCGATCGGCAGGGCAGAGGTGCTCCGGCACGGAAGGGATGTGGCGATTTTCGGTTTGGGAATGATGGTTCCGATGGCCTGCGAGCTTGCGACGGTGCTCGGGTCCGAGGGGGTCTCCGCGGCGGTGATTAATCCGCGCACGGTAAAGCCGCTCGATCGAGGAACCCTCGAGTTCTTCGGTCGAAGCGTCGAGGCGATCGTTACCATAGAGGACCATGTTTTGGCCGGCGGTTTCGGATCGCTGGTGCTCGAGGCGCTATCGGAAATGGAGATTGCGATTCCCGTGGTGCGCATCGGATGGCCGGATCAGTACATCGAGCATGGCAAGGTGGATCAATTGCGGAAGAAGTACGGCCTGAGCGTGGAGGCGGCTCTGGAAAAGCTCCGCCCGCTGCTTAAACGCAAGCAACGTTCCTTTGGGGAGATTGCGTAAGGGTGGCTCTCTGGTTCGACACGGAGGTTCCGACGCCCCAGCCGCTGAGGACGCTGCAATGAAGATCGTTTTGGCTTATTCGGGCGGGCTCGACACCTCGGTCATCCTCAAGTGGCTGAAGGAGAAGTATCAGGCAGAGGTCATCGCCTACTGCGCGGATGTCGGGCAGGCAGAGGAGTTGACGGGCCTGGAAGAGAAGGCGCTCCGAACGGGCGCATCCCGCTGTATTGTTTCCGATCTTCGGGAGGAGTTTGTGCGGGACTATGTCTTCCCGATGATTCGGGCCGGGGCGGTCTATGAGGATCAATACCTGTTGGGAACCTCGATCGCACGCCCCCTGATCGCAAAAAAGCAGGTCGAGATCGCCCGGGAGTTCGGAGCGGATGCCCTCGCTCATGGAGCGACCGGGAAAGGGAACGACCAGGTGCGCTTCGAGCTCGCCTTCGCGGCCCTCGCTCCGGATCTACGGGTCATCGCCCCTTGGCGGGAGTGGGAGCTTGCGGGAAGAGCCGATCTCCTCCGCTATGCGGAAGAGCACGGGATCGCCGTTCCGGTTACGGCGGCCAAGCCCTACTCGATGGACCGCAATCTCTTTCATATCAGCTATGAGAGCGGGGTCCTGGAAGATCCGTGGCAGGCCCCGCCCGCCGATCTCTTTCGGCTGACGCGCAATCCGGAACAGGCTCCCGACGAGCCGGAGACGGTGGAACTCGCCTTTGAAGCGGGTAATTGCGTTGCTCTCAATGGGAAGAGCCTTTCCCCCGCGGCGCTCTTGAGCGCGCTCAATGAGATCGGGGGGAGGCATGGAGTCGGCCGCGTGGATATTGTCGAGAATCGCTTCGTCGGCATGAAATCGCGGGGGGTCTATGAGTGCCCCGGAGGGACGATTCTGCGCTTGGCCCATCGTCAAGTCGAGACCTTGACCCTCGATCGGGAGGTCATGCACCTCCGAGACTCTCTCCTTCCGCGCTATGCGGAGCTGGTCTACTACGGGTTCTGGTTTTCCCCCGAGCGGGAGTTTCTCCAAGCGGCCGTCGAGCAGAGCCAACGCTACGTGACCGGCACCGTCCGGCTGCGGCTCTTCAAAGGGGCTCTGCAGACTCTGGGCCGAAAGAGCCCGTACTCGCTCTACAATCCGCAGTTGGCGACAATGGAGGCCGATCAGGGAGCCTACGATCCTCGCGATGCGACGGGCTTCATCCGCTTGAACTCCCTTCGGCTTCGCACGCTCGCGCGACGGGCGGCCAAGTAGCGCCGTCCGTCACTCTCCATCTTCCGGGCTCTCGAACCAGCTCCGGCCGTCTCGGGCGATCAGCACCTGGGCGGCTTCCGGGCCCCAGCTTCCCGCCGAGTAGTTGGGAAAGTCGGTGGGCTGGTTGGATTCCCATACTTGGAGAATCGGGTCGACCAGCGACCAGGCGGTTTCGACCTGATCGGCTCGCATGAAGAGGGTGCCGTCTCCGAGGATCACGTCCCGCAGCAGCGTCTCGTAGGCCTCCGGCGTCTCGGTCTTGAAGGCCTCCCGGTAGGAGAAGCGGAGGTCGACCGGACTTAAGCGGATCGTGGGGCCGGGCCGCTTTGCCTGGAAATTGAGCAGGATGCTCTCCTGGGGCTGGATGTTGATGATCATGCGGTTGGCATGCCACTGGTCGACCGCGATTTCGGGAAAGGCCTGGTGTGGGACAGGCCGAAGGCTGATGACTACTTGGGAGACATGTTGCGGCAGCCGTTTGCCGGTGCGCAAGTAGAAGGGAACATCTTGCCATCGCCAGTTATCGACGAACAACTTTAGCGCCACAAATGTCTCCATGAATGACTCCGGGGAGACATCCGGCTCGTTTCGGTAGGCCGGGACATGCTTGCCGCGCACCCAGCCCGCCCCATATTGTCCGCGTGCCGCGACGCGGTGGACGGCCTCTGTGGGGATGGGGCGGATCGCACGGAGCACGTCGGTCTTCTTGTTGCGGACCTCTTCGGCTTCGAAGGAGACCGGGGGCTCCATGGCGACCGTGCAGAGGAGCTGGAGGAGGTGATTCTGGACCATGTCGCGCAAGGCGCCGGCCCGTTCGTAGTAGCCGCCCCGCTGCTCCACTCCGATCGTTTCGGCTACCGTGATCTGGACATAGTCGATGTAACGCCGATCCCAAATGGGCTCGAACCATGCGTTCGCGAAACGGAGTGCCAGGACGTTCTGGACGGTCTCCTTGCCGAGGTAGTGGTCGATGCGGAAGATCTGCTTCTCTTCGAAAACTTCTCCGAGCGAACGATTCAGCGCCTGGGCGGAAGCGAGGTCTCTTCCGAATGGCTTTTCGACCACGATCCGGCTTCCGGGAAGGCTTTTTCCCAACCCGACCTTTCCCAGTCCCGTGGCGATCGCCTCGATGAGCGTAGGGGAAGTGGCGAGATAGAATACGGGATTGGCCTCTCCTCCCCACTGTTGCCGGAGGTCGTCGATTGCCTTGGCCAAAAGCGCGAAGGTGTCCGGATGGCCGAGATCACCGCAGTGGTATTGAGCGAGATAGCTCGAAAAGGTCGGCCAGGAGGTGTCGTCGAGCTTGCGGCGGCAGAAGGATTCGACCCCGGTTCGGAGATGCGCCTGGAACTCCTCCTTGGTCATCTCCTTGCGGTCTACGCCGATAATGGCGAACTTTTCGGGAAGCCAGCCCTCCGCCGAAAGGCAGTAGAGGGCGGGGACGAGCTTGCGCCAGGCGAGATCACCCGCCGCACCGAAGATGACAAGAGCGGTTGGAGAGAGTGGCGAACGACTCATGAGAGTAGACCTTGATTTGTTTGTTCTTTCTTTTGGTTGGTTTTCGTGGTGATCCGCTTCTCCCGCGTCGCTGCGGAGAAGATTACGGGATCGCTCCGGGAGGCCGCAAGCCCCGACGCGTCGGCAAGAACGTTGCGGCGGGAGCGAGCGCAGAGGTAAGCTACTCCGGAAAGGATTCCTTTCTCCATGAGAAAAAAGGAGCCGTGGAAAGAGGAGGTCGAGATCGGGGCCGGGGAGGTTCTGCTCGCGGGAAACCTCGAGGTTCCGACCGATGCCGGAGGGATCGTTCTCTTTGCGCATGGTAGCGGCTCGAGCCGCTTGAGTCCCCGCAACCGGTTTGTCGCGCAGATCCTCCGAAAGAAGGGATCGGGCACGCTCCTCTTCGATCTGTTGACCCCCGAAGAGGAAGAGGAGGACGAGCGGACGGCGGCTCTCCGCTTTGACATCGAGTTTTTGGCCGAAAGGCTGCGCCGTGCCGCGCACTGGCTACAAGGTTATCTTGGCGAGCCCAAGGCGGCTCTCGGCTTCTTCGGCTCGAGCACGGGCGGAGGTGCCGCGCTCGTTGCTGCAGCCCGGGAAGGAGCGGCAATCGCCGCCGTCGTCTCTCGCGGAGGCCGGCCCGATCTGGCCGGGGCTGCGTTAGCCCGGGTGCGAAGCCCGACCCTGCTGATCGTTGGAGGGGCGGACCATCCGGTGCTCCGTCTCAACCAGGAAGCCTTGGGGGAGCTTCGCTGCGAAAAGGAGCTTGCCGTCGTTCCGGGAGCGACCCACCTCTTCGAGGAGCCGGGAGCCCTCGAGGAAGTCGCCCGCCTGGCCGCCGATTGGTTCCGCCGCCATTGGCCCAAGAAGCAACCATCTTCCGCAGCCGGAGACGATTAGAGCGGAATGCGATTGGTTTTCCCAAAGACTGCTCTCAGAAGACGGGGGCCGAGGATGGCCGAAGCGGCCATCAGGCCCGACATCATCGCTCCGGCAATCCCGTGGCCGGTACGGCAGCTCGCCCCGCAGAGCAGGAGACCGGGCAGTTCCGTTCGGGCTCCCGGGCGACCAAGCAGGAATTGTTCCGGGGTCGCGGCAATTCCGTAACCCGTTCCGCCCGTGGAAAGCGTATAGCGGCTGTGCGTGAACGGGGACGAGAGTTCTTGGTAGACGATCTGCTCCGGCAAGTGCGGGAAGGCCCGCCGCGCCAGTTCGATGAGCTTCTTTCCAAACTTTTCCTTGCGCTCCCGATAGAGGGTCTTCCTGCGGTAAGCGCTTCCGGCTGCTTCTTCCGCGGAGAGTCCCCAAGCCTCCGGCTGGCTTGGACAGACCGCCATCAACTGGAGGTTGACGAAGCCCTCGGGCGCGAGCCCTTCGCTTGTCGGATCCTTGAGGGAGGAGACCGAGACGAAGACCGATGGGGCGTCCGGGAATTCTCCCCGAGCGGCTTGGCGGTACTGGACCTCGTGATCGTACGTCGAGTGGACCCAGTAGTTGGTTCGGGCCTCCTTTCCGCCCAGTGCCGATCGGCGCGCTCCAAGGTAGACGACGAAGAGCGCCGGAGCCATTTCCCAGCCCTCTACTCGTTTGAGGACACGCAAGCGCAGCTCTCCTTCGGGCACGAGCCGTAGGAAGGTCTGCTTCACGTCGGCATTGGAAACGATGCTTGGGGCCTCTACTTCCTGGAGGCCCAGATTGGGGTTTTCGAAGCGGACGCCGATCGCCCTTCCGTTTCGGGTCAGGATTTGTTGTGCGCGGCTCCGAAGGAGAATCCTTCCCCCCGCCGCCTCGACCGCTTGCGCCAGCCGGTCGGAGAGGATCTGGCCTCCCCCGCGCGGAAAGTAGGCTCCCTCGAGGTAGTGTTCGGCGATCCCCGCACCGATGAGGAGTGAGGCGCGGCTCGGAGGAAGGGCGTAGTTCCCATGTTGAGCGGCGAGCACGGCCTGGAGCCAGATGTCGGTCGTGCAGGCTTGGAGAAAGCCTCGAAAAGAGCCTTTGGCCCAGCGGAGCAAGAGTGGGGAGCGCAGGAGCGTCCAGAGTAGCGCAGCCGGATTGGCCGACCGACGGAGGAGACGTTCGAGTGCCCGCAGAAGAGTGCAATATCGATCAATGCCCCGCTCTTCCGCGGGAAAGCCTTCCCGCAGGCGCTCGCGGAAGGCTTCGATTCCCTTGGGAACCCGGAAGGAAAAATCGGGAAAGAGCAGGGTGTCGAATCCATCGGGATCCATCTCTTCGAACAGGACCGGCTCCGTGCCCGCCGCACGCAGGATGCGCGGAATCAATCCATTAGCATCGCACCCGCCCAAGTAGTGAAGACCCACGTCGAACCGGTATCCGCTCCGCGGGAAGACGGTGGCATTGCCTCCCGGAACCGTGTGCTGGTCGAGGACGAGCACCTTCTTTCCCCGGCGAGCGAGAAGGGCGGCGGTCGTCAACCCGCCGGTACCCGCGCCTATGACGATCACGTCAAAGGAATGGGAAGGAGGGGAGCGAAGGCGATCGAAAGAGATCGGTTCTTGGATCATGTAAACATAGACAACATAGAGATGTTTTCATCGTCAACATTGTGTTGTACTCTTGGGAGGTGAAAAAGACTGGGCTAGGGCGATCGGCCGAAGCGGCGGCGGCCGCGAAAACGAAAGGGCGCCCCTACCATCATGGCGCCCTGCGCAGGGCGCTGCTAGATGCCGCCCTTCTCTTTTTAAGGAAGAGAGATCCGAGCGGATTGACCCTCCGTGCGCTCTCCGCTCAAGTGGGCGTCTCCGCCGCCGCTCCCTACCGTCACTTCTCGAACAAGGAGGCGCTGCTGGCAGCGGTCGCAGAGGAGGGATTCCGCCAGATGACCCAGGAGATGCGGGTGGCGGAAGCAAAGGCCGCGGGGGTGCGGGAGCGCCTCCGGATCCTTGGGCTGGCCTACATTCGGTTTGCCAAGGCTCATCCGGAACATTTCCGGATCATGTTCGGCAGGGAAGCGGTGGTCTACGAACGCGATCCCTCCGCTAGCGAGGCGGCGAAAGCGGCCTTTTCCGTCCTAGTCGATGCGGTTCGCGACGGCCAAAATGCGGGTCTTATCCAGGAAGGCGATCCTCGGTCGCAGGCGCTGGCCGCATGGGCGATGGTTCACGGCCTGGCCGCCTTGGCGGTCGATGGACGGATTGCAGGCTCCGCGGAAGAGATCGAGCCGGCGCTCGGCTATTTTTTGGACGGCTTGATGCCTTCCCGGAAGGAGCACTGCGGAGGCGATTGAAGGGTGGTCAGGAAACAAAACGGAAGATGAGAGGATATCGGTAGGGAAGTCCTTTGGAAACGGCGAATGCCGCTGCAATCATCGTCCATACGACAAAGACGCCGAGAGCGAGAACAAGCGGCAATCCGATCAAGATGAAACAGAGAAGAATCACCACAATGGCATAGATCGTAAAGCTGATCTGGGCGTTGAGGGCTTCTTTCGCCTGTTCCTTGGCAAAGGGCTCCTTGGCGAGGAGATAGATGAGCAGCGGAATGAGTATCTGTCCGATTGTTACGAAATAACCGAAGAGCGGTGCCAGATGGGCTATGACGGCGAGATTCCTTCCCTCCTGGTTTTCTGTTTCCATGTCCTCCGGGGAATGGGTTGACCGTCGTTGGACTCTGCCATGTCCCCGGCCTCTTCGTCCAGTAAATCGCGTCCGAGCGCAATCCCGCGCGTTGCTCCAGCGATGCGGCAGCCATTACCATTAAGAAATCGAAGGGCGGCGGGGAGAGCGGGATTGTTACCAAACACCGGGCACGAGACGATATCCCACCTTGGCTTTGTACGAATCGTAACCGCCCAGGGAGGATTCCAGCATTTTTTCCTCGTCCAGAATGCGAAAGATCAGGACTGGTGTCGTAAGGAGCAGGAAAAGCAGCCCCCAATAGGAGCCAAGGGCCAGAGGCGCGCCGGCGACTAGGATTAGAGCGCCGCAATACATGGGATGGCGCACCAGCGCATAAGGTCCTGTGGTTATGACCTTCTGTCCTGGCATCGTTTGAATGGTCGACGCGCTGTAGCTGTTCTCGCGAAGAACCAAGAGATTGATCATCAGCCCGAGCGCCACGAGTACGTTTCCGAGGATCGAGATCCAAGCGGGCGCGTGGGACCAGCCCAAGCGATGGTCGAGAGCGGAGACGATCACCAGGCCCAACATGCAGACGTAGACGAAAGAGATCAGGACTTTTTGTATGGGTCGCGTCTCGGCGGCCGGACCAGCCTTGATTCGCCGTTCCAGCAGGGCTGGGTTCTTGAGTGCGAGATAGACGCCGATGAGGTTCGTAAAGATGGTGAAGGCCGCGATGAAGAGCCAACCTTGCCAGTAGGCGAGCGTCCCCGCCGGAAGAAATACGAGAAGGCAGAGGAGGAGGACGCCGACTAGAGCGGACCTGACTGTGCGGAGGGCAAGGTTCATGGTTTTTCCCGAGAGTCGGACTCAAAAACTGACTAAGCTTGCGAGCCGTTTTTATTCCTTGGCCCGCAGGTGACCCGCTCCTGGCGGATCCGGCTTAACCATTGATTTTATGCAGGACTTGGTTAGGAACGCCCACTTTCTCTGCAAATCCCCGTTGCCTGCGCCTGCGCGAACAACGACGATCGCGGTGCACGCATCTTGATCGAGTGCCGCCCATGCAACGCTGCCTCTCCGGCCAGGAACCAGCCGGTGTGGTGAAAAGATTTCTACGGCGTGCCCCGATGTGCGCTCGAGCAGATCCCGGGGCTTATCGGGAAGTGAAGAGGGAAAAGACGCATGAAATTCGTCGTCGCGACATATGGCACCGAGGGCGATGCGCGCCCATTCGCTGCCCTGTGCCGAGGCTTGATGGATGCCGGGCACGAGGCGCGCCTGCTTGCCGACGTCGCGACGCTCGGAAGCGCCAAGGCGCTTGGCGTGCCAACCGCTTCGCTAGCGGGCGATATTCGCGGAATCCTCGGTCGAGACCCTGCGATCGCTCACGCGGTCGGCAAGGGCGGAGGTTTTAACCAGACGACACGCGCGCTGACGAAGATCGCAGGCGAGAATGCCGAATCCTGGCTGCGCAGCATCGTTGAGGCGGCCGAAGGCTGCGATGCGATCTTGGCGGCGGGCCTAGCCGCGTTTATCGGCTTTTCTGCGGCCGAATGCTTAGGAGTCAAGGCGATCGGCGCTGGCATGATCCCGATTACGCCGACAGCCGCTTTCCCTTCGCCCATGCTGGCTTCCAGCTGGGTACCCAGCCGTTTCAATCGCGTGAGCCACCGTCTCGTCAACGCTGTGCTCTGGAATCTATTCCGCGCCAAAACCAACGCGGCCCGCGCGAAGTTCAAGCTGCCGCCGCGCAGGTCGGTGTGGAACGGCATCCCGATGGTCTATGGTGTCTCTTCCCGCCTGCTCCCCAAGCCTGCCGACTGGGCGGCCAATGTGCACCTGTGCGGGCAGTGGCTGGCGACGAGCCCTGGCTGGAGGCCGCCTTCGGCGCTGGTGAATTTCCTCGCCTCCGGGGAGCCGCCGATTTACGTCGGCTTTGGCAGCATGACCGGCTTCGTCCACGCGCCCCTTATGGAGGCGCTAAGCAACGCCATGGCGAACCGGCGCGTACTGTTTCATCGCGGCTGGAGCGGGATTGACCCGAAGGCGCTTCCGAGCAACTTCCTCGCCATCGATGACACGCCGCACGAGTGGCTCTTTCCACGCATTGCCGCAGCAATTCATCACGGCGGCTCCGGTACCTCTCACTCCGCCGCCCGCGCCGGCGTGCCTTCCATCGTGGTCCCGTTCGCCGGGGACCAGTTTTTCTGGGCCGAACGTTTACGCCTCGCCGGCGCGTCGCCGGCGGCCGTGAATGGCCGTCGGCCGAAGACCGAAGCCCTCGCCAGGGCTCTGGAAGTTGCTGCAAGCGTTCAGGTCCGAAACCGTGCCCGAGCGCTGGGCGAAACGATGCGCGCGGAAAACGGAGTTTTGGCTGCGGTGACGGCCCTTGAGCGCATCGCGACAAGTTGACAGTGCATTTCTATGAACTCTGGATCAGGGTTCTGCCTGAGCGAGGAAATTGCTCGCGGTGGCGCCGGGACCGTTCTGGCCGGGCGCCGGCAGAGCATCCCGGCTGCGGGGCGTGCAGTCGCCTTGGGCAACCGCCCTTGGCAATTCCAACCGGGTGATGCTAGCCTAAAGGCATTGGAAGAAATAGGCTTGGGATGAAGTTCCGCAGACCGACCGAAGCGACCGAGGAGTTGAGCAAGCTTCTTCCCTTTTGTGTCCAGGCCTGTCGGACGGTTTATGGAGAGGATCTCCTCGGCCTCCTGCTCTTCGGGTCGGTGGCGCGCGGGAATGCGCGGGTTGATTCCGACCTCGATCTGCTGGTGATCGCGGAGCGGCTGCCTCCTCGGCGCCAAGCGAGATTTGATGCTCTTTCGGGCGAAGCGATCCGGCCGCTCGAAGAGGCGCGGGAAGCTCTCTTCCTCCGGGGATACCCAGCGGATATCGCGTGGATCTTTCGTACGCCCGAGGAGTTGCGACAGGGTGCCCCTTTCTTTTTGGATCTGCCAGAGGAGGCGCAGATCCTCTTCGAACGGAATGGATTTGTTTCGGATTTCCTTCGCAGGATTCGGCGGATGCGCTGGCGGGAAGGGGCACGAAAGGTCCTGCTCGCAGGGGAGGAATGCTGGGATTTTCGAGGGCCCGGAGGAAAAGGGGGCTTGGCTTCCTTCGTTCTCGATGACGCAAATTGAGTTGGCGTTCGCTTATCTCCGCTTGGCCGAAGATCGGCTGCAGGCGCTCGGAGTCTTCCGGGAGTGTAAGTCCTACGCCAATCTCCGGCGGGAGTCGCAGGAGATCGTGGAGCTCGTCCTAAAAGCCGCTTTGCGATCGTTGGGCGTCGATCCGCCGAAGATCCATGAAGTCGGGCGGCTTGTCGCGCGGGAGATCGAGGCGCTGCCCGAAGACCTGCGAGCCGAGGCGCGCGTCTTGATCGGCGCAAGCCGCGAGCTGCGAAAGGACCGGGAGATGAGCTTTTACGGCGAGATCGACGCGCTTCCCACCGAGACCTTTTCCGCCGCGGAAGGTGAAGAGGCGTACCGCTGGGCCTCCCTGGCCGTCTCGTGGCTCCGGAAACTGCTCGCCGAGCGGGAAAAAGAAGACGCAAGCCGCTCCGCCGCCGGAGAAAACCAGACCTAAGCAAGGATCAATGCTTTGGAGTGTCTCCCCGAGCGGGTGACGGGACTCGAACCCGCGACATCAACCTTGGCAAGGTTGCACTCTACC
>JBFXFN010000026.1:0-29586 GCA_050179015.1 Methylacidiphilaceae bacterium | reverse complement strand
CTTTCCCTGACTCCCTATGAACCGGGCAAACCCATCGAAGAGCTCGCCCGGGAGCAAGGATTTCCGCCTGAACAGATTTGCAAACTCGCCTCGAACGAAAATCCGCTGGGCCCCTCTCCCAAGGCCCTCCAGGCTCTCCGAGAGGTGTTGCCGCAGGTCCACCTCTATCCGGACGGAGCCGGACGTCTCCTGCGGGAGGCCATTGCGCGACACCACGGACTCGCGGTGGAAAACGTGGTTCTGGGTAACGGGTCCAATGAAATCATCGAGCTGCTCTTCCACGTCTTCGTGCTGCCGAGAACCCATGAGGTCGTCTGCTCTCGCCATGCCTTTGCCGTCTATCGGCTGATGGCGCAGCTCTTCGATGCCCCCTGTCGTGAAACGCCCGACCCCCAGTTCCACCACGACTTGGCGGCTATGAAGCAAGCCACCGGCCCGAACACCCGGTTAGTCTTTGTGACGAGCCCGAACAATCCAACGGGAACGCGCATCGCCAATCAGGAGATCGAAGAGTTCGTTGCCACCTCCCCCCCTCACCTGGTCGTGGCTCTCGACGAGGCCTACGTCGATTTTCTCGATGATCCTCCGCCGAGCATCCACTGGGTGCGGGAGGGTAAGAATATCGTGCTTCTGCGCACCTTCTCCAAGATGCATGGCTTGGCCGGACTCCGCATCGGCTATGCGCTGGCCCCCGCTCCGATTGCTTCCCTACTGCAGCGCGCCCGACAGCCCTTCAACACGAACGCGCCGGCGCAGGCCGCCGCCATTGCCGCGCTGGAGGATCACGAGCACCGGGAAAACACCCGACGAATCGTCCGCGAGGGACGCATGCGCCTGGAGGAGTCGTTCGAACGCCAGGGCCTTACGTTCATCCCTTCGGCCGCCAACTTCGTCATGGTTCGGGTCGGAAACGGGGATGCCCTCTTTCATAGCCTGCTTCGTCGCGGATGGATTGTTCGTCCCTTGCGGAGCTATGGGCTGGCAGATTGGGTGCGGGTGAGCATCGGTACGCCGGCGCAGATGACGCGGTTCCTCCAGGCCTTTCCGGACGCCCTGCGTGAGAGCGCGGCCGAAGCGTCTTCGGCAGCAGGATGAACAATCCCTTTCCGCTTTCCCGCCTGGCTGTGCTTGGCAGCGGCCTCATCGGCGGGTCTGTCGCCCGCGCGGCGCGGCGGCTTGCGCTCTGTCGGCGACTGGCCCTCTACAGCCGAGGCGCGGAAAAGGACGCGGTGAGGGCGGCAGGAATCGCCGACCTCGTCTCGGATGACCCCGCCGAAGCGGTCCGCGAGGCCCAGCTCGTCATCGTCGCCCTGCCCATCGCCGCCATGGGCCCGGTCCTCCACGCCATTCGAGATGCTCTCGACCCGGAGGCCGTCGTGACCGATACGGCCAGCGTCAAGATCCCGGCCATGCGCCTTATGCAGGAGAATCTGGAAGGACGCGCCCGCTGGGTCGGCAGCCACCCGATGAGCGGAGGGGAACGTTCTGGGTTCGCCTTTGCCCGGCACAACCTCTTCGAGGGAGCGGTCTCCATTCTTACGCCCTCCCCCACTCCCGATAGGGAGGCGGTCGCACTGGTCGAAATGTTCTGGCTCGCCTTAGGGTGCCGCATCCTCCATCTGCCGGCCTCCGAGCACGATCGTCGAGTCGCCGCGGTGAGCCACCTGCCGCACCTATTGGCGGCGGCCCTGGTGCGCTCGGTGAACGGTGAGGATTTGGAGGTCGCAGGACCAGGCTTTCGCGACTTGACCCGGATTGCAGCCGCCTCGCCCGAGATGTGGAACGAAATCCTTCTGGCGAACCGGGAGAACGTCTTGCTCGCTCTCCGCTCCTTCCTGACGGACCTCGAAGCTGCAAGGGAGAGCCTTCAAGACGGAACGGGAACCGCACTGAAGAAGCTTTTGCTAGAAGCCTCGGAACGAAGACTTTCCTTCGAGAATCGCCCCTCATGACCCGAGCCACCGCTCTTTCAGACGGACCCGCGGGCTCCATGCCCCGTTCGCTTCCGGGGTTTCTGGCCCTGCGCTACCTGCGACCCAGGAGAAGCTTTGTCTCCGTCATCACCCTCCTGTCGCTGCTCGGCGTCACCCTTGGAGTGCTTGTGCTGGTCGTCGTTCTGGCGGTGATGGCGGGCTTCGAACGCGAACTGCAAGAAAAGATCATCGGTTTCAATGCCCACCTGGTCGTTTCCAACGGCGACGTGCTGCACCATCCCGATCGGGAGATCTCCCTTCTGCTCAAGGAGCCCGGCGTCGAGGGCGCGGCTCCGTTTGTCAGCGGCCCGGTCCTCGCCGAATATGCGGACCGGATCACGACCCCGATCCTTCGGGGAATCGATCCTCAAGCCGAGTTGGGAGTGATTCCGCTGCGCCGATATCTCGTCGCCGGCAAATACAATCTCAAGGCGGATACCGTGCTCGTCGGCGACGAGTGGGCTAAGCACAACGGGGCGACCGTAGGGGACAAGGTCGTGATCTACGCCCCTCGCCATCTCCAGGCGCTGCGTGACTCGGCCAACTCCGGAAAGAAATCGCTCCCTCTTCCAACCGAACTTGAAATTTCCGGAATCTTCCGGACAGGACTCTTCGAATATGATTCCACTTTTTTCCTCACCTCTCTTCAGAACGCTCAATATCTCTACAGTCTCGGCCACGGCGTTCACGGGATCGCCTTGCGCGTCCAAAACCCGATGGCCGCCGATCGCCTTAAAGCCCGCCTCAATACCTCCTTTGCCCCGCCCATGGAAGCGATTACCTGGATGGATCAAAACCGGCCCCTGTTCACCGCGATCGCCGTGGAAAAGATGACCATGTCGGTAATTCTCTTCTTTATCATCCTGGTCGCCGCCTTCGGGCTCTGCAGCACCCTGATCACCATCACCGCGCAGAAGCGCCGAGAGATCGGACTCCTCAAAGCCCTAGGCGCGACGGATGGACAGGTGCTCGGGATCTTCATCTTTCACGGGCTCATCGTCGGGGTCCTGGGTACTGCGGCCGGATTGATTCTTGCCGCCTTCACCCTGCGGTATTTGAATGTCCTGCGAGACCTCATCGGACGGACACTCGGAATTGATCTCTTTTCAGCGGACGTCTATCACTTCGCGACGATCCCAGTGGTCGTCGATCCGCCGCAGATCGCCGGGATCGCCGCAAGCGCAATCGCCCTCTGCATCTGCGCCGCATGGATTCCTGCATGGAATGCCGCCAGATTGTTGCCGGCAACCGCGCTGCGCTATGAATGAGACGGAGAGCAGCGAAAACGCACAACCCCCTTCCGTCCTCGCCGCGGAGGCGATCCACAAGAGCTTCCGCGCCGGATCGGCTCGCGTTCCGGTGCTGACCGGGGTGAGCATGGTCTTCCGCGAAGGGCTCTGTTATACGATTCAAGGGGTCTCCGGATCGGGCAAGACGACCCTGCTGCATCTCCTGGCAGGTCTCGAAGGTCCGGATTCCGGGCGGGTTCTCTATCGACGGCAAGAGATCTCCCGCTTCTCCCGGAAGCGCCTTGCGGTCTGGCGCGGGCAGGCGATCGGCTTGGTCTTCCAGGCCTACCATCTGCTGCCAGAACTCACGGCCCTGGAAAATGTGAACCTGCCGGCCATGCTCTTCGGACAGCGGGATGCGAAACCGGGTTGGGAGCTTTTAGATGCCGTCGGCATGACCCACCGATGGCACCACCGTCCGTGGGAACTTTCGGGCGGCGAGCAGCAGCGCGTCGCCATCGCGCGTGCTCTGCGAAACGATCCGGAAATCCTGATCGCCGACGAGCCGACCGGAAACTTGGATGAGGAGACCGGCATGGAGGTCATCGACCTCCTGCTGGATCTCCATAAGAGTCGAGGCAAGACCTTGGTGTTGGCAACCCATGATCCCCGGCTGGCTCAGCGAGGGGATCGACAATTAACCTTAACCGGAGGAAAGCTCGAGCAAGCGGCCGTTCCGCCCGCTGCGCCGGTTGCGGCGCCCGACTCTTCCAGAAGCTCCTCGGAATCCCGGCTTTAACCAGAATTCAAAAGTCCTTTTTTGCGATCGGATGAGAATGAGAGCTTGCCTCCCCGGCCAGGATCGGGAAAGAAGCTTTCGCGCTCTTGGGTCGCGAAACGAGCCGAAGGGCAAGGAATTGCGATGAAAGAACAGCAAGAGAAAAAGATTTTTTTGGATGGCAAATTCGTCGACGAAGCCGATGCCAAGGTCTCTGTGTTTGATCACGGCTTGCTTTATGGCGACGGGGTTTTCGAAGGGATCCGCGCCTACGGCGGACGCGTCTTCCGCCTCGAAGAACATCTGGAGCGCCTCTTCGACTCGGCCAAGGCGATCTCTCTTTCCATCCCTCTGAGCCTGACGGCGCTGACGGACGCCGTCCTAGAGTGCTGTCGGCGAAACTCCATTTGGGATGGTTACATCCGCCTCGTGGTCACCCGCGGCAAAGGGGATCTTGGCTTAAACCCTGCATCCTGCCCCAAGCCAACCCTCTTTATCATTGCGGACGCCATCCGCCTCTACCCGGCCTCTGTCTACGAACGGGGACTCCGCCTGCATACCGCGACGGTCAGGAGGGTCTCTTCCGAAGCCCTGGAACCAGCGATCAAATCTCTCAATTACCTCAACAACATTTTGGCCAAGATGGAAGCGGGCGCCTCCGGAGCCGACGAATCCCTGCTCCTCAACGAGCAGGGTTGCGTGGCCGAGTGCACCGGAGACAACGTTTTTGTATTCAAGCGCGGAGAGCTTGCGACCCCTCCGGTTTCGGCCGGGGCGCTTCCCGGGATCACGCGCAGGGAGATCCTTCGCCTCGCGCGCGAAGAGGGCATCACCGCCGTGGAGCGCAATATGACCCGTTATGACCTGTTCGTCGCCGACGAGGTGTTCCTTACCGGCACGGCCGCGGAAATCGTCCCCGTGGTCGAAGTGGACGGGAGAACGGTCGGCACGGGGAAGCCCGGATCTATAACGCAAAGGCTGTTGCTGCGCTTTCGCGCATTGACACGGAGCACAGGCGCCCTTATCAATCCTTCAAGGGAGCCAGCAGCAACCGATGCTGCGCAGCAATGAAGTGCCATTTCTGCGAAGAGCCGGCGACTGTGCATCTGACGCAGATTGTCGGCGGCAAGGTTCAAAAGGTGCATCTTTGCGAAAAATGCGCCAAGGAAAAGGGTGTGTCGGACCCCTCCGTCTTTTCTCTCGCGGATCTACTCCTGGGCGGCGCGTCGGAACCCGAGCGGGTGTTCTCCAAAAATGAGCTGACTTGTCCCCAGTGCGGATTTACGCAGTCCGACTTCAAAAAGACGGGCCGTCTCGGCTGTCCGCATTGCTACGAAGTGTTTTCCGAGATCGTTGATTCCATGCTCAGAGACATGCACAAGGGAGTCATTCACAAGGGAAAAATGCCCGCAAAGTTTTTGCGCCACCAGTTTTACCAGAGACGGCTGGAGGATTTGCAGGAGAGCCTGCGCAAAGCCGTAACCGAAGAGCGTTACGAGGAGGCCGCCCTGCTTCGCGACGAAATTGCTCAGCTCGAGACGCAGATCAAGAGTTGAGCTGCTCGCCCAACAAAAGCTGGCTTTCCTTCCGACCGCGAGGCCGGGCTCGCGTGAACCGAAGGAGGGCAGGATCGTCCCCTGTGACGCCCCCCCGACAGAAAAAGAGCCTTTATCGTCACCGACCGCCCTGCTAAAAAGGGCTCTCCTTTAACTCCTTTATGAAAATCGCCCTCGGATCCGATCACGCCGGCTTCACCTACAAGGAAAGAATCAAAGAGTTCCTGAAGAGTCTCGGTCAGGAGGTGATCGACTGCGGCACAGGGTCGCAGGAGCCTGTCGACTATCCGGATTACATTCGCCCAGCGGCGGTGCTTGTCGCGGAGGGCAAGGCGGACCGTGGTATCGTCTTGGGCGGGTCGGGAAATGGCGAGGCCATGGTCGCCAATAAGGTTCGGGGCGTTCGGTGCGCGTATTGCTTCAACGAGGAGAGCGCCCGCCTGGGCCGGGCCCACAACGACGCGAATGTCATCTCGCTTGGGGAGCGGCTCATCTCTGAGGAAGCCGCACTCAAGATCGTCCGAGTATTTTTGGAGACTCCGTTTGAAGGAGGTCGTCATATCGCGCGTATTCGCAAGATGATGGCCGGGGAGCAGGCATAGAGGCTGTCGAATTGCTCCTACGCCTCAGCGCGACTGAAGGTTTTGGCCCGGGCCACGCAACCAAGACTTCTGGCATGGTGCTTCGGGAGAGTCCAAGGAAGCAAGATTCCGCATGAAAGAAGCGACCGCCAGCGCCGGCCAGCCGAAAGCGGCTCCGTCGGTAGGAAAGGGACATATTTTCCCTCCGCCTGAGGAATTTTCGAGCCGGGCGCATGTGGGAAGCATGGACGAGTACCGCCGGCTCTACCGGGAGTCGATCGAATCTCCCGGAACGTTTTGGGCGCGCATGTCGGCCGAACTGCACTGGGTCGAGCCCTGGAAAGAGCTTTTGGCGTGGAACCTGCCGCATGCGCGCTGGTTTGTCGGCGGAAAGCTCAACGCCAGCGATAACTGCCTCGATCGGCATCTAGACGGACCCCGATGCAACAAGGCCGCGATCATCTGGGAAGGCGAGCCCGGAGAAGCGAGGACGCTCACCTACCGGCAGCTCCACTGGGAGGTCTGTCGGTGGGCGAATGTTCTTTCCCGGAATGGAGTGGCTGCCGGCGATCGGGTCGTGATCTACCTGCCGATGATTCCGGAAGCGGTGATTGCCATGCTCGCCTGCGCGCGTCTTGGGGCGGCGCACAGCGTCATCTTCGGCGGCTTCAGCGCCAAATCGATTCGGGATCGCGTCCTCGATTGCGGGGCGAAGATCGTCGTCACGGCGGACGGAGGCTACCGGCGAGGGAAAGTCGTTCCGCTCAAGGAGCGGGTCAACGGAGCCCTGGAGAATCTCCCGCAGGTCGAACGGGTGCTGGTCGTCCGCCGAACGGGGGAACCCGTTCCGATGAGGACGGGACGCGATCGTTGGATCGAAGAAGAGCTGAAGGGGGTCGATGCCCGTTGCGAAGCAAAACCCCTTGACAGCGAGCATCCTCTCTACATCCTCTACACCAGCGGAACGACGGGGAAGCCCAAGGGGATTCTGCACTCGACCGGCGGCTACCTATTGGGTTGCGCGCTGGCAACCAAATATCTCTTCGACATCAAGGAAGAGGATCTCTTCTGGTGCACGGCCGACATCGGTTGGGTGACCGGTCACAGTTTCGTCGTTTATGGTCCGCTGGCAATCGGGGCTTCGGTCTTTATCTATGAAGGTTCGCCCGACTACCCTCAGCCGGACCGGTTCTGGCGCATGATCGAGCGCTATCGGATCAACACCCTCTACACTGCGCCGACCGCCATCCGAGCCTTCATGCGCTTTGGCGAGCAGTGGGTAGAGCCCTGGGATCTCTCCTCGCTTCGCCTCCTGGGCTCGGTCGGAGAGCCGCTCAATCCGGAGGCTTGGCTCTGGTACCATGAGAAGATCGGTCGTGGCCGCTGTCCCATCGTCGATACCTGGTGGCAGACCGAGACCGGATCGGCGATGATCGCCCCCTTTCCCGGAGCGACTCCCTGCAAGCCGGGCTCGACCACCCTTCCCTTCTTCGGCGTCGATCCCGCCGTCGTCGATGAGGAGGGGAAGCCCGTTCCTCCAGGAACGGATGGGAGGCTGGTGATCCGCCGTCCTTGGCCCTCGATGCTCCGAGGTCTTTACGGCGACTCAGAGAGTTTCCGAAGCGCCTATTGGAGCCAGGTTTCCGGAGTCTATTTCACCGGGGATGGTGCCCGCCAAGACCAAGACGGTTATTTCTGGATCACGGGAAGGATCGACGATGTCCTCAATGTCTCCGGGCATCGTGTCGGCACGGCGGAAATCGAAAGCGCCCTCGTGAGCCACCCGAAGGTCGCGGAAGCGGCCGTAGTCGGCGAACCCGATCCGGAAAGAGGGGAGGCGCTTATCGCCTTCGTGACTCTTCGGCAAGGGGAAGCCGCCTCCGAAGAGCTCAAAGACGAGCTCCGTCTTCACGTGGCCGAGGAAATCAGTACGATCGCCCGCCCCAAGGACATCCTCTTCACGACCGCCCTTCCGAAGACGCGAAGCGGAAAAATCATGCGCCGTCTGCTCAAGGATCTCGTCCGCAGCGGTCGCATCAAGGGGGATACCACAACCCTGGAGGATCCCGCCACCGTCGCGTCCCTGGCCAAAGAGATCGGACAGCCGGCCGATTAGCCGACATGTCTTGTGCGCCGTGCAAAAGGGGGCATGCCCAAAAGGGGCAGTGAACCCACCCGCGGCAAAAATTGCTCCAGCCGGAGTCGCCTGGGGCGACTGCTGGCGGCCATGCTTACGTAAAGCTTGCCAACGATCTCTCTTCCCATGCAAATGACTGCTCTCAAACCATTTTTGTGAGAGCGTCATGCCTCCTCTAGCTTCTGAACCCGATGAATGCTGCCACCCTCTTGGCTCCTTACCCCCCCATCCGCCGCTCGCGTCCTACTCTCTGGCCGGATTCAGCCGGGAGTCCTACCTGCGGAATCTCTTCGATGAAGCGGCCCCCGATTACGAACGAATCGAAAGGCTCATGACGCTGGGCAGGGGCTCGCGTTATCGTAATCACGCTTTGCGCCGGGCCGGACTGACTCGAGGGTTGGAGGTGCTCGATGTGGCGGTCGGAACGGGTCTGCTCGCACGCGAGGCGTTAACGCTTGTCGGCCCGCAAGGACGCGTCGTAGGCGTGGACCCAAGCCCGGGGATGCTCAAGGAGGTGCGCGAACCGCGACTGCAGCTGCTCCATGGCCAGGCGGAGGCGCTACCGGTTCCCGACGCGAGTTGCGACTTCCTGAGCATGGGTTACGCGCTGCGCCACCTCCGGGATCTCCATGCCGCGTTCGCTGAATTTTATCGAGTCCTGCGTCCAGGCGGACGACTTCTACTCCTCGAAATTACACAGCCCAAGAGTCGCTGGGGACGCCTTCTGCTGCGCAGTTACATCCGTGTCGCCGTCCCCTGGATGGCCCGATTCATCGGATGCCGCCGTACAAGCACGGAACTCTGGCGCTACTATCACGAAACGATTGAATCCTGCCTTCCTCCCCCCATTATTCTCGAAGCACTGCATGCCGCTGGGTTTGTCGAGGTAGAGCGCCATGTGGAGATCCGATTGTTTTCCGAATACAGGGCGTGCCGACCCCAAACCCAATAGAGTTGGCTATACGCAAGGAGCCTATCCGAACAAGCTTCCCCCTTCGCTGCCCTGTTCGTTCTTGCTCGATTCCGATCTTCTCCTCCGTCGATTGGGAGCGCAGATGCCCCGACGCGAAGAGCGAATGAAGTCGACCATCCGCCGCACTTCTCCATCCGGCCACCGCTTTTCCATCTCCTCGAGGGCCTGGCTCACATTGCGTCCGCTTTGATAGAGGATGCGATAGGCGGCTTCGAGCCGGCGGCGCGTCTCTTCGGAAAAGCCCGCCCGGCGCAAACCGACCCGGTTGATCCCGGCGACCTCGTTCTCGTCCACGGCCATCAGAAACGGAGGAATATCCATGCCGATCCGAACCCCGCCCCGCACCATGACCAGCTCTCCGATTCGCACATGCTGGTGGAACACCGAAGCGCCTCCTAGAAAGGCGCGATCGCCCACCTGAACATAACCAGCCAGCAGCACATGGTTCACGAGGATCGCCCGGTCGCCCACAAGGCAGTTGTGGCCGACATGGCACCCTGCCATCAGATAATTGTCGTCGCCGATCCGCGTCTCGCTCTCCGGCTTGGCACCTCGATGAATGGTGACATGCTCCCGGATCACGTTGCCCTCTCCGATCACCACGCAGGAAGGGGCCCCGTTCCAGGCGAGATCCTGCGGTTCCGCGCCGATGATCGCCCCATAGCCGATCTGGTTTCTCGATCCCATGCGCGTTCCCGCGGCGATCACGGCATAAGCTCGAATCTCGCAACGATCGCCGAGAATCGTGTCCCCTTCGATGATGACCCCAGGCCCTACCTCGACCTCCCGTCCCAGGTCGGCTTTGGGGCTGACAATGGCGCTCGAATGAATCATCGCTCTCCTCGCTCCCGAAAGCTATGATAGAGAAGTTCTCCGCTACGCGAGCCTCCAAGAATCAGATGGTCTAATACCTCGATCCCCAGGATTTCTCCCGCCCGCTTCATTTCGCGGCTGACCGCGATGTCTTGCGCCGATGGGGAGGGATCCCCGGAGGGGTGGTTGTGAGCGAAGAGAACCGAATGGGCTTTGTGGGCGATTGCGGCGCGAAAAGCCTCGCGGGGATGATAAAGACTTTCGTTCAGCGTGCCTCGAGTAATTTCCTCGACGGCGAGAACCCGGCCCTTTACGTCCAAGAGCACTGCCAGGAGCACCTCTACCGGCAGGAGCCGCATCCTCGGCTCCAGGAATTCTACCGCATCCTTCGGAGACGAGATGCGCCTCCCCACGAGCTCCTCCTGAGCCAAGCGGGCACCAAGCACGAAGGCGGCCAGCAGGCGTGCGGCCTTGGTTCGTCCCACTCCCTTGTTCCTGGCAAGCTCCGCTAGCGAAGCTCTCCCCAGAGCCTGCAGGCTGCCGAACCCCGCTATGAGTTCTTCTCCGAGGCCGACGGCCGAGAGGCCGTTCCTACCACTTCCGAGAAGAATTGCCAGAAGCTCCGAATCCTTCAGCCCATTCGGCCCGCTCGCTGCCATCCTCTCCAACGGCCGTTCCGCCGGCAACATCTCGCGAATCCGCCGAGCCACGCTCGGGGACAATAAAGGGCGCAAGCGCCGCTTGCAAGAAAGGCGGAATCCAAGCGCGCACCTCCACGCCGTCGGGCCGGTAGCGAACCTGCACGGGCTCTCCCTCCCGATGGAGCCGAGCCAGGAGATCGCCGCGCTCGACCGGCAAGAGAAAATGGAAAAAGAGCGCTCTGCCTCGCGACCAGGTTTCGATCCGCGAGAGAAGCTCGTCGATCCCGGATCCGTCACGAGCGGAAATCCCAAGGCTTCCGGGGTTCCGCTGCAGGAGGCGATTGAGCGGCGCGGGACCACGCAAGCGATCAATCTTGTTCCATACGAGAAGCGAGGGTTTCTGAAGCACGCCCAACTCTTCCAAGACCCGGCGCACATCCGAAATGCGCTCTTCCGCCTTCGGATCGGAGACGTCGACAATGTGAAGAAGAAGGTCGGCTTCCTTTACTTCTTCCAACGTGGCCCGGAAGGAGTCGATCAGGTCGTGAGGCAGCTTTCGGATAAAGCCGACCGTGTCGGCCAGGAAGGCCCGCTGTTTTCCGTTGAGCGATAAAAGCCGGATCGTCGGGTCGAGCGTTGCAAAAAGCTTGTCCTCGACCAACACCTCTGCCTGGGTCAGCCGATTGAACAGGGTCGATTTTCCGGAGTTGGTGTATCCCACCAGACAGAGGGTCGGCCAGGAGCAGCGGTGCCTCCCTTGCCGCTGCACCGTCCGGGAGCGTCGCACCTCCTCCAGCTCGCGGTGCAGGCGCGCGATCCGCTGCTGGACTCTTCGCCTGTCGACCTCTAGCTGCGTTTCCCCGGGACCCCGCGTGCCGATGCCCCCGGACTGTCGCGAAAGATGGCTCCAAAGCCGGGTGAGCCTCGGGAGCAGGTATAGGAGCTGAGCGAGCTCGATTTGAATCTTCCCCTCCCGGGTCTTCGCTCGCTGAGCGAAAATGTCGAGAATGAGCTGGGTCCGATCCAAGACCTTCCGAGAAAAGACATTCGATAGATTCCGGCTCTGCGCCGGAGTCAACTCGTCATCGAAAATCACCGAATGGATTCCGCCTTCCTGACATCTCTCGGAGAGCTCTTGCGCCTTGCCGCGCCCAATATAGAAAGGAGAGGTCGGCGTCTGGAGCCGCTGAATGGCATGGGAGGCGACCGATGCGCCCGCGCTCCGGACAAGCTCTCCCAGCTCCTCGAGGGATTCGGTGACTCGCGGCCCTTTCTGATTCGGAAGCTCCAGCCCGACAAGGAGCGCCTTCTCTGCGGAGCGACCGAGCGTTCTCATCCAGCCAGCGATACGATCGTGCCCCCAAGAGAAGGCTTCGGCCTAAGAAACCCAGGGAAGAGTACCATGCTCTTCAAGTACCAGATGATGAACAAGACTAGGCTCTTTCCGAAACCAAGTCAACTGCTTCCGTGCGTACCGGCAGGTGTCCCGAATAATCGTCTCCTCAAGAATGGCTCGACTGCCTCCGTGGACCAGGAATTGCGCGATCGCCGCGTAACCGATGGCGGGGCACCGGGAAATGGGTTCGGGTCCCGCTTCGCGTAGCCGGTCGGCCACCTCCTCGACCCATCCCGCGCCGAGCCACGTCCGAACGCGGGCGGAGATACGGCGCTGCAAGGCTTCGGCCGTCCGCTCCACCCAAAGAGCGCGGTAACGCCGCAGCAAGGGCCGTGTCGTCTCCTTCTGCCAATCCAAGAGAGAAACTCCGGTCGTTTCCTTGACCTCAATCGCCCGAATGAGGCGTCTTGGATTGCGCAGATCGATGCGCGCGCCGGCCTTCGGGTCGATCGCCTTGAGCCGCACGGCAAGCTCGGGAAGGGCCAGAGCCTCCAGCTCCTGGCGAAGGGCGGCACTTCCCGGAGGCGCCTCACAGAGGCCCTGGATCATCCCGCGATAATAGAGGCCGGTGCCTCCAACCACGATTGCTGGACGCCCTCGGCTCTTGCAGTCTTCCAAAAAAGCTTGGGCGTGCTCCCGATATTGCGCCACCGAAAACGGCTCGCGCCAATCCACCAGGTCCACCCCTCCATAGGAAAAGCGGGCCTGATCCTCCCGGGAGGGTTTCGCCGTCCCTCGATCGAGGCCGCGATAGACCTGCATGGAATCCATCGAGAGGATCGAAGCACCAGACCGTTCCGCTATCGCGTGCGCGATCTCGGTTTTCCCGACCCCGGTCGAGCCGACGATAAAAAATGGCTCGCCAGGCTCGACCCGGTCAATCCAGCTCCCTATCTCTTGCCTATGCACATTCTTGGCCTTGCCTTGCTCGGTCTCTTGGCCGGTTTCGCGAGCGGCTGCTTCGGCATCGGAGGAGGCTCGCTTCTCGTCCCGGTCCTCGTCCTCTCCTTTGCCGTACCCTATCACATCGCGGTGGGAACTTCCCTCGCCCTGATCTTGCCGATCGCCCTGGCCGGCAGCCTTGCGAATTGGACTCTCAAGCAGATCGACTGGAGCGTCTTTACCGTAATCGCTCTCTCCGGAGCCGCAGGCGCTGCCCTCGGGTCCTTCTTTATTCAAGCGATCCCGGCTGTCTATGCCAAGCGGGCCTTCGCGGTCTTTCTGCTCTACGCAGCTTACCGGCTCTGGCGCTAGGCGCTGTTTCTCCCAAGCTTTCTCCCGCGGCTGGCGAAAAAGGGCCAGCTCAGACGAAATTTGCGAGGAGCGGCCGCTAACGATACCATGCCTGCCACTCGACCCGCAGCCTTGGGAACGAATGCATCCTCTGCTCTCCCACGTTCCGAAAACGCCACCAGATCTGTGTCCCCCGGCTTCGGTAGCCCTGGGGAGCGACCCGGAAGATCCGGTTAAAAAATGTCTGATACGGAAGCGCCGGAGTCGCAGGACTCTCGCCAAACCCCGGAGAAGCTTGGTACTGCGTGTACATCTGACCCAGATCGACCACGATCCACCAGTCCTCCAGCGGTGGCCGATAGCCCTCGAAGCCCCAGGTATCTTCGAAAACATCGACCTTTGCCGCCGGATTGTGGCTCAAGACCTGCTCGACATACTCGTAGGTGACGCGAACTTTCTCCCCAGCGGCGAAGTTGACGCTGTAGCAATCCTGAGCCCCCAAGCCGGGAAACACTCTTCTCTCGTATGGGATCGGCACCTGATTTCGCCAGACCCGAAATTGAATATTCGGGTAGTCCGGACGTTCTCCGTGGCCCATGGGCACGCGCTGCGTGGCACCCCAATTCTGGAATTCCAGATAGACGAGGCAACGCACGTAGGGTTGGACGCGCCCCTCCCCGGAATGGGATTTCGCTAGAAAGAGCGTGTAGTATTCGCGAGCCCAAACAAGCTGAATCGGCAACTCGAAGTCGCGGGCGGCCGACGCCCTTGCGAAAAGGCCGCCCGAAAGCACGACAAGGGCGGCGAAGGCCCAAGCACGAGAAGAAGCGAGTCGCTCCCGCCGAAAGAGAAAGGCCGCCGCGCTGGTCATCCTTGCATGCTTCACGGCAAAAGCGTAACAGGCCTAGCCCAAGAAACCCAACCAGTCTCCATGGAGAAAAACCGGATAAACGGGGCAAAGCCCGCGTCTTTGATGCCTCGGCTCCTCCTCGAACACCGAAAGCCCGAGAAATTGCGGCCACGCGGGGCGTCAAGGGACGATTGCCTTTGGCTCCCGGGCCTCGTAAAAGGAAAAGAGAGCAAACGGATACGCGAAGCCTATGGAAAACTTTCCAGCCACCTCTTTCGCTCAGCGGATCGGGGGCGTTCGATTTGGAAAAGAGATCGAAATCTATAAGTTTGAGAAGATTAAACGGGCCAAGCGGGCGGCTCGCGAAAAGCACCCGGAGATCGAGCTGCTGGATCTTGGCGTCGGGGAGCCGGACGACATGGCTCCCGCTGAAATCGTCGAACGATTGACCGAAGAGGCACGAAGACCTGAAAACCGAGGCTATGCCGACAATGGCGGCCCTCGACTAAAGGAAGCGGCCGCGCGTTACCTTAAGCGGGTCTGCGGGGTTTTTGCCGATCCCGAGACCGAGATCTGCCATTCGATCGGCTCCAAGGCGGCCCTCTCCATTCTGCCCGCCTGCTTCATCGACCCAGGCGACGTCGTCCTGATGACAGTGCCAGGCTACCCGGTCTTCGGGACGCACGCGCAATACTACGGAGGCCAAGTTTTCCATCTTCCCCTCTTGGAGAAGAACGCCTTCTTACCTGACCTCGAATCCGTTCCCGCCGATGTGCTGCGCCGTACCAAGGTTCTCGTCCTGAACTACCCAAACAATCCCACGGGGGCCACGGCAACGCGCGCATTCTTCGAAGAGGTCGTGGCATTCGCCCATCGCCACCGGATCCTCGTAATTCACGACTTTGCCTATGCGGGCCTCGTCTTTACGGGATCCCCTCTGAGCTTTCTTTCCATTCCGGGAGCCAAGGAGATCGGACTCGAGCTTCATTCGGCGAGCAAGAACTTCAACATGACCGGCTGGCGGTGCGGCTTCGTTGCCGGCGATTCGAGGCTCATCCAGGCCTATTCCTCGGTCAAGGACCACACCGACTCGGGCCAGTTTCTTGCGATTCAGCATGCGTTCGCCTACGGCCTGGACCACCCGGAGCTTACACAGCGGATCGCACAAAAGTACTCCCGGCGAATGGACCTTCTTGTTGAAGCCCTCCGCCGATTGGGCTGTCCGGCACGCAAGCCGGACGCCTCGTTCTTCCTCTACACGCCCGCGCCCAGCTCCGCGACGATTGGGCACGAGCAGATCCATTTCCCAACCGCGGAAAAAGCGGCGGAGTGGATGATCACCGAACGGCAGATCTCCACTGTGCCATGGGATGACGCCGGTGCCTACCTGCGTTGGAGCGTGACTTTTTCGGCGAAAGGAGAAGAAGAGGAACGACGGGTCGTCGCCGAGCTCGAAAAGCGGCTGGCCGGCACCCGCTTGCAATGGAAGTAGACCCTCCTTCCTTGGGCTCGGAGAGAAACGGCCACTGCTCCCGGCCAAACCATACGCTCGCCGATGAGGCGCAAGCCTTCTTCTCTCCCAGCGGTCCACTCTCCGCCGCCCGGCACTTCGAATTCCGGCCACAGCAGCAAAGCATGGCGCGCGCGGTGGCCGAAGTACTCGAGGAAAAGGCCGTCCTGGCCGTCGAAGCCGGGACCGGGACCGGGAAGAGCCTCGCCTATCTTTTCCCCGCTCTTCGCTGCGCACGGGAACTGGGCGAGCGCGGCGTGATCTCCACCCATACGTTGAACCTTCAAGCCCAGCTTTTCCGCCGAGATTTGCCTCTACTCCTCCGCACCCTGTCGGACTCGTTTTCCGTAGTGCTCCTCAAAGGGAGGAGGAACTACTTCTGCCCTCGACGCATCGACCAGGCCCTGCGCTATGGAGGAGACCTTTTTGCTCTGCGCGAAAGTGAAGAGATCGCCCGGATCGCCCGCTGGTCCTTCGAAACCAAGACTGGCTGCTGGGAAGAACTCGATCCTCCTCCGGAGCCCGGCCTTTGGAACCGGCTCTGCTCCGAACCCCAACTCTGCACGGCAAGGAGCTGCCAGGACAACCCGCGCTGCTTCTATCAGCGGCTCCGAGACCGCAGCGCGGAGGCCGACCTTACGATCGTCAATCATGCGCTCTTCTTTTCCCTGCTGGCAGGCGGCCTCGGCTCCGACCCGAGCGAAGACCTCTCCTTCGCCAAGGATTTCGTGATCTTCGACGAAGCCCATCAGGTCGAGGCGGTCGCCGCTCGGCATCTCGGCCTCTCCCTCTCGGAGGGACAGACGAGGTCTCTTCTGCAAAGGCTCTACCATCCTCGAACCGGCCGTGGTCTTCTCGCATTGCTGCGGGCAAGCGATTCCATTCGAAAGACCAAGGACACGCTCGCCTCTCTCGCCGCGCTTTTCGAGAGCCTGCGTGCCGCCGTGAGCGGCTCGAAGACCCGCGAAGTCCGCATCCTCCGGCCGGATTTCGTGCCGAATCTCTTGGACGTGCCCTTGGCGGAACTCGCCGAGTCGCTTTTAGACGCAGCATCGGAGGCCGCCGATCGAGATCTCAAGCGCGAGATCGAGGATCACGCTCGAAAGACCGCCGGCCTGCGCGCCTCCTTCTCTGCCTTCCTAGATCAATCCCTTTCCGACCACGTCTACTGGATCGAACCTCAGGATTCCGGCTCTGCCGAGGGAACCCGGCTCGCAGCGGTCCCCCTGTCGGTCGCCCCTCTGCTGGAACGGCTGCTCTACCAAGAGGGACGCTCCCTTGTTTTCACCAGCGCAACGCTTACGATCGGAGGAAACTTTCACTACTTTCAAAAGAGGCTCGGCCTGCGCGAACCGAGAACCCTCATTCTCGACTCCTCCTTCGACTACGCACGCCAGATGAAGGTTTGCGTTCCCCGCCGGATGCCCGATCCCTCGGAGAGCGCAGGTTATGAAGCGGCCCTGGAAGCGTGGATCCGCCATTTCACCGCCGAAAGCCGCGGGTCGGCTTTTGTCCTCTTTACGAATCGGAGGACGCTGCTTAGTCTGGCGTCCCGGCTTGCCCCGTTCTTCGAACGCAAAGGATTCCCTCTGCTCGTTCAAGACGGCATCGCCGATCGGCACCGGCTCTTGGAGCGCTTTCGAGCCTCCCCGGGTGCGGTCCTCTTCGGAGCGGACAGCTTCTGGCAAGGGGTGGACGTTCCGGGTGAAGCTCTTTCGTGCGTGATCCTCACTCGACTCCCCTTCGGAACTCCGGACCACCCGCTCGCCCAGGCGCGAGCGGAACAGTTGCAGGCGGCCGGGAACGATCCCTTCCTCTCCTATTTTCTCCCGGAGGCGCTCCTGAAATTTCGTCAAGGAATCGGAAGGCTGATCCGGAGCCGGGAGGACCGGGGAACGGTCGTGATCCTGGATTCCCGCATCTTGACCAAACGGTATGGCCGCTCTTTCTTCGACGTCCTTCCCGACTGCCCTGTCGAGATCCTCGACCAGGATCCTCCAATCGCCTAACATGGGCATGCAATCGCACCCTCGATGCTGCAACACAAATTGGAACCCCCGTACGATCCCTGCGTCATCTTCGAGACCGACGATTTCCTCGTCGTCGACAAGCCGCCCTTCCTCCTGTCTCATCCGACTCGTCGGAATGACCGCCCCAGCTTGCTAAGCTGGCTTGCCGAGAACCGAGGCGGGTCCTCGTTCTTCCTGGCAAATCGGCTCGATCGAGAGACCAGCGGCCTGATGCTGGTCGGCAAGGATGCCGCCGCGGCCTCCTCGCTCGGCCGCCTCATGGAGAAGAGGCTCATCGAAAAAGAATATCTGGCGATTGTCTGGGGAAAGCTGAATTGCGACTTTCTCGAGATCGACGCGCCGTTAGGCTATATCGGAATCTCCGAAGAGAACCCGGTGGCCATCCGACAAGGGATCCGTCCGGACGGATCGCCGGCGATAACGGTCGTACGCTCCCTATGTTCGGGGGAGGAAATGAGCCTGTTGCGCGTTTCCCCAAAAACCGGGCGCCTTCACCAGATCCGGGTACATCTCTCCACCATTTGCCATCCGATCGTCGGCGACAAGATCTATGGGCCTGACCCGAACTGTTTCCTTCAGTTTGCCGCTCACGGCTGGAGTCCTGAGCTCGCCGAGCGTCTCTGTCTCGCCCGCCACGCACTGCACGCCTCCCGCCTCTCCTTCCACTGGCGCGGAGATGATCTGAACGTGACCTCCCCGCTTCCTCCCGACCTCAACAACTTCCTCCGGGAGCGTGGCATGGCTATCCGCCCGATCTGATCCGAAAAAGGCGACCGAACTATTCCGCCCCAAAGAACCGCTTGGCGCGTTCCAAGAATCCTTCCTGCTGGGGATGGGTGTCGGCATTGCAGCTCGCCGCAAAAGCCTCCAGCTTTTGCCGCTGCTCCGCGTTGAGGCGCGTGGGCACTTCAATCACCACTCGGACCAGCAGATCCCCGATTCCCCGTCCATGCACGTCGGCAACCCCGCGTCCGCGGAGGCGGAAGACCTGCCCGCTCTGTGTTCCCGCAGGAATCTTGAGCGTCGCTCTTCCTATGAGACAGGGCACGGTTACCTCTCCGCCGAGTGCCGCTTGGACAAAACTGATCGGCATGTCGCAATAGAGATCGTTCCCTTGCCTCTCGAAAACCTCGTGCCGCCGCACATGCACCACCACGTAAAGGTCTCCAGCAGGGCCGCCGCCCGCGCCGCTTTCACCGTAACCCGCGAGGCGAAGGCGATAACCGTCGTCGATGCCGGCGGGGATCTTGATGTTCATCTCCGCCGTCTGTTTAACCCTTCCTTCCCCTCGACACGATGCGCATGGCCGGTCGATGACGGCTCCCGTGCCGTGACACCGAGGACAGGTCTGGGCGACGGTCAAGAAACCGCGTGTCACCCGCACCTGGCCCTGGCCGTGACAAGTCGGACAGGCCTTCCGGGCGGAGCCGGAGGCGACCCCGGTGCCTCCGCAGGCCGAACAGTGCTCAAGCTTGGGAAAGGCGATCTGCTTTTCGCAGCCCAGAGCGGCCTCCTCGAAATCGATTTCCAGGTCGCATCGAAGGTCGGCTCCCCTTTCCTGCCGGGATCGCCTATTCCCTCCGACGCCGAAGGCTTCTTCGAAGAGGCTACCGAAAACCCCTTCGCCGAAAAGCCCCGAACCGCCGAAGACCTCCTTGAAAATTTCGAAAGGATCATGGAAGCCCGCCGCGGTCGCTCCTCCCTGCGCTTCAAAGGCCGCATGGCCGAATCGATCGTAAGCCGCGCGCTTTTCAGGATCGTTGAGCACTTCATAGGCTTTGCTCAACTCTTTGAACTTTTCCTCCGCCGCGCGGTCTCCCGCGTTTCGATCGGGATGATATTTTAAGGCGAGCTTGCGGTAGGCCTTTTTAATCTCTTCGGCACTAGCTCCTTTCGCCAGGCCGAGGATCTCATAATAGTCACGCTGAGAGGTCATTGTTCCGGCAGACGGGTTTCTTCCTCTTCTTTGCGGCCCTCCGTGCTCTTGGACGGCTTCCTTGAGACATAGACCAGCGCAGGTCGAAGCAGGCGGCCTTTATAAAGATAGCCGCTCCGCTTCTGTGTCGCGACAATTCCCTCCTCGACCTCGTCCGTTTCCACGAAACCTGCCGCCTCCTGCTGATGAGGGTCGAACGGCTTGCCTACCGCTTCGATCACCTCCACCCCTTCTTCTCGAAGCAGGGTTTGAAGCTGCGACAAAATCATCTTCATGCCTTGGGCGATCGACTGACTATCCGCCGCGTTCTGCGCCGCTTCTACCCCGAGAACAAAGTTATCGACGACCGGAAGAAGATTCTGGAGGAGAGAGGCGTTCGCCAGCCGGATCGCATCCTCTTTTTCCTTGGCCATCCTCTTCCGCGCGTTCTCCCATTCGGCCAACGTTCGCAGCAGGCGGTCCTGCATCTCGTCCGCATCCTGAGATCGCCGCCGCCACCGTTCGACCCGCTCGCGACTCACCACGAAAAAAGAGGGCGTAGCCTCGGCTGAATTCTGGGCGGCTAAGTTCTCTCTACGATCTTCGGTCATAAAGGAAGCCTTACCTTATCTTTCGACTCGCTCAAGCGCAACATCGTCGGCCGGCCCGCCCGGGGGAGCAGACGGCATCGAACTCTCCGATAATACCTTCCAGAGACAACTCCCGCGCTCCGTTCTTGCCAAGAATAGTCGGGAGTCCCGCCTAGGCTCCCTCGCGGGCGCTGTCGCCAAGTGGGTGCACGGAACTGAGCTTCCAGGCCCCCGCGGCTAGCCCACCTCTCTTTGCTCCAGATGGCCGACCTCGGCTCCAAGATAGGAAACAAGATCCTGAAACTTCGGCGCATTTCTTGGATCGCACTCCAGCAAAGACCGATGAGCCTGAAGAAGCAGTTCTCCGGTCGTTTCCTTCTGCGGCACCCCCGATTCCAAGGGTCGGAGCTCCGCGGCATCGTAAGGCGCGATCGGATCCACGCACTCAAAGAGCCGCTCCAGCCCGAAGGAGCGAATGAACTCCAAGACGCGGCGGCTGGCTCCGGCTACCTGAAGGATGCCTCCCCCTTTTTGCAGCTTTAATGCCGGTGCCGCCAGAATACCGAGAAAGGTGCTGTCCAGATAGGTGCACTCCGTTAAATCCACAAGAAGCCCCCTAGCTCCGGATTGAATGAGATTGTCGCAATAATGGCGAAGCGCGAACGAATGCTCGAATGAGCCTGCCCCGACGACCTTGAGCACGCATATCCCGTCGAGATTCCCGGCCTGTATTATCCCAGTTCTCACTCGAGCACACTACGCCTCACGGGCGGCAAGTCAACTTGCCTTCTGCTTCGTGGACCTCCTCGCTTCGCCGAATAAAAGCAGAGTCTACCCCGTCACCGGCATAGAAGCGAGGAATTCCTCGGCGAGCGCTCGTTTTGTTGGTAGAAAAGTCTCCCGATGGCTCGAACGAACGCCCCTCTGCTGCGTGCGCTGGTGCTGGGTTCGGGCACCTCGCAGGGAGTGCCGATGATCGGCTGCCGATGCCCGGTCTGCCTCTCCCCGGACCCTCGGGATCGCCGGACCCGGGCTTCGCTCTTCGTCGACGACGGCGACCTTCCCTTTCTTATCGACACGGCGACCGATTTGCGATCTCAATGCCTCCGCGAGGGAATCTCCGACGTCGGCGCCGTCTTGTACACCCATCATCACGCCGACCACGTCCTCGGCCTCGACGATTTGCGCCGGTTTTGCGAACTCCGTCGGGAACGCCTCCCCGTCTATGGCCCCGCAGTGACTCTCGAGATTCTCGCTCGCATGTTTCCCTACGCCTTTGACTCCACGACCGCAGCTGCGGCCTACGTTCGCCTCTTGCCTCACCCTGTGGAACGGTCTTTTCCTCTCGGCAAGCTGACCGTCACCCCCTTGCCGGTTCCCCACGGCAGCGTGACCACCTTCGGCTATCTTCTCGAACGCCATGGGAGGAAGCTCCTCGCCTACCTGAGCGATTGCCACGCCGTGCCGAACGACATTCTGTCGGCAATCCGATCCGTCGAAGTTCTCATCATCGACGGGTTACGTGACGAGCCCCATCCCACGCACCTGACCTCCCAGCAAGCCGTCAAGATTGCCAGACAGGCCGGCGCCGGGCGGACTTATTTGACCCATCTCACCCATCACAAGAGCCACCGAGACCGCGAGGCCGATCTGCCGGTCGGCATCGGAGCGGCCTTCGACGGCTTGGCGATCCTTCTGGACTAATCATGTGGATGGACACCCATGCTCACTTATATTTCCCGGAGTTCTCAAAGGACCGGGAAGAAGTCATTGCCCGGGCGCAAGAGGAGGGAATCGATCGCATCATTGTCGTGGCAACCGATGTTGCCTCCGGCCGAGCCGCGCTCGCTCTCGCGCAGAGACACCCATGCATCGCCTGCACCGTGGGAATCCACCCCAAAAGCGCCCATGCCGCCCAGCCCGGCTTCCTTGCGGATCTAGAAGATGCTGCTACGCACAGCGAGGTTGTCGCGATCGGCGAAATCGGTCTCGACTATCACCGCCTCCCCGAGGACCCGGATGCATCGCAGAAGGAAAAGGAGTGTCAACAACGGGTCTTCCGGGCTCAGCTCGCTTTCGCCAGGGAGAAAGCCCTTCCCGTCGTCATCCATCAGCGATCCGCCTGGGATGAGACCCTTGCGATCCTCGATGAGATGCACAACCCGGTGCCCTGCGTCTTTCACTGTTTCGGAGAAGGACCGGAACGACTCCGGGAGCTGATTCGGCGCGGCCACTTCGTCTCCTTCACCGGCATCGTCACCTTCCCCAACGCCCCTCTAGCACAAGCCAGCGCCCGAGCCGTGCCCATGGACAAGTTCTTCGTGGAGACCGACTGCCCATTTCTGGCCCCGGTTCCACATCGAGGCAAGCGATGCGAGCCTTGGCATGTCCGTCTCGTTGGTGAAGCGATCGCCCGCCTGCGCGACACGTCTTTGTCTGCCGTCGGGGAGGCGAGCTCGCGAAACGCACGCGGCTTTTTCCGATTCGCCCATTGACAGAGAGCGGCCATCCCGGAAAGAAAGACCCATGGACAAGACGATCAAGAATCCACCACCCTCCCAGCCTCAATCTTCCGGATGCCACCGAGCCTACTCCCGTCAAATCTTCGACGGAGCCAAGCGCGCCCCGAACCGCTCGATGCTCTATCCACTCGGATTCCAGAGGGAAGAGTTCGAGGGGAAGGATCTGATCGGCATCGCCTCGACCTGGAGTCAAGTGACTCCGTGCAACATGCATATCGACGGCCTCGCTCGGGAGGCGGCTGCGGGCGCGGAGGAGGCAGGCGCCAAGGCCCTTATTTTTAATACGATCACGGTCTCGGACGGGATCTCGATGGGGACTGAAGGGATGAAATACTCCTTGGTTTCCCGGGAGGTGATCGCCGATTCGGTCGAGACAGTGGCGGCAGCGGAAGGAATGGATGGGCTCGTGGCCATCGGCGGCTGCGACAAGAACCTGCCTGGCTGCCTAATCGCGTTGGCAAGGCTCAACCGGCCCAGCGTATTCGTCTATGGCGGTAGCATTCTGCCCGGCTGCTTGCATGGGAAGAAGATCGACATCGTCTCCGTCTTCGAGGCGGTCGGCGCCGAAGCCAAAGGCGCTCTCTCGCTTGAGGACCTTGCCGCTATCGAGAGCCATGCCATTCCCGGCCCGGGGTCTTGCGGGGGCATGTACACAGCCAACACGATGGCATGCGCGATCGAGGCGCTCGGCATGAGTCTCCCGGGAAGCTCGACCGAGCTTGCGGTTTCCAAGGAGAAACAGGCCGGCTGCCGTGCCGCAGGAAGGGCGGTCGCTCAACTGATCGACCGTGGCCTTCGTCCCCGCGATATCCTCACACGGAAGGCTTTCGAAAATGCGATCGCGGTTGTCATGGCCCTCGGCGGCTCTACCAATGCCGTGCTCCATCTCCTGGCAATCGCCCATGCGGCCGAGGTCGAGCTGAGCTTGGAAGATTTCCGGCGGATCGGCAAGCGGGTACCGGTCCTCGCCGATCTCAAGCCGAGTGGTCGGTTTGCCGTCGCCGAGTGGTCGCAGATCGGAGGGCTCCCTCCCCTTTTGCGGAGGCTCTTGGAGAAGGGGCTACTTCACGGAGACTGCCTGACGGTCTCCGGGGCAACGCTCGCCGACAATATCGAGCGGGTCGCCGACTATCCCCCTGACCAAGAGATCGTCCGCCCATTCGAAAAGCCGATCAAGCCCGAGGGGCATATCGTCATCCTGCGCGGCAATCTCGCCCCATTCGGCGCGGTGGCCAAGCTGACCGGAAAGGAAGGGCTCCGCTTTACGGGGACCGCCCGCGTCTTCGACTCGGAGGAAGCCGCCTTGACCAGCATCCTGGACGGCTCCGTGGGGAAAGGAGATGTCATCGTCATTCGTTACGAGGGTCCGAAGGGCGGTCCCGGAATGAGGGAGATGCTCTCTCCGACCTCGGCGCTCATGGGCCGAGGCCTCGGCAAGGATGTGGCCCTGATCACCGACGGACGCTTTTCCGGGGGAAGCCACGGCTTTGTCGTCGGCCACATCTGTCCCGAAGCCGCGGCCGGTGGGCCCCTGGCTATCGTTCGCAACGGAGATCGGATCACGATCGACGCTGAAAAAGAAGCGATCCAGCTTGAGCTTCCCCGGGAGGAGATCGATCGACGATTGGCGGCTTGGACCCCCCCGGAGAGCCGGTACCGGCGCGGGGTCCTCGCCACATACCGGGCGCTGGTCGGCTCCGCCCATTTGGGCGCGGTAACCGACGGAGAGGGCCTCGAACAAAGGCTGGGTTAGCAACTGCTACCGGCTAAAGAATGTTCCCCATGCTGCCGTGTGGAAAATGGGGCCTTTCGACCACTTTTCAGGCAGGTGGGAGCCTAGCCGCGTGCCTCCGTCTTCCAGTGAAGGCCTGGCGTCAGCAGCGCAAGCCATGCCGGCTCCCGTCATCGAACTTATCGGAGGAAAGGCACGTGCATCCCAAGCACGAGCAGCATAGGGAAATTGTTCGTCAACTCTCTTTGAAGTTTCCGAAAAGTTATCCACCGCCATCCATCCAGGCTGTCGTTCAAAGAACCCGGCGGCCTCCGAACTCATCATGCCTCCCGAAGCGGCCAGCCCCGAGATCGCAAGGCACCCTTCACGTCGGCAAGCCACCCGTTGACCTCGCTGTCCGTTAGGGTGCGATCGGAAGACCGGAAAGTCAAGGCGTAGGCCATTGACTTCTTCCCCGCTGGCAGGCGGGAACCCGAGGGATCCCGAAACAAGTCGAACAACCGCAATCCCTCCAGGCAGGGAGGCCGGCTTGCTTCGATGGCGCGACAGATTTCTTGGTGACTCACCGCTTCATCCACGACGACGGCAATATCCCGGCGAACGGCCGGATAGACCGGCAACGGGCGAAAGAGCGTTTTGCCCTCCTCGCGAGAAAGCCACGGCTCGAGATCGTACTCCAAGAGAACAACCTCCGCGTCTACTTTGTGTTTAGCGGCGGCCTCGCGGGGGATGCTCTCCAGCCGTATGCGGGCCTCCTCGGGAAAGCCGAAAGAGTTCTCCAGGAAATCTGCGAGCCCTTTGACATCGTAAAAGTCGATCTGACGCTCTCCTCCCAACCAGTGAGGCTCCTGCGCCTCGCCAGCGGCGAGAACCGCGAGCCGCTCTCGCTCCTCCACCCGACCCCGGCACTGGTGCACCACTCGGCCGATCTCGAAGAGGCGCACGCTCCGATTACCCTTTGCCCAATTGGTGCGGGCGATCTCGAAGAGACCCGATCCCAGCTCGGTGCGTAGAAAGCGAAAATCTGCATTCGCTGGATTCGATAGCTCGACTCCGATCTCCCCCGGATCTTGTGCCGTAAAAGGTAAGCTGACGCACTCGTGCCATCCGCGAGCGCCAAGCGCGCTTCGCACCGACTCCCGTCGATCCCACCGGTGGTCGTGCCGGCTCCTTTCGGCCCATCCTGCGCAAACCCGGGAGACCACTCCCACCAGTCCTCGTGTCCGAACGATCTCTTCCACCAAGTCGGCTTCCTCTCCTAAGTCCGCTCGATGGCTGGGGATATTCCAGAGCCAGCCGGCCTCCCGCTTCTCAATAAGCTGCAACCCCAACCGCCCAAGGACCCCCTCCACTTCCTCGGGCGGCGGGAGTTCCCCGCAAAGCCGCTCTACGGTTCTTCTTTGAAGGAAGATAGGCGTCTCTTCCAAAGGCAGAGCGCCGAAGCTCGACGTCCCGACCAACCGGCCGCCCGCCAATTGACGCAAAAGATCGACCGCTCTGTCCCGGGCGAGCCAGACGATGCCAGGGTCGACCCTCCTTTCGAAACGATAGGAAGCCTCCGTCGCAATCGAATGCCGGCGGCCAGCGGCTCGAATCTCGTTCGGCCAAAACCAAGCACACTCCAAGAGGATGCGCGAGGTCTTCTCGGTTACAGACGAGTCCTTGCCCCCGATAATCCCCGCCAAGGCCTCCGGCCCACGCCGGCTCGCAATCACCAGGTCGGCCGGATCGAGAGGAATTTCCAGTTCTCCCAAGGCGACCAGATGCTCGCCCGCCTTGGCGCGCCTAACCGAAACCTCCCAATCCGGGAAAGCAGCCGCGTCGAAGGCATGAAGAGGTTCCCCAAGCTCGAAGAGGACGAAGTTGGTGACGTCGACAACTACATTCACGGGGCGGATGCCCGAACTGCGCAAGCGCTCTTGCAGCCACGAGGGGCTAGGCTTTACCTCGATCCCCTCGATCAAGGCGACGGAATACCAAGACGCTCCGTCCGGAGCGGCCAAGATGACCCTTCCCGGAAACGGCTCGACCACGGACGAAGAATCGGTCTGAGGGAAGCGGAGCAACCGGCCGCAGCCCAAAGCGGCCAGCTCCCGCGCGATTCCCCAGTACGAAAGAAGGTCAGGCCGGTTGGGCGTGACCTCGACGGTCCACTCGACGTCCTCCGGAAGAATCGATCCCACGGGGGCCCCAAGCTCGCTATCGGGCGGGAGAACGAGGATTCCCTCCGATTTCTTCGTTTCCAGCCCCAACTCCTCTGCAGAGCAGAGCATCCCCTCGGACTCTTCCCCCCGAATCCGTCTCCGGGCGATTTCCAATCCACCGGGGAGCACAGCTCCCACAAGGGCAAGAGCGACTCGATCTCCGCGGTCGAAGTTCGCGGCACCGCAGACTAGAACCATCTCCTTGTCCGCGGTCCGGACCTGAACGAGCCGAAGCCGATCCGCACGGGGATGAGGCCGCCAATCCATCACCTCCCCAACCACGATTCTGGGATCTGCCGTCCCTCGCCGCCTCCAGTGCGTGACTTCCAGGCCGCTCATCGTCAATCGCTCGACGATTTCCTCGACCGGCAACGTGCATTCACAATACTGGTTCAGCCAATGCCAGGAAACTTTCATGCTCTACTCGCCTCTCCTTTTGCGCTCCCTTCCGTCTTCCTCCAAACAGCCCCCTGGATCGGATAGCCTTTGCTCCGGAAGTTTGTCTCGAAATGGCTCTCCGGGAATCCGCCGGGATCTTCTCCCCGCCCAAATCCCGGCAAGGCGGCAACCGCTTGCTCGACAGCCGCATAATAACCCGCATCGTCTGTGAGGAGCCGGAAAATGCCCCCCGGCTCCAGAACGTCATAGATTGCGGCCACGACTCCGAGCTTCAGCGTCCGGCGCATCCTATGGCGCCGCTTTGGCCATGGATCAGGAAAAAGCACATGGATTTCCCTGCAGGAAGCGGGTTTCGACCAGAAGAGCAAGAGTTCGTCCCATCGGCACCAGAGAGTTTTCAGGTTGGGAAGCCCGCGGCGATCGGCTGCTCGCAGGATCTTCCGGATCCTGCTCGGCTTTCCTTCCACCGCCAAGATGTTCCATTCCGGGTGCAGCTCCGCGTAGGCTGCCGCGAAGCGTCCGTTGCCGGCGCCCAGATCGCAGATCATTGGAGCCGGACGCAAAAACATCTCCTGCCAATTCCTCGGAGGAACGAGGTCCTTACCGACTTCTCTCTCGGGCATCCCGGTCATCGGCAGCGGCGTGCGCGGCTGCTCATACATGCCGGCAATCGTCGGGGTCCTTCTGATGATAGCCTCCGGCAATTCTATCCTGGTTGACCTGATGCTTTCTTTGATAGGCTTGAAAAAGATCGTCGGCGCTCATGCCGAGCACCTGCGCCGCGGAAACCAAGAAGTGGAAAAGGTCGACGAGCTCCACTCGTGCATTTTGAAAGTCGCGTTTCTGGTAGCGCGCCCACCATTTCCAAGGCACGCTGTCAGTCAACTCAGCGATTTCTTGACTCATGGCTCGCGCATAGTTGAGTAGCCACCGCTCTCTCCCCTCGTCGTCGAGCGAGGCAGTTTCGATTCCGATTTGGCGATTGAGGCTCTCCTGCAGAGCGAAAATCGCCTCGAGCTTGTCCGAGTGATTCACATTCCTCCCTTCACTTCCTGCCCTCCCGAAGAGGAGGCGCAGCAACCGAAGGAAGCACTCCCTGCCTTTTCAATCGAGAAAATATCGCCGCTCCTCGCCGATCGCCTTTCGACAAGCAGCGGTCTTCCCGAAAAGACGATACCGATTGGCCGCGATCACGTCATAGAGCCGATCCAGCCAGGGCGCAGGGAGGCTGCCGAGGAAGAGCGCCAGAGCGCGATATCCCGGCAAGTGCCGCAAGACCTGAAGGACGGCTTGTCCACGCAGAAACATTTCTCCTCGCCCCTCCCTCCCTTCCCAGACCACGACCAGAGAGTCCGATCGATCCAGACGGTCTCTTTCCTTCGCGTAGCGGCGAAAAGTTTCTCCCTGAAGAGGAGCATAGCGAAAGAGGCGTTCCCGATCATGACGGAAAACAAACTGGACAAAACGGTTGCATAGTCCGCACACCCCGTCGAAGTAGATCATTCCGCTCCCATTTTGTTTCATTCCACGCCCTGATCCAATCTGGGTCCTTCCTTGACCGCCGCAAAGTGGAAAGCTCCGCAGGCAATGTAACTTGCGGGCGATTTTATCGGTTCCAAGCGGCACCACCTTCCGAAAAACATTTGACAAGCCCTCCTTGCGCTCTCACTGGTGTCTTATGCTCGTGGATAAGCGGGGGTCGCGGACGCGCATCCTCCGGTTCATCGAAACCTATCTCCAACGTCACCGCCGTCCGCCCACGGTTCGAGAAATTCAACACGGCTGCGGTTTCCGGAGCCCGCGAGCCGTCTCCTATCAACTCGAGCGTCTCGAGGCGATGGGATCGATCTCCCGGCAGAAGAACTCTCGAGGAATCCTCCTACAAAAGCAGGAGGAAGAGGGCTTCCCTATTCCATTTTTTTCCGCCATTCCCGCCGGACAGCCGGTCCCAGTGCAGGAGACAGATACCCAAACGGTACGCCTGACTCCGGAATCTTTGGGAGTTTCCGATCGCTCTGCCTGCTTCGCCGTTCGCGTGCGAGGATCGAGCATGATCGGAGCGGGAATCCTTGATGGAGACCTAGCCTTAATCGAAAAGAAACCCTATCAGGCGGGACAGATCGTTGCCGCGCTCATCGACGGAGAGTGCACGCTCAAGAGACTGATTCTCGACCCCGCACGGGGCTTCCTTCTCCGATCGGAGAATCCGGCCTTCGCCGATCTGCGGCCCGAGCGCGAACTCACGGTTCAGGGAGTCTTGGTCGCCATTGTGCGGAGGGTCGGATGAGGTGCGGACGAATCCTCTTAACCTGTCTATCTCACAAGTTTAGTAGGCGAGTCCGCCGTCGGTTTTTCACCGGAGCTGTGTGCGGACCTACTGCAGAGATGAAAAACCAAGCCGAACGATGCGGCCATGCCTGGATTGGCAAACCGCAGGAGAAATTGCGGCTTGCCAGAGCGCCTGTCTCCTCCGTTTCATAAAACGCGAGGCCAGGGAAGCGGCGAACACCCCCATTCCGGACGC
>JBFXFN010000025.1:0-30000 GCA_050179015.1 Methylacidiphilaceae bacterium | reverse complement strand
AAAAACGGAAAAGAGCTTTGCCCTTGCCCCGGGGCAAGGGCAAGAACCCCAAAGAAAACAAAAATGCCCTACCCCTCGTGGTCAGATCACTTGTTCTCAAAGCGGTCAGTTTGACATGTTCTCGACAGTCCGACTTCAAGAAGCGGACTAAAAGTTCCAGGATATCCCGCCGTAGACCGCGAAACCATCGCCTGGCCAAAAGTACTCGCCCGTAGGCAGGGCATGAAACTGCGGCGTGACCATGGAAACGAAATGGTCGTTGGTGAGATTCATCCCTTGGAAAAAGATGTTCAGTCCCTTCTTGCTCTGGTAGCCGACTTGGGCACCTAAGAGGGCCGTCCCGGGAACGAAGCTGCTATTGACAAGATCGACAGGGTATGTGGAAAAGGCCATCACGTTGGGACCGATGTAGAAGCCGCTCGGATGGTGGTAGAGGAGTTGCGCTTGATAGAAGAACTCGGGGATTCCGAAGAGCTGATTCCCTTTGAGATCGACAAAGGTTGTTCTTCCGTTGGTGCCGACGAAGCTGGCTGGTGTTGAAGAGGCGAAATCGAATCGATACCAGTCGAAGCTTTGCACCAGAACGATCTGATCTCCCTCTTCCGCGCTCGTTCCCGGGACCATGATGTCTTTAAAGAGGATCGTGTTTAACAGAACCTCGACTCCTCGCATGGTGGTCGGGGATGCGTTGATCGTTTCGACGACCGTCGGCACGAGTGGATTGGGAGTGATTTCGAGCAGTTCCCGATTCACCCAGGAGTTAAAGAAGTCAACATTCCAACTAAAGCGCCCAGCCGAGCCTCGGCTTCCTATTTCCGCGGTAATTGCGCTCTGAGACAGAAGCGGGAGGAGTCCCAGGTTTCGCGAAAAGTAGTTTGCCGTGGGCGATACCGCCGTTTGATAGAGAGTAGGTGGCTGAAAGCTGCGAGCGACACTTGTATAGATCATGGCCTCCGGAACCACCTGGTAGGTCAGACCCAGCTTCGGATTGAATTGGCTGTAGTTGAGGCTAGTCGTGGGTTGAACTGCGGGAAATTTGTCCGTGGCATACTTGTAGGCCTCATTGGTATAGTTCATATCCTGAAATGTGAGCCCAACGTTTACGGAAAGCTTGTCCGTAAGAAACAACTGGTCGTAGGCATAGATCGGCACGTTGACCACGGTCATGTTATAGACAGCCATCGGCGCTCCTTCGAGCGGGCCTTTCAACTGATTCCAATTCTCCGTGTAGTCAGCCCCCTGAGGCAACGCACCGGCTACGAACAGGTTCCGTAAGCCGAAGAGCTCCTGAGTATTTTGATAGCGCAAAGGAAGGCTAAAGAAGTTGTTCGAGCTGCTAAAGAAGAGGCCATAAAAAGTAAGTTGATGCATGTTGGTCCAGGATAGGCCGACATCAATCTTCTGATCGCCGTCCAGAACATAGGAGAGCTTGTCGGCTAGACGAAGCGTAGACCAAAATTGGCGATAATCGTCGGCAAGATAAGTTGGATTGGCGAGAGTGGGAGTGGTAACGGCCTGGTCCAATGTGAGAGGGCCGGGCACCTGCCACTGTTGGTCCGAATAGGTAAAGAAAACACGATTCTCCAGATGATCGCTGAATCGATGGCCGAAATTCGTGTTGAGCGTAATGTTGTTGAAGCTATTTTGAAAACGGTAACCTTGGCCCGCCTGTTCCGTTAAAACCGCAAAATAGTCGTTCTTTCCCTTGACTCCTGCCGCACTAGCCGAGCCCTGGAGATAGCCGAAGCTTCCCGCTTGAAAGTAGGTGGAATAGGCAGGAGCCGTGTAGCCGGTGAAGCTCGTGAAGTTGACGGCTCCAAAAAGGGTGGCAAAACCATAGTCCATCGCCTCAGCGCCCCGATAAACGGTCGTGTAGGAATAGGCGAGCGGATCGAACTGGCCCATGTTGAAGATGGTCCCGTCGGGAGACATGAGGGGTATCCCGTCTTGCATGAAGTAGACGCCTTCCGTGGTTCCGGCTCCGCTGGAAAGGCCGGAACCACGAATGTTGAATCGCGTCGCATTGGGGCCGGTGAAACCCGGCATGACCCAGAGGCCTGGTTGATATCGGAAGATGTCCTGGAGCGTGGCGGCGCGTCCCTGACGGACCTTTTCGCTTTTGATCATGTTCGAACTTGCCGGAAGCTCGTTAAGCATCTTTTCCATCGCCTGAGCGCTTGGCATGGTAAGCGAAGGATCTTCGGTCGACGTTACCGTCGTCTCGCCTAATTGCAACGCAGCAAGATCCGTCGTATCGCCCTTCCCCGACCGCTTCGTCACGGTAGCCGGAACGTTTGTAGACGCAGCGGTGCCGGGACCCTCGGTTGCCGGAGGGTGGGCCAGTGCCGGAATACCGGTCGGCGGATTGCCGGACGAACTCCCGGCGGAGGCACCGTTCGAATCGGAAGCCGAAAGAGATGCCGGTTCCAGCGCGGAAACTCCCGCATGAAGAATTGGTGTTGCGATGAGGGAGCTTACCGTCAGGACGATCCAGTAAAATCGATCCTTCTTGATTCTCCTGTGAAAGGAGGGATGAGACCTGAGGAAACGCTCCTTCCAGATTGCACATCGCGAGCCAACCGTGATCTTGTGCCCTTCTGCTTCGCAGGTGGCTTTCACGGCGGCTCTTATATCATGTTTATCTAAAGAACAGATGTTACATCTGCGTTACAGGTGAATGGCGATAATGTGTCGTTTCTGTGACAGAAGTGTTACCGGATTGTTACAGAAGTGTTACATCGCATCTGCTTCTACAACCTATTCGTATTTCCAAAGTTTTCTGCGCATTCCCAGTCGGCTTCTCACCGAAAACTTCCGGCAAGAAGGACGGAGCGCTCAGGAAAAAGAGCCCGGCGGCCGCGTAGCCATGCAGGCCGTCTTGGCAAGTGGACAGTTTGGCGTCTCCGGGCGGCGCGGCCTTGGCGGAGTGCCGAGCCATGAGAAGCGCGCCAGAGAAAGAACCATTAGGGTTCGCCGGTGGAAGGATCCTCCTCCTCCTCGGACAACAGCAGCAGATCGGGATCTCCCATCAGCGCGGTGTTTTGGGAAGAGACCCGTTCGACGCCAAATGCTTCCAGGTAGCGGGGACCGCCCGACTTTGGGCCGGTTCCGGAGAGACCCTCCCCTCCGAAGGGCTGGAACGCCACGGCGGCGCCGATCATGGAACGGTTGACGTAAAGGTTGCCGACACACGCCCGCTCTCTTACCAAGCGAATCGTCCCGGATAGGCGGGTCTCCAAGCCCATTGTGAGTCCGAAGCCCTTCCCGGCCACCTCGTGTAAAATGGCCCCGAGCTGCTCGCGGCGGAAGCGCACAACGGGAAGAACCGGCCCGAAAATTTCCCGATCCACCAGGTCGAGGGAAGGAATCTCGATTAGCCGTGGGCGGAAGTAGTGGCCTTCGGGCGATGCGGTAGGCCCCAGCGGGGCCTCGGCCAAGAGTCTTCCCGCTCGCGTCAACCGCTCTGCCTGATTTTCGATCTCGCGCAGCGCCGCCCGTTCAATCAGAGGCCCCACGTCGGTTGCCAGATCCCGCGGGTCTCCGACCACGAGCTCCTCCACCGCGCCGGCGAGCAGATCGAGCAGACGCGGAGCCGCTTCTTCCTGCACCAAGAGGAGGCGGAGGGAGGAGCAGCGCTGGCCTGCGCTGCGAAAAGCGGAGACGAGAACGTCGTCGACGACCTGCTCTGGTGCGGCCGTCGCATCGACGAGCATCACGTTGACCCCTCCCGTTTCGGCGATCAGGGGAACCAGGGCGCCCTCTCGACTCGCCAGCGCCTGGGCGATGCTAGAAGCGACCGCCCCCGATCCGGTGAATGCGACTCCCGAGATCCTTGGATCCCGGACGAGGGCCTCTCCGACGCGCCCATCTCCCGGCAAGAGATGGATCACCTCCGGCGGAATCCCCGAGGCGAGGGCCAGTCGGACCGCCTCAGCCGCGATCAGCGGCGTCTGTTCGGCGGGCTTGGCGATGACGGCATTCCCGGCCGCCAGGGCCGCCACGACCTGGCCTAGAAAGATCGAAAGCGGAAAATTCCAAGGGCTGATACAGGCAAAGAGTCCCCGACCGCGCCATGTAATCTCGTTGCGCTCTCCGCTCGGGCCTCCCAGCCGCCGCGGGGCGCCGAAGAGCCGCCGGGCCTCTCCGGCGTAGAAGCGGCAGAAATCGATCGCCTCCCGCACCTCCGCCAGGCCGTCGGAAAGGGTCTTTCCCGCCTCTTCCCGGAGGAGGAAGAGCATCCGGGCCCGCTCCTGCTCTAGCAGCTCCCCGAGCGCTTCCAGAGCCTTCGCCCGTTCCTCGACCGGAACCTGTTCCCACTCCCGAGCCCGTGCGGAGCCGATCCTCAGCGCCTCCGCGATCTCCTTCCCTTCGGCCCAGACGGCAGACCCGACCCTACGGCTGGGATCGGCTGGAGAAAGCAGCGGCCGCTCCTTTCCGGCCGCCCGTCTTCCGGCCACCAGCGGCTCCGCTCGTCCCGGGCTGGCCGCAGCATCGACCTCCCGAAGGAGCCGCCGGACCGACGCAGGCTCCCCCCAGTCGAGCCCTTCGGCCCGCTTCCATGCCGGTCCCGACAGATCGCACGGCCTGGGGATCTTCGGATGGATGGAGGGCCGCAGTCGCGCGGCGTCCTGCACGGAAAACCGGTAAGGCTTCGGGCCTGCGGAGCCAAGAAAACCCGCTTGACCAACACCATTCTCAAGGAGCCTCCGCGCCAGGTAGCCGAAGAGCTCCATCCGGGCCCCGAACGGGATGTAGAGCCGAACCGGCAACCCCGCCTCCCGGAGGGCAGAGGAGAGGGGATCCGCAACCCCGTAGAGCCGTTGGAACTCCCATCCGCGTTCCCTCCTTTCCTCGGCGAGGCAGAGAATGGCTGCCGCCGTGGAGGGGTTATGGGTTGCGAACTGCGGAAAGACCCGATCGGGGTTCTCCAGCAGACGTTTGGCGCAAGCCAGATAGGAGAGATCGGTGATCCGCTGTCGCGTAAAAACCGGATAACCCGACAGGCCCAGCGCCTGTGCGCGGCGGATCTCCGCATCCCAGTAGGCTCCCTTGACCAGGCGCACGGCAAACCGCCTCCCTTTTTCCGCAGCGGCTTGCAAAAGAAGATCGATCGCCGCCAAGGCGCGTTTCTGGTAGGCTTGCACGACGATTCCCAGGCCCATCCCCCCGGCAGCCTCCGGCTCCTCCAGAATTCGGAGGAAAAGGTGGAGAAGAGGCCAGAAGCGTTCGGACTCTTCCGCGTCGAAGACGAGCCGGACCCCAGCTCCCTTCGCCTCGTGCCAAAGTTCTCGGACGACGGGATAGATCTCTTCGGCAATCCGCTCCTGCTGGAGGGGCTCCCACCGGGGATGAAGGGCCGAAAGCTTGATCGAAAGCTCGGGCGACTCCTCCCTCCCCCCTTCCTCACCGCCGGAAAATGCGATCGCTCGCCGGTAGCGCTCCCGGAAGTCCCGGGCAATCCTTCTGGTCCTCGCGGCCTCGCCCAGCATGTCCCAGCAAAAGCGATATCCTTGGACGCGCAGCCTCGAGATCCGTTTCGCCCCTTCGCTAAGATCTTCTGCAAGAATGAAGCGCGCGACGATCTCTTCTACGACCTTGCGGACCGATTCCCGGGCAAGCGATCGCAGCCCCCGATGGAGCCAGCCGGGCAGGGGGGCACTGCTCTCCCGACGAGCGAGAGCCTGGAGGCCACTCAATCCATAGGCCGCCACCCGTCCGATCCATCCTCCACGATTCTCCTCCCCCCGACCCCAGTCGCCTTCGAGCAGCTTTTCCATCAACAGGGCTTCCGCGGTAGGGTCGTCGGGAATGCGGGGCAGGGCCTCGGCGAGCTGGAGCAGCAGGCGCCCCTCCTTCCGGGAAAGCGGATAGCGGGCGAGGAGTCGATCGACCCAGGGTGGGTTCTCCTTCCCGTGCATCCGTCCAGCCAGCCATTCGGTCTTTTCCTGGATTCTCCGATCCAGCTCCTCGCTCGGCTCCAAAAGGGCCGACAGCTCCTCCTGGAGACACTGGTCGTCCCCCTCCTGGGCTCGGCAGATCCGCTCCTGGAGAACTTCCAGCCGGCCCGAGGGGAGTTCTTTTGATTTCATGGTTTGGCTCCTCCCTACCGGTATCAAGGCCTCTTTTCCTTGTACACGGCAAAGACCTGCTGGGAAGTGGAGAGCGATAACGACAGCAGATCTTCCGCGTGCGCCTGAGACAAGGGGTACAATCGGAAGTCGAGTTCATCCGCACCCCACGTTGATGTCAGGTGCCGGATGATTTTGAATCCTTCTTTTGGAACAGCCGGCGATGGGAGTGCGGCCACGTTTTGAGAGCCCGAAGTGGGGGTTGATGGTCAAACGCCTTTTAAAGGGCGACCGAGTTGTCTGCGCAATCCTGGTGCTCGACCCGGCTGCCGGGCACTCGGTTCACGATCTACGCCGTGCGGGCGGCGACCGATGGCAAAACTCGCACCCCGCTACATCTAGTGAAGTGTAGGAACCAGCTGGCTGAGTACGCTTCATTGTAGACTCAGTTCTGTTCAAAAATGGCGGTGCGGGCACTCATACTTTACGCACTTCCTTCTGGCTGGAGCTCGTTTTGGGCCTTCCCTACTACCAACACAACCTGCCTCCTTCCGTGGCCGAGCCGTTCCAGTTCTCTCTCAAATCCACGGCGCAGGGCGGGCCGTCAGGAGGCACCGAGCACGAGAATCACGAATAGTGGGACATCCCATCTGGAGGATGTTCGACTGGCAGCGGCGGCTGGACGAAGACAAGGCGCTGACCAAAGAGCAAATTGGTGAGAAAGAGGGCCTTAGCAAAACGAGAATGACGCAGATGTTCAGCCTGCTGCATCTTCCCTGGGATGCACAGGACTACCTCGCGGATCTCACCGCTCACGCGCTCATCAAGGCCTTCGGTGTGCGCCAGTTGATCGTTCTCGCGAAGATGCCTGCGTCACAGAGAAGTGCGGCATCGGTTGCCCCGTTCAGAACGATTCACTCCATCGTGTCACAGCACACCCATCTTTCCTGATTGAAAGTCCCGGAAGGCCTGCTGAATCTCCGCATGGCTGTTCATCACGAACGGTCCTTGACCGACAATGGGTTCGCCCAAGGGCTGGCCGCTCATCAGCAGCAGACGGGAATCTTCGACGGCTTGGAATACCAGATCATTCCCCTCCCTTTCGAATACCGCCAGGGCACCTTCCTTCGCGCGTTGGTTTCCGTCGATGACCAGGCCTCCCTGCAAAACCAGCAGGGCGGTGGTGTGACCGTTTTCGACAAGCAACTGCACGAACTTCCCCGCTGCCAGTTGGATTTCCCACAGGTTGACGGGGGTGAATGTCTTCGCGGGACCGGCATGTCCGCTGAAACTTCCAGCGATCACCCGCACGGTTCCCGCCTCGTCGGGCAGATTCACTACAGGGATGTCCTCCTTGAGCAGGGTCTGGTATCGGGGAGGTGCGCTCTTGTCCTTCGCGGGGAGGTTCACCCAGAGCTGAGCCATTTCAAACAGGCCGCCGCGCCGCGCGAAATCTTCGGAGTGGTATTCCTCGTGAAGCAATCCACCGGCAGCGGTCATCCACTGCACATCACCGGGGCCGATCTGCCCGCCTCCGCCACTGGAATCCCGGTGCTCTACCTCGCCTTGGAAAGCCAGGGTCACCGTCTCAAAACCACGATGGGGATGGGCGCCCACGCCCCGTCGCTTGTCGGTCGGTTGGAACTCGTGCGGAGCGGCGTAATCGAGCAACAGGAAAGGATCGAGTTCTTTGCCAAGATCATCATAGGAAAATACCGAGCGAACCGGAAAACCGTCGCCAACCCAATGAGCCTCGGAGCTTTTGTGGATGAACTGCAGTCTCTTCATGCTAATGATTCCCGCAGAGGTTATCTCAGGCAAGAGCCGCGCAGAGCGCTCCCCGAACGGCTCTCCAAGGCGTTATTTCTTCATCCGGTCCAACTTGGTTTCCGGCCCGTCTTTACCCACTTGCTGGGCTTTGTCATAACTTTCAATCAAAGCGCGGTAGGGCGGCACGATATGATCCACCATCACCTGAGCGAACTCCATCGCATCCGGGCGGTTCCAGGTCGCCATGAGTTCGGCAAGCACGGCGTAGGTATCGATCGGGAAGGCTCCTGCCTGGGTGACCCTCGCGATGGTGAGATCGGTCGCCATTTTCGACCAGTTACCGGAGGCATCGACGATGCAGAAGACTTTGTATCCTGCGGCCAGCGCACTGAGCGTTGGGAAAGCCATACACACACTGGTGAGCGTGCCTGCGATGAGCAGGGTTCTCCGCCCGGTTTTTTCAATCGCCTCCACCCAGGCGGGGTTGTCCCACGCATTGATCTGGCCGGTGCGCGGAATATACACCGCGTCAGGATTGACCTGATGGATTTCAGGAATGAGCGGCCCGTTCGGTCCATCGGGAACAGAAGCCGTGGTTAAGGTAGGGACCTTGGCGAGCTTCGCGACCTTGGCCAGGGCGATGGCGTGGGAGCGGAGAACCGGCTGGTCAATATCGCGGACGAGCTGGAACAGGCCGCTTTGGTGATCAATAAGAAGCATGACCGCGTCACTGGGGTCAATCATGGTTGGGATGTTGCTCATGGTAGGATCTGGTTTCGATTTGTTGGAGCTTCAAAGCGGATGTCGTTTTGACAGCTCCTCCTGTTTACCGCGGTCACGCGACTATCGGAAATACTTCGTGGTTCCGCTCACCATGCCCGTGGGGTATGGTCAAGGATGGAACTGCGTCACTTGAGATATTTCATCGCCGTCGCTGAGGCGGAAAACGTGACGCGAGCGGCGGCACGGCTGCACGTGGCGCAACCTGCCTTGAGCCGTCAGATCCGCGACTTGGAAAGTGAACTGGAGGTGCCGCTCTTCGATCGTACGGCCCGCACGATGCGGCTGAATGAAGCGGGTAGACATTTTCTTACTGAAGCACGAGATGTCATCGCCCGTTTCGAACAAGCTGTCCATTCCGTCCAAGACTTCGCTGGGGACCATGGCGGCGAATTTCACCTTGGTTATGCGCCATCGCTGACCACCAAAATCCTGCCGCAGACCTTGCGGGAATTCCAAATCCAATGCCCTCGCATAAGGGTGGAGCTGCATGATCTATCCACCGAGGAAATGTTGGCGGGCCTGCGGGAGCGAACCTTGCAGGCCGCTCTACTCGTAAAGCCCTCGACACCCGCCTTGGATGGGATTGTTTTCAACGAAATCGCGCGATTCCGTCCTTGCGTGGCAATGCCGCTCGCCCATCCTCTGGCAAGCGGTGCGGAACCGAATGTGGAGGCCCTGGCGGACGAATCATTGATGGCCTACACTCGTGCCGACTATCCGGAACATCACACTTGGCTGGGACAAATTTTCAGGAAGGCGAGGTTTCCTCGGATTCATGCGGAATACGATAGTTCCACCAGTCTCATTGCTGCGATTGAATCCGGCTCCGGTCTGGCGGTGGTGCAGGAGGGATTTGAAAAACTCGCTGGAACCCGACTGGTCATCCGGATCCTTCAGGGAGCCGAGGAAGCGTCATTTTCCTTTGGGATCGCCTGCCGTAAAGACGACGCTTCCAAAGTCACTCAAGAATTCGTCCGAGCCGCCCTTTTGCTGCTCGGCTGACGCCCAAAAAAGAAACAAAGGAAAATTACTTCCGCAGCGGACCAAGTAATGCACGCACAACTTTTGCGTGGTCAATCTCCATGGAGTTGTTCCCGTGCATGCGTCAAGGTAAACAGAGATTTTCCAGGAAGAATGGGACCAATATCTCCAGCGCTAGCTCATGGAAAGCTGCTCCCGTTGGGGAGCAAAAGAGCGGAGCCGGAGGGATTCGAACCCTCGGTACCCTTTTGGGGTACAACGGTTTAGCAAACCGTCCCTTTCGGCCGCTCAGGCACAGCTCCTGGAGGTCAACTCACTTCTGCTCCCGGCCGGTGGCGTTGTCAAGGAGACAGAGAAGAGGGGCTTCCCGCTTGACGACCCGCCCCGAGCCTGCAAGCCTGGGCCCGGACTCCGATGCCAGACCAAGAGAGAGCGGTAATGCAAGAAGAGGAACGGGGCAGGACCGGTCGCTTTTGGACGCGGGTCGGCGTGAGCGTCCTGGCGGGTCTCTTTGTCTATGCCGCCGGCCGATTCATCCTGGGAGGGGAAAGGAGATTCGTCTCGACCGACGACTCGGTCTTGAACGCTCATGCGGTGCGGATCTCCCCGAGAGTCTCCGGGTACCTGGAACGACTCCTCATCGACGACAACACGCGGGTGAAGCAAGGGCAGCTTCTGGCTCTCATCGACCCGCGGGACTACCAGGCTCGGGTCGCGGCTGCCGACGCGGTGCGGCTCCTTGCCGGAACCGAGTGGGTTCGGATGCGGAGGCTCGTGATGGCCCATGCCACGCCCGAGCTGAACCTCGACGTGGCGGTTGCCGTAAACTCCACGACCGAAGCGGCGCTCCGCTTGGAGACCCTGAGCCTTGGTTACAGCGAGATCCGAGCCCCGGTCGCGGGCAAGATTTCGGGACGCCAGGTGGAACAGGGAAATTACGTCGGCCCGGGGCAATTTCTCTTTTCGATCATTCCGGAAGGAGTATGGGTGAGTGCCAACTTCCGCGAGAAGGATCTCGGCCAGATTCGGCCGGGGGTTCCCGCGGAAGTTCGTGTCTGGGCCGAGCCCGGCCGCGTCTACCGAGCCCATGTGGAAAGCGTACAGCGCGGGACCAGGTCCGCACTGAGCCCCTATCCCTTGCTCGATATGCGGCTCAATTACGTGAAGCCGGAGCAGCGGGTTCCCGTGAAGATCCTTTTTGACGAACCGATCCCCCCGGCCTCGGAGCTGGGTCCCTGGATGACTGCCGCCGTACGGATCCCCGTCAGCGCCGCAAAGCCTATGCTGCCCTGGGCCCTTCTCTTGGGGGTGGGGACGGCGATGGCGGTTTTTGCGTTCGCCCCCTTCTGGCGTCCGCGAACGGACGAAGGACGAGGACGTTAACCGCCCATGTTGGCCTCGTCGGCCACAGCGCGCAGCTCGCGCAGCAGATCGTCGTCGCCCCCGCCCAGGAGCCGGCTTTCCAGAACGACCCGGTCGGCGCCGTAAATGACGACCGAGGCAAGGCTTTCCTGGGTCACCCCGCCTTCCGCAACGATTTCATAGGTTAGGTTGCCCGTTTGCCGATAGTCCTTTGCCTGCGCCATCTTCTTGAGTGTCTCCGGCGAGAATGGTTGATGGGGACCGGGATTGGCCGTGAGGCAGAGGAGAAAGTGGACGTAGGGAAGATGCTTAAGGGCTTTTTCCAATAGCGTGAGAGGATTGAGGGCGAGCCCGCAGCGGCATCCCATCGAACGAATCAGCTCGATTGTCTTTTGCACGTCGTGGCGTGCTTCCAAGTGAACCGTGACGATGTCGGCGCCCGCTTCGATGAAGGCGCGAGCGTAGCGATCCGGCTGCTCGATCCGAAGGTGGACTTCGATCGGAAGCTCGGTCGTCGCGCGCAGGGCGCCGACGAAGTCGGGTCCCCCACCCAAAGCGGGCACGAAATGGCCGTCCATCACCTCGACGTGGAGCAGATCGACTCCGGCCGCCTCCAGCTCGCGCACCTCGTTCTCCACCTGGCAGGGCTTGGCCCCGATCGCGGCGGCAAATCGGACCGATCGCATGAGAAAAGACTCCTAGGTCCTCTTGGGTTCGATCAGCTCGATCTCGTATCCTTCCGGTCCGTCGATGAAGGCGAAGCGGGTCCCCGAGCTGCTTGTCGAAGGGCCGTCGGAAAAGGGAAAGCCCTTTGCCGCAGCCTGACGTCCGAATTCCTCCAGGCTATCGACCTCGAAGGCCAAATGGGTCAGATCGGGCGGTACGACGACCGGACCCGAAGCCGGATAGTGGCAGATTTCCAGAAGCTCCTCGCTCTCGGGGGCCTTTAGGAAAACGAGAGTCGAGCCCCGCGGGGAAGTCGATCGGCTGACCTCCGCAAGACCGAGAACCCCGGTAAAGAAGGCGACGACCTTTGCCAGGTCGTTGACTCGATAACGCGTGTGCAATAAACGGCGCACCATAAGCAGAGTTCTCCCATTTCTCCCGTAAAATCGAGAGGGCTTTTCACAATCGATACCCCGAGGCTGGCGATTCCCCTCCTGCGGGCAAGGCGTGAGGCAACCCGTCCCATGCCTACCACTCCTGCCGGAAGCGTTCGTCCCGCTTGAGGTCTCCTAAGAAAAAACTGAGCCATTCCGAGAGGATTTCAAGGTCCTGAAGATGGACAACCTCGACTGGACTGTGCATGTAGCGGTTCGGGATGCCAACGGCGGCTGTGGGAATTCCCCCGCGCTGCAAAAAGATTGCGTCTGCGTCAGTACCCGAGCGGCGGGGGTCGATTCCCTGCTGATAGGCGATCCCGTGCGTTCCGGCTACCTCCGCCAACCGACGGACCAGCAGAGGATGGTTGACACTTCCACGGCTGAGGATCGGCCCCTTGCCGAGCTGCACGTCGCCATGACGTTTCTTGTCGGCAATCGGGATGTCGGTGGCATGGCCCACGTCGACCACGACGGCGGCGTCCGGATGGGCCGAATAGCCGACCATGGTCGCTCCAAAAAGTCCATTTTCTTCCTGAATCGTCGAAGCAGCGATGAGGCAGGCTTGCAGGTTCTCCCGCCGCACGGCGGTTTTTCGGAGAGCCTCGGCCACCACGAAGGCCCCCACGCGGTCGTCGCAGGCTCTGCCCACCCACAACTGCCCGTAGAGGGGAGCAAAGCCCGAATCATAGGTCACCAGGTCGCCGATGGAGATGCGGGCGAGGGCCTCCTTCTGGTTCTGGGCCCCGATGTCGATGAAGAGTTCATGCCACTTGGGCGGCTCCTGCTTTCCTTCGCGGTCCTGTAGGTGGATGGCGAGAGAGCCGATGACGCCCAGGACAGCCTCTCCCTCATGATGGATCCGCACCCGCTGGCCTCGGGCCAAGAGAGGATCGGATCCTCCCACCGTCGTGAAATAGACAAAACCTCGATCGTCGACGTACTGCACCTGGAAACCGATCTCATCGATGTGAGCCGCCAGGAGAACCTTGGGGGAGCCTTCGGGATGGAGCACGGCGATCGCATTGCCGTAGGCGTCGGTCTCGATCCGGTCCGCATAGGGCTTGAGGTACTCGATCCAGGAACGTTGGGCAACGCCCTCCCCACTCGAAGGACTGGGGGTCTCGATCAAGGTCCGTAAGAAATCTAGCTGTTCGTTCTGCACAAGCGTGACACCGTACCCAAAGATGCCTCTTCCCGCAATGGCTACTTACCGGCTTTCGGCCTCTCCCGAGCGGCGGCCTGCGCGAGCAGGAGCTCCCGAACGGCCGGAAGCAGCGAGACGAGGATAATGAGCAAGAGGACTAGCTGGAGATGTCTCTGGACCGCCGGGGCGCTCCCCAGGAAGTAGCCGGCCAGTAGGAAAAGGGCTACCCAGGAGACACCCCCCGCCGCGTTCCAAAAGAAGAAACGGGAATAGGACATCGTTCCCACGCCCGCAACGAAGGGGGCGAAGGTCCGCAGAACCGGGAGGAAGCGGGCGATCACGATCGCCCGGGCCCCATATCGGCGGCAAAGGGCTCGCGCCCGAATCAGCTGGCGGCGATTGAGCCAGCGGGCATGGGGATCGCGAAAGATCGCCGGGCCGGCACGCAGACCGATCCAGTAGTTCATGCTATCCCCGAAAACTGCGGCGAGGATGAGGCCCGGAAGCAGGACGGGCAGATCCAGCCAGCCTTGAGCGGCCAGCGTGCCCAAGAGGAAGAGCAGGCTGTCCCCTGGCAAGAAGGGGGTGACGACCAGGCCCGTTTCGCAAAAGATGATCCCGAAGAGAAGAGGATAGGCCCAGAAACCATGATCCCTTACGAGGGAACGGAGAAGATCCTCCCATGTGGCCAACAGCGCACACCATTCCATCTCTTACCAGCTCCTTTCGTTAGCTTGACACCCTGAAACAATCGCGCATACTTGTCATCATCAATCGGCTGCTCCGCACAAGCTGCGGAGGGGCCATCGCAGCAAACTCAAACCGAAGGAGAAGGCAATGAACGGCTTAGTACGACGAGGTTCGGCAGGATTGGGAACCTGGGATCCATTCCGCGAACTGGAGGAGATGCGCAAGCGAATGTTCTCTCTCTGGGAGCGGCCGTTGGAGTTCCTGGAAGCGCCGAGCGAGCGGTTGGAGCTAGCCGAATGGCGGCCCTTGGCCGACATCACCGAGGACGACAAGGAATATCTGGTGAAGCTCGAGCTTCCCGGAATGAAGCGGGAAGAGGTAAAGGTCTCCATGGAGTCGGGCGTCCTCACGATATCCGGCGAACGGAAGCTGGAAAAGGAGGAAAAGGGGAAGAAATATCACCGGGTGGAGCGGGCCTACGGCGCATTTTCCCGGTCCTTCGTGATTCCCGAAGACGTGGTGGCCGAGAAGATCGATGCGCAGTTCAAGGATGGAATCCTCCAGGTGCATCTCCCGAAGGGGGAGCATGCGAAGCCCAAGACGATCGAGGTTAAAGGCTGATTCTACGTCATCGCGATTGAGAAGAAGGGCCCTTCCTCGGCGAGGGGCCCTTCCGTTTTTAAAGCGACGGGGCGCGGCCGGTTGCGGGAATTCTGATTGACAGAAGACGCGTGTGCGGGCAAAAGAGTCTCATTCTCTGGCGCTTGCAGCGCGAATTCTGGAGAAAAGGAGGAGGATTTGCAGAAGGGATTGTTGGCAGGGGTTTTTCTAGGTTGGGCGGCTTGTTTTTCTGCCAACGGCGCATCCACCTCCTCGAGCGGCTCCGATCTAGCCCAGCAGGCTCTTCAAGGTCCGGCGCTCGCCGGGGTGGATCTGGGCGAGGGCACGACCCAGGAGACTTTTTCGGGCGGCGGCAAGGAAATGGCCCCTGTGGAAAATCCTCTCACGGTAAAATCGGGTCTCTACGCGGGTCTTTTCGGCGGAGGCGCCTTTTCCAACGCGGAGTATGGATATTCGGCTTATCCCGGACCGGTTGGCCTTTCCGCTTTTACGGAGAGAGGGGGCATAGTCAATGGAGTCGGAGGCCTCCTGGTTGGCTACGAGTTCGCGGGCAACAAGATTGGAGACAACTGGGATTTCTACTGGCGGCCCGCGGTCCAGCTCGATGCCTTCTACCTGGGCTTGACCGCCGCGTCGTCGGGGCCGGGCGTGGGAGCGCCTAACCTGCCGGGTGCCATCAACAGCAACCAGAACTTCAATGCCGGCGTCATCACGGTCGACGGCCTCTTCAATCTCTACACTCCGGTCTTGGCCCTCCACTTTGGAGTAGGCGTGGGAGGAGCCTACATCAGCAACTCCTCGGCCTCGGCCGTGCCGAACGGAGGGCCGTTCGGCGGCCAAAACCTGCTCGGTGCGGGAATCACGACCGATGCGGGCGCCTTCGCAGCCCAAGGAATCGCCGGAATCGACCGGTGGATCGGCAAACGCTGGTCGATCTTCCTCGAATACCGGTACCTGTTGCTGACCGGGACCAACTTCAGCTTCAACGGAAATCCGGCGGTCTTCGGGCCGGGGCAGGCGGTGAGCCAGCATTTCGATCAGTTCACCGCCAATCTCGTGCTGGCCGGACTTCGCTATAAGTTCTAATGAACATGCGCCGCCATCCTTGGAAAGGCTTCGTACTAGCTGCAGCACTCGGAGGAATCTTCCGCCTCTCCACCGCCTGGGCGGGGGGAGAGTTCGAGCCCACCTTTCCGAAGTTCCCCTACGGTCCGACGGATGCCCACGGCAACCCCTATTCCGTCAGCGCGACCGATCTGGTTTACAGCCCGCAGGCGCCCTATGTCCGCTCCTCCTCCGAAGCCGCCAAGCTCCATAAGACCAAGCGTGCCACGCGCCGCCCGGCGAAGAGGAAAGCGGCGGCTCTCGATTCCAAAGGCACCCCCTTAGGGGACTACTAACTCAGTTCCTCGAGAGCGAACCGGATCCGTCGGAGAGAGCCGGGCTCAGGTTAGCCTCCCCTTGCGGCGGAGGCCCGCGCAAGGCGCTCGGCGGTAGATAGAACCCGATTAGATCTCTCTGCCACCAGGAACCGGTATGCTCGAGTTCACCCCGTGAGCTGAACCGATAGTCGTAGAGCAGAGCGCGGATATAGGTTGGGGGCGCGCCCGGAAACGGATTGGAGGCGAAAAGGGCGGCCACCTCCGGACTTCCCTCCAGGAGGCGCAGTACAAGCCGAGGGAACCAGGGGGTGCGTTCGGGCCCGTTCAAGGCGGCAAACCACATCTGCCAGTCGAGCCTCGGCTGGTAAGGGGCGACGAACCCGGGCATCTTCCGAAGATCTCCCGGCTTCCAGCGAAAGGGATAGGAGACCCAGGCGATCCCGTCGCGGCTCCCCTCGATCACGATTTCAGGACGTCGGGTCGTCATGACGGCGAAGGCTCCGTAGTCGTTGACACTGCGAAACGGGCTGATCGAACGGAGAACGACCTCCAGGGGTGGAGGCGGCCGGATCCCCAAGGCTGCGATAAACAGAGGCAGGCTCAAAAAGAAGAGCGGGGTTGCGAAGATGGGACTCCATCGACGCTGGAAAGGAGGGGCGGGGAGCATTGCCAGGCGGAGGCGGGGCAGGAGCCGGTGGAGCAGAGAGTCATCCAGGAGCACAAAGCAGAGGACGAGGGTAAGCCAGTTGTAAAAGGCATGATTTCCCGTCAGGACGATGAAGAGCTGCAAGAGGACGAGGAGGACAAACCCGAAGAGCCGACCCAGACGGCCGCCCAAAAAAGAGAAAGGTGTCAGCAGCTCGACCGCGAGAACCGAAAAGGTGGAAAGCTCATGAAACCGGAGCGGGAGATGGAAGAAAAACCAGGAGAGAGGCGAGGGAAGGGGCTGGGTTTCGTAGTGATACTGCAAGGCGGTCAACGCGCGCCAGGCCGAATCTCCGCTTGCGAGCTTCACGATGCCGGAGAGGAAGATCACCCGGAAGAGAAGCCACTGAAGCCAGAATTGAGCGAGCGGCGGGGGAGAGGGGGCCGTTCGGAACTCCGGGCGCAATCGCCAGGGGGCGACCAGGACCGCCAGCAGCCCAGCTTCCAGCAGCAGGCTGTCCCACTGAAAATAAAAGAAATCCCGCCCGAGGGAGACAAAGGAGAGGTAGAGAGCCCAGAGTAAAAGGGCGATCCAGGCGGGTGCCACATCGCAAAAGAGAAGGAGGGCGAGCAGGACGCCCGCCCAGGCGAGAAGCTCCAAAAGGAGATCGTTTGCGCCGAACCACCAGAAGATCGAAGGGGCTAGGAGATAGCAGGAAGATCCGAGATTGGACCTTCCTGCGGCCAGAGCTTCGGCGATCGGTAGGATGCCGTGCGATCCTAAAAGCCCCGGCAGCTGAAATGCCAGGGCTAGGAAAGCGATGGCGTAGATGGCGGCAAGTCCCCGGAGAAAGAGCCAGATCGCCGTTCGGTAGGTGCAGGGGCGCGGATCGAAAGCCATCTTCCGCAGCAGGGAGAGCCGGCGATAGACCATTATCCAGGGAGTGTCCTGCCGCTCTCCTCTTCCCCATCCCTTCGCGAATCCTCCTCGGAAGGAGAGGGGGTGCGAAGACGGGCTTCCAACATGCGGAGCAGGTCTTGCGCATGCTCGTCGATCCGTGGATGGAGATCTCGCCAGACGACGATCCCATCCTCGATCAGAAAGGAAGCCCTCTTCACAAGCCCGAGAAAGACGGGCAGCCCGAAGGCCCGTGCGGCCAGGCAGCGCCGGTCCGAAAGAAGGAGGAAAGGTAGCTCGTACCGGCGGCCAAAGGAAGCGAGCCGCTCCGGAGAGTCCCCGCTGACTCCTGTGATCCGCACCCCCCACGGCTCCAGCTCCTTGCCATGGTTGCGCAGGTTGCAGGCCTGCCGGGTGCAGTAGGGAGTGTGTGCGCGTGGATAGAAATAGAGCAGCGTCCTGCCGGAAGCGACTAGGTCGTCCAGGGCGATCGTTTTTCCTTGGGGATCGAGCAGGGCGGCCGACGGGACTCGGGAACCCACCGGGATTGTCTTGCGCATAGGCTTGTCATGCAACCGCAGCGGGACCATGCTGACTTTGGATCATTATGCGAAGAAGCGAGGATAAGGTCAAAGCCGCTCTAACCCTGCGAAGCGGCTCTCGCTGGGGAAGGGGGTAACATGGAGAGTTGGGTTCCCGCCTTTCTCGAGGAGTTCCCCGGCACGCTGGCCACGGCCGATCCCGAGGTCCTCGCCAAGAACGCGGGCGACGCTTGGCTTGCGACCCATCTGCCCCAAGCGGTCTTCTACCCCGAGGACCGAAATTCGGTCGTCCGATTGGTGCAGTGGGCCTCCGGCGCTGCAGTAGCGGTCACCGCCCGAGGGGCGGGAAGAGGGTATGTGGGAGGATGCGTTCCGGCCCGGGGAGGAATCGTCGTCAACTTTTCCCGCATGAACCGGATTCGTGAAATCGATCCGCGAGACGGGGTCGCGATCGTCGAGCCGGGAGTAGTCACCGCCCACCTCCAGGATGCGGTCGCGAAACTTGGCTGGTTTTATCCGCCCGATCCCGCCAGCGCGGCGGAGAGCAGCTTGGGAGGCAACATCGCGACCAATGCCGGGGGCCCTCGCTGCCTGAAGTACGGGGTCACCCGCCATTATGTGCTCGGCTTGGAGGTCGTGCTGGCCGATGGAAGTCTTGTCCGCGTCGGAGGCCGCACCCATAAGAATAAGGCCGGGTTCGATCTGGTCGGCCTTTTCGTCGGCTCCGAAGGTCTGTTGGGGCTCGTGACGGAAGCGACCCTGCGGCTGATCCCACGACCCCCGTGCCGGATCTGCGCGGCGGCGGTCTTCCCTTCAATCGAAGCGGCGGCGGGTGCGGTGGAGGAGATCTTCGCTTCCGGCCTTCTGCCTTCGGCTCTCGAAATCGCTGACCGCTTCACTCTGGAGCGGGCACGTGAATTTTGCCGGGAGCCGATCCCACCCGGCGAAGCCCACCTTCTGGTCGAGATCGACGGCCACCCGGCGGGAGTCGATGCGGAGATCGATAGCCTTCTGCCCATCCTTCGCCGCTGCGGAGCCGGAGAGGTTCAGTTCGGACGTGGAGACGAGGGCTGCGAGGCGCTCTGGCGAACCCGGCGCGCCTTTTCCCTGGCGCTGAAGACGGAGGGGCTTACTAAGCTCAACGAGGATGTCGTCGTGCCCAGGAGCCGGCTCGTCGATCTCGTGCGCTTGGGAAGCGAGATCGAGCGCCGCTACGGCTTCCCGGTCGCCTGCTTCGGGCATGCCGGCGATGGGAACATCCACGTCAACTTGATGATCGACCGGAGCCGGTCCGGCTCGGAGGATCGCGCGCAAGAAGCGCTCGACCTTCTCTTCCGCCAGGTCCTCGCGTGGGGAGGGTCGATCACAGGGGAACATGGCATCGGGATCGCCAAGGGGCGCTGGTGGCCTCTGGCGGCATCCCCCGAAGTCCGCGCTCTGCACGAGCGGATAAAAAGCGCTCTGGACCCGGACGGCCTGCTGAACCCTGGAAAATTCGTTTGATTTTTTACCCGCGCCTCGTCACGCTAACCCATTCAAGCACGCTCCCCGAGCGGGGAGCGTAGCGCAAGCCCAAGGAGCTTATGTCATCCGAGGACACCTTTGCCTACTCACTCGAGTCGAGCCGTGTCGTGCTCCTTCCGCGCATCCGGGTGGCGACTTTCCGCACCTCCCTGATCCACTATACGCTCATGACGGAAGCCATGGACCGGGTCGGCACAACCTTCGTCCGCGAAGGAAGCCTGGAGGCGGATCGACCGCAGCTCATCCTGCCGCAATCCTTGGAAAAGTTGCTGCTGGAAGGCTTCGGCGAGAAAGCCCGCGCCTACGCGGAATGGTTGAGGAAGCAGCCCGGCTCCCTTCCGCTTTTGCGTTATGGATTCCACTTACGCAAAGAAGAACTCCGCTTTCGCGAGGTGGAGGCCCCGATCGAATCGGTAGCCCACTCCGTAAAGCGGGATGTGCAGGAACGGGAGGATCCTTTTGCGGCGGTCCTCGTCGGCATCGAGGATGGCTGGGAAGTCTCGCTCCTGCGCTTTTTTCTCGAATGGGTGCAAAAATCCCTCCCTCGCAACGTCCACGACCTTGGCCAAGAAGGGTTTCTCTAAGAGGTTCCGGGAAAAGTACGGGCGATCGAGGAGAGCTTCTCTCGGAGGCACCTCCGCGAATCCCCGCAAAAGAAAATGGAGCGAATGAAATCACTCGCACCGACGGAGCGTTATTACTTCCCCCAGTCGGACGAAGATCTCCTCGGGCCGCTCGAATCGGACCATGCCCTGCGGGTGATGCGCAGGCGAGCGGGTGACCGGATCACTCTCTTTAACGGAGCCGGCACCGAATGGATTGCAGAGGTAACCGGGCGGAGCGGCGGCCGTCTCTCCTTCCGCAAGATTGCAGAGAGAAAGGTGGCTCCTCCATCCTGGAGGATCGGCATCGCCCAGGCCCTGCTCAAGGCAAAGGGGATGGATCTCTTTTTCCAGAAGGCGACCGAGCTCGGGGTGACGGAGATCTTTCCGGTCCTTTCCGCTCGCTCGCTTCAAGGTCGGGAAGGAGCGGAGCGCAAGCGGGCCCGCTGGATTGAAATCACGGTCGCTGCTGCCAAGCAGAGCCGGCGGGCTTGGCTGCCGGCGATCCATCCGCCGCTCGAACTGGGAGCGTTGGGTAGGGAGACCTCCTCCTTCGCCCTGAGGCTCTTCGGATCTCTGCAAGCTGACGCACCACCCCTGCGGTCTCTCTTTTCCGCCCGGGGGGAGGAAGCGCCACAGAGCGCTCTTGCCTTGATCGGGCCCGAGGGAGATTTTACATCCGCAGAACGGGCAAGCTTGGAAGAAGCAGGGTTTCACCCCGTCTCCTTGAGTCCGACGGTCTTACGCGCGGAAACGGCGGCTCTCTACTGTGCCGCGGTCTTCCTCTACGAGATGGTGGATAGGGAAGCGGAGGACAGGAGAACTGGATCATGGCAAGAGACATTCTGATCACGGGGGGAGCGGGCTTCATCGGCTCGAACCTCGCTTTGGAGCTCCAGCGCCGGGAGCCGGGGGCAGAGATCCTGATCGTCGACGACTTTCGGAGCGGCGCCTTTCCCAATCTCGAAGGCTTCCGCGGCGATCTTGTAACGGCAGATCTCCGTCATCTCGCCTGGCATCGGCTCTTCGGCGCACGGCCGCCCGAGATGGTCTTCCACCTGGCCTCGATCACCGACACCACGGTGACCGACACCGCGACTCAGATGAGCGCCAATGTGGAAGGATGGCGTGATCTGCTCACCTTTCTGGCCGGAAAGTCTCTCCGCCTGGTCTATGCATCCTCCGCCGCCGTCTATGGGATCGCCTCCTCTCCACGGAATCGCATCGGGGACCCGGAGCGTCCCGCCAATGCCTACGGATTTTCCAAGCTTCAAATGGAACATCTGGCTGCGCGGTTCGCTCGAGAGAACCCCAAGATCGCCCTGGTCGGACTTCGCTACTTCAATGTCTTTGGCCCGCGGGAAACGCATAAGAGGAAGTCGGCGAGCATGATCGGCCAGCTCGCTTGGCAGATTCGTTCGGGGAGGCGGCCGCGACTCTTCGTCGACGGGAACCAGAAGCGGGATTTTGTCTACGTCGCCGACGCGATCGACGCCACCCTCGCCGCAGCCTTCTCGGCGAAGGACAAGGGAGTTTTCAACGTCGGCTCGGGCAAAGGCCGATCGTTCAACGAGGTGATCTCCTGCCTCAACGAGGCCCTCGGGACCCAAGCGGAACCCGATTACTTCCCCTGTCCCTACCGATTTTTTCAGCCGCACACCGAAGCCGATCTTTCGGCGAGTCAGGCCGCATTCGGGTATCAGCCCCGCTTCTCCTTGGAGAAGGGCATCGACGCCTATCGCGCTTCGGGCTGGCTCGAACGCGATCCCGAAGAATAGAACCGGTTCAATCCCTTGCTTCTTTCTTAATTCTCGCTCATTTTCTTTTCGTGAGTTCTCCGCAGTTTCCCGAAGGTGAGGAGTGGCAGCGCCGCTTTCAGGAAATGTTTCGCGCATTTACGCCGACCCAGGCACCTGCCGAGAAGAAGGAAGATGGGAAGAATCGGGAAGCCTTCGAAAAACAGATTCTCTCCTTTTCCCTCACTCCGAAGGAGATCAAAGCCTACCTCGATCGTTTCGTGATCCAGCAGGAGGAGGCGAAGCGGGTGCTCTCCGTCGCCGTCTGCGACCATTATAATCATGTGCGGGCCGCTCTTTCGGGCGAGCAGCTTCCCCACTACGTCAAGCAGAACATCCTCTTGGCTGGCCCGAGCGGGGTTGGGAAGACCTATCTCGTTCGCTGCCTGGCCGAACGTATCGGGGTTCCGATGGTGCGGGGAGATGCGACGAAGTTTTCGGAAACGGGATACGTGGGGGGCGACGTTGATGATCTCGTCCGAGAGCTGGTGCAACAGGCGGGCGGAGACGTCTCGATTGCGCAGTACGGCATTATTTACTTGGACGAGATCGACAAGCTGGCGGGCTTCAACTCGATGGGGCGAGATGTCAGCGGGCGAGGGGTGCAGGCGAACCTGCTCAAGCTACTCGAAGAGACCGAGGTTCCCGTGCGGGCTCCCTACGATCTGCAAGGGCAGATCCAGACGATGCTCGACTTCCAGCGGGGCGGCCGCCAGGCCAAGCGATCCGTCAACACGCGGCACATCCTCTTCCTGGTCAGCGGAGCCTTTACCCGGCTCTCCGAAATCGTATCGCGCCGGATGCGCCGGGGGCATATCGGCTTCCGCGCAGAGGGAGCCCATGCGGACGGTCGCGAAGCCTTAAGGGAAGCCCTCACAGCCGACTTCGTCGAATATGGATTGGAGCCGGAATTTGTCGGGCGCCTTCCGGTCCGTGTATTCTTTGAGCCCCTGAGCGCGGACGACCTTTTCCGCATACTACAGGAATCGGAGGGCTCTATTCTCCGCCAGTATGTCGCCGCTTTCCAAGCCTACGGCATCTCGCTGCGCTTCACGGAGAGCGCACTGCGCCGCATCGCGCAGCGTGCTGCCGAAGAGGAGACGGGCGCCCGCGGCCTGATGACCATTGGGGAACGGGTCTTGCGCCCCTTCCGATTCGAATGTCCCGGAACGGGTCTTCGAGAGATCGTGATCGACGAGGAGGCGGTGGAGAATCCGGAGAAGGCCCTCCAGAGCGCCTTGGCTCGCTTTCGCGAAGGGGGCGGAGAGACCGCCCAGGAGGTGGAAGCGTTCGCCGAGGAGTTCTTCCGCGCCCACGAGTTTCGGCTCCACTTCGATCGGGAGGCGACGGAAGCGCTTCGCGCCGAAGCCGGTCCGGAAGCCGGTGCCGTCGCCGAGCTCTGCCGTCGGAAGTTCAAGGATTTTCCCTTCGGGCTCCGGCTCATTCGAGCCAACACGGGCCAAGAAACTTTTACGATCCTCCCGGAGACAGTGAAGGACCCGCAAGGGGCACTCAACCGCTGGGTCCTGGCTTCTTACGCGCGCGCGGAGAAAGCTTCTGAGGCTCAGGAGAGGAAGAGCACCGAGGCGGAGTAACCGTGGAGATGGTTGACCTGCCCTACGGGGCCGATTTCTCCGCTGGCGAAGAAGCCAGCCGCCGGCAGCCGCGGAAAAAGCTCCTGGATCAATCCGGCGTCCCGTCCCGCCACGCCGAATAGTCCCTTGCCTCTCCCGGCGCAGAGGCTGACGAGTGCCGCCAGGGGCTTGCGCTTCCCGAAAAATTCGACCTTCTCGGCGCGGAGCAGCTCGCGCAAGGATCGCTCGGCCGAATCGGGATCGCGCAACTGGTATTGGAGCGTCTGGCCGACGCGCACCAGCGCACCGACGGCGACAGCACCCGAGGAGGGATCGGCTCCCAGGATATTGCGCACGAGGAAATCCCCCTGTTGAAACTCGTCCCGATATTCGGAAACGGCCAGCCCGATAAAGATATGACCGAGCGCCTTCTCGCGCTCCCGCTCCGAAAGGGATTCGAAAGCGGTCGCCAAAGCTTGGTAGGCGCTCCCCGAGCCCAGGGTATAGAGGATGTTGCGATCCGCCCCGGTCACCGTGTAGGGATCACCGATCGGGCGGCATCCTTGGGAGACGACGACATGAAAGCCGATTTTCCCCTGGACGGCAATCGCCACGCCTCCTTCTACGGGCTTCCGATCGAGAAAGACCGCGGTCTCTCCTTCGCTGGCTCCGCCCGCCAGCCCTCCCCAAAACGGAATCCCCGGATAGGCGCGATTCCAGACGCGCAAGAAGCGCTCCACCGGAAGAACATGGGGATTGGCAAAAAGGAGCCATCCCGCTACATCCTCAGGCCCAACCGCCGTCGTTCGATGCCAGGCCGAAGGCTCCTCCTCGGCCTCCAGCTGTTCCGGTGAGAGAGCAACCGGAGTGACCCGCATCTCGGGATGGCGAAGAACGAGCATCGAAAAGCCTTCCTCCGCTTCGTACTCGGCCCCTTCGGCGAGAAAGCCCTGTCCCGTAACGGCGACCAGGATCGGCGCACGGCCGTAGATGGTCAGCACTTCACAGAGATCTGCCAGCTGAGGGGCGTACGAAGAGGAGGCGAAAACCAGTGCCAGTGACGGATCCGCACCGAGCTTTGCACGCAGATCCTCAGCGAGGGCTCGGCTGACCGATTCGGAGAAAGATCCGGAATAGGCTGCGGCCACTGCGCAAGGAACATCCATAGAGAAATCATCATTTTTTTTTGTTCGCTGTCAATGCCTTGGACGGGCAAAATCCCTCGGCCAAATTTCCTGCGCGATCCGGAGACTCTCCCGCATGAGCCGATAGCCGACATGCCCTTGCGGAAAGGGGTAGAAGTGGCATCCATGCCAGGCCGCCCGGAACTCTTCCAAGAGCCGAAGGGGGACTACCCGATCATAGATCCCTCCCAGCAGAAGGACCTCCTCAGGCTTAAGATAAGGCTGGGAGAGGCTGGGACAAACCAACCGGAGATGGGGTGCTGCGGTTTCCGGCGAAATCCCGAGATGCTCCAGCGTCTTTCGAATGCCGCGCCCGCTTGGCGATTCCCACATCGCATGCTCGATCCGGAAGATGGGTTCCAGGAGCATCAAGCGGTCAAAGACCCGATCGACGCAGGCCGCTTCGGCCAGGATCCAGCCGCCGTAGCTGATCCCCCATCCCCCCATGAGTCCTGCTCCCCGGGAGCGCAGCCAGCCCGCGAAGGCGCGCAGATCGAGTACCCCCTGCCGTAAGGTTTCGGCCGTGCGCACCAGGTCGGCTGTTACGCACAACTCCCCGGGAAAGAGCCCAAAGGGCCTCCGGGCGTAATGGTAGGGGAGGTGCATAAAGGCCGCATTCCATCCTAGGGAGTTGAGCCGGTTGGCCCAGTACCGGTACCCGAAGTCGCTCACGGACATGAGGCCGTGCGCAATGACCATGGTGGGGCCTTCCCAACCCTCGGGCCCCAGCCAGAGATCGAAAACCGCCATCCGGTTGCGCCGCGCAGGGCCCGGCAGTGGGCTAGGGAACCGGACGCGAATGGTTTTCCCGCGTCGGGCACAGTCGAAGACGGGGGAGTACGCGGGGGGGAGCGCGTAGTATTCCACCAGGGAAGCCTTCTGCCAAGAGGCGATGTACTCCTCCAGCCTCTTCCGAAAGCCGGGTTCCGGCCGGTGTCGGGCCTGCAGAAAGGAGATCCAGGCGAAGCTCGCCTCGTCGATCAGTCCCGCCCAGCGCCGATGGAGCAGCGTGTGCCAGCCTTGAACGACGTCCCCTTTCCCATCGGCTTTCACTCTGATTTCTTGCCCCCGCGAGCTTGAGAAAGACGGTAAAAGATGCTGCCGCCTCTCTCCTAGGGCCTTCTATTCGAGGGTCGCGCCGCCGTCGCGGGAATCGGCTTCCGCTCCCGAATCATCCCATCTTTGACCCGGGAGTCGGCTCAAGTAGCGTGATCTCGACGGCGTCGAGCTCCATGAGCGCATCACACCTCTGGAGATAGCGCTGCTCCCACTCGGAGCTTCCGTAGACCGCCTGGCAGATCCGTTCCCGCTCCTTTGCATCCGCAAAGGCCCGAATCCAAACGTAACGGGTGGGATCCCCCTTGACCGCGAAGGAACCGATCACCTTCACTCCCTTGCCGGCTTGGAAGGGAAGAAGCTCCTCGTCCATGAAGCGGACGAACTCGTCCAGGCATCCGGGCTTGATGCGATACTCTCGCAACTCGTAGATCATCGCGCGATGCTAGCGGCGTATTCCCCGGAATGCAATCCGGCCGCGTGTTCGGCAGAACCGCGCCTCCTTTCGCCTTGCCTTTTTCTCTCCCTGCGCAAGCTTGAAAAAAGGCCCATGAACTACGAAGAGTTCTTAAAATCGGTGGAGAATCCGGCGGGAGGTGTCCCCCCCAAGCTTCCCGCCCCTCTCGAAGCCCTCTGGCACGAGCGGACGGGCGACTGGGACCGCGCCCACCGGATCGTGCAGGCCCAGGAAGGCGCTGCTTCCGCTTGGGTTCATGCCTACCTCCATCGCCGAGAAGGGGACATCAGCAACGCCCGCTACTGGTACGCTCGGGCGGCAAAGCCGGAAGCCGCCGTCGCCCCCGACCAGGAGTGGGAGGCGCTGGTCCGGGAGCTGCTCGACGACGAAGCTTGAGTTGCCATGGCCCCCGGAAGTTTGAATGCGACCGCGGCAATCGCGGGAGCCGGTGGAATCGTCAATTCGGGAAGGACAAAAATGCGCGAAAACAAGAGAACTCAGGAACCGCGTTGCACGGTATCGCCGTCGCGTCCCAAAAGAGCTTCCATGCCGGCGCAACGGCTCTATGCGTAGAGCCGCTTTCCGGTCCGTTCTCGCTACGATCCTTGCCTGTTGCGGCCTGACCTACACGGCTTGGGCCGATCCTCCTTCCGCTTCGCCCTCTCATGCCGACATTAAGATCGCGCTCTTCCCCTTCGAGCTTGAAGACATCGCCGCGGCAGCCAAACCAGGATCAGGTCCCAACCCCACCGAATCGTCGTTCTTGACCAAGGCGACCGAGGAAACAAAGCAGGCGCTTCTCAACTCGGGACGTTACACGGTCATCGACGCCTCCGGAGTCGATGCGGGGGCGGCAGCAAATCACGAGTTACGAAATTGTCACGGCTGCGAAGCGGCCATTGCAAACCAGCTCGGGGCGGATCAAGCGCTGGTTGGCGTGATCCTCAGGCCAGAAATGGTGGAATATGGCGTCAAGATTTGGATCACCGATGCCAAAACGGGAAGGAGCGTGGCCGCCTATGCCCTGCGTCTATCCTTAGGCGGTCCCGAGTCATGGCCCAGCGGCGTCCGTACCGTGATGCGCCGCTTGATGGCACCGGCGCAAACGAGCGTGGGAACGAAAGTTCCCTAGCACGAAGGGCTGAGTCACTCCCAACAGAGCGGTGCTGCGGGCGACCCTTCGGTCCAGACGCGGATCGGCAGCGGGCCCAGTCTTTCCCGGTCTAACCGCTCCCGGATCGCTCCTTCCACCAGCTCCGGCCGGTTGCAATCCTCGCTCAGATGCCCCAGGATCACCTCCTGGAGTCTCCGCTGCGCCATTTCGACCGCAATTTGCGCCGCGCTCTCGTTCGAAAGATGGCCATGACGCGAAAGGATCCGCTGCTTGACCGGCCAGGGACGCCGCACATCGGCTTGGAGCAGGCCCGGATCGTGGTTCGCCTCCAGGAGAAGGGCTCGGCAGAGGCTCATTTTCTCTAGAACCAGGCGGGTGGCGTAGCCCAGATCGGTGACCACGCCGACCGTTCCGTTCGCATGATGAAAAAGAAAACCCACGGGATCCGCTGCATCGTGCGGGACCGGAAAGCTCTCGATCTCCAGATCTTCGAGTACTACCCGGGTGGCGGTTTCCAGTCGCCGCCAGTCGATCTTCTCCTCCTCGGCTAGGGCAAGCCAGGTGAGTTCGTTGCAGTACAAGGGGAGGGAATGGCGCCGCAAGAAAACACGCAAGCCGCGGGAGTGGTCGGAATGCTCATGGGTCAAGAATACGCCCGAAAGGCTCGCAGGCTCGATCCCCGATGCCAGAAGGCGTTCCTCCAGACGACGCGCGCTAATGCCCGCATCCACGAGCCACCGCCGCTTCTCCGTCTCGAGCAGAGCTGCGTTTCCACTGCTGCCGCTGGCCAGAATGGTGAGCCGAAGCATCCTTTCGAGCTAGCCGAAAGACAGGGAAGACGCCAGCCCAAACGGAGGAGAGGGCGCCACGACAGGCGAAGCACAGCCGGAATCGGGACAAAGCTGTTTTTTTCTCCTGGCGAGAGGGCGGGCGAGTAGCTAGCATGTTTCGTGCCTTCTCTAGGCCTTTTCCAGTCCGTCCGGCTCAACCAGTCTCTCTCTCCGCAGATGCAGCAGTCTTTGGCCCTGCTGCAGGCTCCGGCGATCGAGCTCCGCTCCGCGATCGCCCAGGAACTCTTGGCCAATCCGATTCTGGAAGAGGAGATCGACTCCCTCCCTCCGGAGGAAGGGAGAGAGCGCTCTCTGGAAGCGCTCGTCGAAACCGAAGAATCGTGGCGTGACTACCTTGGACCCACCGAGACCAGGATCGGGATTCCCGATGATTCAGAAGAGAGGCGGCAATACTTCTTCGACTCACAAGCGGTTTCCGAAACGCTACCCGAGTTTTTGACCCGCCAGCTCACGGCCACGACCAGCGACCCGGAACTGCTCCGCGCAGGGGTCGAGGTCATCGGCAATCTCGATGCCCGCGGCTATCTGCGGGTCGATCTCGAAGAGATCGCAAGCCGAACGGAACTCTCGCTCGAAAAGGCGGAGGAAGCTCTCCATTTGGTTCAATCCTTTGACCCGGCCGGCGTCGCCGCCCGCAACGTGCAGGAGTGCCTTCTACTCCAACTCCGCCGGCAAGGGAAGGAGCACGATGTGGAAGCCCGGATCGTGGAAGGCTATCTGGAGCTCCTTGCTCGCAAGAAGCTTCCGGAAATTGCGAAACTTCTTCGTGTTTCGCTCTCCCGCGTCGCCATGGCCGCCCGACTGATCCGCACCCTCCAACCCAATCCCGGAGGCAGCTTTCGCCGGACCGAGAAGGAGGCGGTCGTGGAGGTCGATCTTCGCGTGGAGAAAGTCGATGGCAAATGGACCGTCCTTACCAACGAAGCTGCCATCCCCCGGCTGCGCATCAGCGGAACTTATAAGGACCTTTTGCATGCGAATGGACAGGATCCGGGCCTTCGCAACTATCTGAAGGAAAAGATCCGTTCCGGCCGCTTCCTCCTCAAATGCTTGCGTCTCCGGCAGGAGACGCTTTCGGAAGTGGCCTCGGCGGTCGTCGAGTGCCAGACGGAGTTTTTCGACCATGGCTTGAGCCATCTGCGACCGCTCACCATGAGCGAAATCGCCCGGCGCGTGGGAATCCACGAGACGACGGTAAGTCGGGCGATCGCCAACAAATATATCGAGACACCTCATGGAGTTCTCGAACTCAAGTACTTTTTCCGCCCCGGGTATCAGACGGCCAAGGGAGATCTCCTCTCCAATCAGACGATCAAGGCAGCGATCGAAGAAATGGTACGAAAGGAGAATCCGCGGAATCCCCTTTCCGATCAAGAGATCGTCGAAGCCTTTCGTCAGAAGGGCATTGCGCTTGCCAGAAGAACGGTAGCCAAATACCGCGCCGCGCTGAAGATCCTCCCCTCCCACTTGAGAAAGTCGGCGGCCTGACGACTCGTGGCTCTACCGCAAGAGGAAAAGCGGAGTTGAGCCGATCCCGGCAACGTTACAAGCCTCTAGGGTATTCGGATACATTAGTCCCATTTCCTCTTGTCCGCTGGAGACGTCCGGCGCCTCCGCAGTGCATTACGGCTCTTGCGGTGGCCTGGAATGAATAAGGTTGTCCAACTCCCGATTGGCCCTTTCGAGCCCCCTATTTGTCCTTTTTGACATTGGCGCGGACGAGATCGCCAAGCTTTTCTCAAAACTCTCGTTTCTGCCGCTTCTCCTCTTCGGACAGCGTTATCGGTTTGTCCTGCCCCAGCATGATCTTGAGGTACTGTTCGTCTTTCGTCGGCAGGGGCGGAAGGACAAAG
>JBFXFN010000024.1:0-33748 GCA_050179015.1 Methylacidiphilaceae bacterium | reverse complement strand
CTGCAAAGAGAGATTGCGAGTTTGGAAGAGAGGTTGGAGTCGGCGCGCCGTTCCGTCTACGCAAGCTTGACTCCTTGGCAGCGTGTTCAGATCGCACGCCATCCTCAGCGGCCCTATACGCTCGACTTTCTGGAGCGGCTCTCTCCTGGATTCCTGGAACTCGGAGGTGACCGCGCATTCGGAAACGATCCTGCGATGGTCGCCGGCTTGGCCACCCTTGGAGGACGACGGACGGCCTTTGTCGGGCAGCAAAAGGGGCGAAACCTGAAAGAGAATCTGCGGCGCAATTTCGGCTGCCCCCATCCGGAAGGGTACCGCAAGGCGCTCCGCGTGATGCGGTTGGCGGCCACGTTCGGACTCCCGATCGTGGCTTTCATCGACACGCCTGGTGCCTATCCCGGCGTGGGAGCCGAAGAGCGCCACATTGGACAGGCGATTGCCGAGAACCTAGCGGAGATGTCGCAGATGCCGGTGCCGATCGTGGCGGTCGTCTTAGCGGAAGGAGGGAGCGGGGGAGCGCTCGGAATTGGAGTGGCCGATCGTATTCTCATGTTGGAAAACGCCTATTACTCGGTCATTTCTCCGGAAGGGTGCGCGGCGATCCTTTGGGAGAGTCGATCGCATGCGCCGCAAGCGGCCGAAGCCTTGCGGCTGACAGCCCAGGATCTCCTCCAGATGGGTCTGATCGATCGGATCGTTCCGGAGCCGGAGGGTGGATGCCATCGGGATTGGGATCGGGCGGCTCAGATTCTTGAAGAGGCGCTGGCCCGCGCGCTCGACGAGATCTGTGGGCGCGACATTGAGGGGCTTCTCCGCGAGAGGTATGAGAAGTTTCGTCGCGCCGGCGCTTGGGAAGAGAAGAAGGATTAACCTACATTGCTCGTGCGAGGCGGCGGAAAGCGGCGCGAAAAAAACGGGCGGTGGATCTCCATCGAAGATCTTGGTTGGAGGAAAACATGAGGTTTGCGATCGTGGCCAGCAACTACCATCAGGAATATTGCGACGCCCTGGTCGCCGCGGCGGAATCGGAGCTAAGCGGACACGACCTTATTCTCTGCCGCGTGCCGGGAAGCTTTGAGATTCCATTGCAGGTCAATCGATTGGCGCGCACGGGGCAGTACGATGCGATCTTGGCGCTTGGAGTGGTTTGGCAGGGGGAAACCGCGCACGCCCAAGAGATCCTGCGCGCCGTGACCGATGCGCTTATGAAGATCTCCCTCGAGGAAGACGTGCCGGTCATCCACGAGGTTCTCTCCGTAAAGACGGAGGCCGAGCTCAGGGAGAGAACCATGGGCGAGCTCTCCCGCGGAAAGGAAGGGGCTCGGGCGGCGCTCGCCGTGGCGGCGCTCGGGGCCGGGCTCTCGCGCCCTCTTGGATGAGGAGTCCGCGTGCAGTGCTGGAAGGGCTTGGAAGAAGGAGAAAATGTCGCCGAGAAGGATGGCCCGAGTGCGGGCGGTGCAATACCTGTATCAGTGGGAGTTGAGGCAGCAGCCGCCCTCGCGGCAGGCCCTGGAGGAGTTTTGGGCCCTGAGTCCTGCCAGCGCTTCGGTGCGGCGGTTCGCCGAGGAGTTGATCCTGGGAGCAATCGATCATGTGACCTCTCTCGACGAACGGATCCGACAATATCTGGAGAATTGGCAAATCGGGCGATTGGCAGCCGTGGATCGAAGCATTCTCCGTGTCGCCCTCTATGAGCTTTTCTACCGTGCCGAGATCCCTCCGGTCGTCTCCGTCAACGAAGCGGTCGAGGTAGCGAAGCAGATGGGTAGCGAGGAGTCGGGGAGGTTTGTCAACGGCGTTCTCGACCGGGCGCTGCGCGACGTGAACCGGCCGCTTCGAGCGGTTCCGGATGATGGAGGAGAAGCATGAAGGGCTTTTGGAGGAAGCTGGTCGAAAAGTTTACCCCCGGGGGCGGCGAGAAGATCGATTGGGAGGCCCTGCTGCTCGAGGCTGACCTGGGATTGGCCCTGACCGGAAGGCTGGTTCGTCTGCTGGACGATGAGGGGCTTCTTCGCAAGCCGCAGGAGGGGGAAGCACGGATCCGCCAGGAATTGCGAAGGATTCTCACCGACGGCTTCTCGGAGACGAGAAACTCCGAGAGGCCCGAGGTCATTCTGCTCGTGGGGGTCAATGGTGGAGGCAAGACGACGACGGCGGCCAAGCTTGCCTACCGTTACGGGCGGGAAGGAAAGAAGGTCGTTCTGGCGGCGGCGGATACGTTTCGGGCTGCGGCGGTCGAGCAGCTCGAGACATGGTCTCGGCGGATCGGATCTCTTTTCGCGGCCGGGAGCCCGGGAGCCGATCCGGCAAGCGTGGCCTACCGGGCCCACCTGCTGGCCGAGGAGGAAAAAGCGCAGCTTCTCATCGTCGACACGGCGGGCCGCCTCGCCACCAAGAACAACTTGATGCTGGAGGCGGCGAAGATCCGGCGCACGTTGACCAAGAGGGATCCCCAGGCTCCCCACCATGTCTGGCTGGTGGTTGACGGAACGGTCGGCGCCAACGCTCTCTCGCAGGCCGCGGAGTTCCATCGGGCGGTCGGCCTTTCCGGCCTCATCGTGACCAAACTCGATAGCTCTGCCAAGGGGGGGATGATCCCGGCGATCAAGGAAGAGCTAGGAATTCCGACGGTCTTTGTCGGGACCGGGGAAAAGGTCGAAGACCTCGAGAGGCTCGATCCCGATCGGTATGTCGAAGCGTTTTTCGGAGGCTGACGCCCGCTCGATGTGGAGGGCCTTGGCGCTGGCCCGCAAGGGGCTTGGCACGGTGAGTCCCAATCCGGCGGTGGGGGCCGTCCTCGTCCGCAAAGGAAGGGTCCTGGGCGAAGGATTTCATCGGCGCGCCGGGCTGCCCCATGCGGAGGTCGAGGCGATCGAGGATGCCTATCGGAAAGGCAATCTCCCAAGAGGAGCAACGCTCTATGTAACGCTCGAGCCCTGTTGCACGGCGGGGAGGACTCCTCCCTGCGTCGATCGAATCGTCCAGGAAGGGATCGCTCGGGTAGTCGCGGGAATGGTCGATCCGAATCCTCGTCACCAGGGACGAGGCTTGGATCTGCTCGCCGCACGCGGCATTGAGGTCGAGCGGGGTCTGTTCGAGGAGGAGGCACGCGATCTGAACCGGCCGTTCATTCGCTGGATCACCAGTGGCAGGCCCTGGGTTATGCTGAAAAGTGCAGTCTCCCTGGATGGACGGATCGGCACGCGGCCCGGCGACAGCCGATGGCTGAGCGGCTCCGCTTCGAGGCGGATGGCACATCGGCTCCGCTTCGAGGCGGATGCGATCCTGATCGGGGCGGAGACCGCGCGCACGGACGATCCCGAGCTGACTGTCCGCTTGCCCGGCACGGAGGACAAACCCCAGCCATGGCGAGTAGTGACAACCCGGACCGGGCGGCTGCCGGAAAAGCTCCGTCTGCTTACCGACCCTTTTCGGGAGCGAACCCTGGTCTTCCAAAACTACCCTCTGTCCCTGCTCCTCGAAGAGCTGGGGCGTCGAGGGGTCTTGCGGGTCTTGGCGGAGGGGGGCGGAAAGCTAGCGGGAAGCCTTTTGGCCGAGGGGCTCGTCGATGAGGTCGCCCTCTTTCTTTGTCCGATGATTCTGGGGGAGGGTGCCCTATCGGTCGAGCCGCCGGGACCGTTTCCGGGCGCGCATTTCCGGTTGAGGGAGTGGCGGCGGTTGGGCGACGATCTTTTCGTTCGCGGGATTCGGGGCGACAACGTCGAGAGGGCGGAGTAAGGAGGAGCGTGGGGAAGAAATTGGCGGCGGAGGGGATCGAATCCAAGCTCGGAGGCCTTCTTCTTTCGGAGGAAGCGATTCGCAATCGAGTCAAGACCCTGGGGATGGAAATTTGTTCGGTCTATCGAGGACTGCCCTTCACCATTCTGGGCCTTCTCAATGGAAGCCTTCTCTTTGCCGCGGATCTCCTGCGGGAGCTGCCGCCCGAAACAGAGGTTATCTTCTGGCGGGCCAAGAGCTACCGGGGAACCGAATCGACCGGCGAGCCGGAGGGATTGGAGCTGGAAGAGGGAGATTTCACCGGCCGGCGAATCCTTGTGGTGGATGACATCCTCGATAGCGGCTCTACCTTGCGAGCGGTGAGAGCGCGGCTTCTCGATCTTGGCGCTCAGGAGGTGGACTTTTGTGTCCTCCTGGCCAAGCGGAGACCGCGCCCTCCGGGGATTCCCCTGCCCCGCTGGATCGGATTTGAGATTCCGGACCGGTTCGTCATCGGCTACGGGCTCGACTACGAGGGTCGATACCGCGGCCTGCGCTCGATCCGGGTGCTCGCGGAGGAGAGGATTGGTCGGGAGGGCGTGAGGCGTCGATGATGGGCCTCGTTTGGTGGAATCAGGGTCTTTTCCCAGGCTGCAGGGACAAAGTTTATAGTCAGCGAGAGTCAGGTGTAGTATGGCCGAACAGGGGAGAGACCTGAGTAAGCGATGAGCCTTAGCTTCTGCCGCCTACAGTTGAAGAATTGGAAAAACTTCCTCAAGGTAGATGTCGAGATCCGAGATCGACTTTTTTTGGTTGGGCCGAACGCCTCGGGAAAGTCGAATTTTCTCGACACCTTCCGCTTCCTTCGGGATCTCGCTTTACCCGGAGGGGGCTTTCGAGAAGCGATCGATCGCCGCGGTGGAGTCAGTGCGATTCGCTGCCTGGCGGCTCGTCGTTATCCTAACATCGAAATCGAAGCCTCCATTCAGTCAACCGATGGAAAACATTGGCAGTACCAGCTCGCCTTCAATCAGGATAAGCTGCGCCGTCCCACAGTGCGGAAGGAAAGAGTGGAGCGCGATGGCAGAATAGAACTGGATCGACCGAACGAGGAGGACAAACGAGATCCAGACCGCTTGACGCAAACCTATCTTGAGCAGGTCAACGTAAATCAACCATTTCGCGATATCGTTACTTTTTTTGCCACGATCCGCTACCTGCATATCGTGCCGCAACTCGTGAGAGAGCCCGATCGATCGGTTGGACGCATCAACGACCCATTCGGGGGCGATTTTCTCGAACAGATTGCCAAAACCCCGGAGCGAACGCGCCGGTCCTGGCTGCGAAGGATCCAAGAAGCGCTGACTGTAGCCGTTCCACAACTCTCCGAGATCGAGATGGCTAGAGATGCGCGAGGGGTGCCTCATCTGCGCGGCAAGTATCAGCACTGGAGACCCCAAGGGGCTTGGCAGGAGGAGAACCAATTTTCCGACGGCACTCTGCGGCTGATGGGCCTGCTGTGGGCCGCGCTCGAAAAGCAGGGACCACTTCTTCTCGAGGAGCCGGAGCTGTCGTTACATGCGGGAATTGTTCGCCTGCTGCCGCAGATGTTGGCCCGAGTGCAACGGCGCACTGGACGACAAATCTTTCTGAGCACGCATTCCGGGGACCTGCTGCGGGATGACGGCATTGGGCTCGACGAGGTGCTTTTGCTTCTGCCTTCCGCCGAAGGGACCCAGGTAAAGCTGGCGACTGAGTTTCCGGAGATCGACGCCTTGCTTAAAGGGGGGAGCAGTCTGCCCGACGCCATTGAACCGAAAACCAGACCCGAAAAAGCAGAGCAGTTAGCATTCGACTTCTGAAGATGCCCTCCGGGATTGCCATTACGGTCGCAGTCGAGGGCGTTATCGACGAGGCTGTCGTTAAAAGACTGATCGAGCATGTCGGAGGAGTGCCTGGTGAAGTTCACGGCGGAAAAGGAAAGATGGAGATCCGAAAGAGGTTTGCTGGCTACGTTCATGCGGCGCGATTTAGCCCGTGGATGGTCTTGGTGGACCTCGATCAGGATGCCGATTGTGCTCCGCTACTTCGGGCAGGCTGGCTTTCCGCCCAGGAAGAGCAGTTGTGCTTTCGTGTAGCGGTGCGCGCCGTCGAGGCTTGGCTTCTGGCGGACGCCAAGAGCATCGCTCGCTTCTTGCGGATTGAGCAAAGATTGGTTCCCCCCGATCCCGAAAGCCTGCTGGATCCCAAAATCAAGCTGGTCGAGGTCGCCCGGGAATCGAGGAATCGGGATCTTCGCGCCGATATCGTCCCGCGCCCGCACAGCGGACGGAAAACTGGCCCGGCGTATGTATCGCGCATGATCGAATTCGTTCATGGAAACTGGCAGCCAGACCGAGCGGCTCAGCGTTCGGAAAGTCTGCGGCGTGCGATCGAAGCCCTGCGTCGGCTCTGCGCTCGTTGAAGGCAGCCGAGCCACGCAGAGTAGCGCGCGAGGGAGGAATATTCCCAAAATAGTCTTGTTAATAAGATTACGGCGGGCAATCTCATAGGCCGATTCCACGCAAGCCATGCCGCCGGTCTGGTCGAGGAAACGGCTCTGGATTCTCGGGGGCACGAGCCTTCTGGCCGTGGCCTTGGTCGTGATCTTCTCGGGGATGTTTCGGACGAAGCCCATGATTACGGATGCGCGGGTTCGCGAGATCTTCGCGGGCAAGGATTCCGCCATGACCGTGGAGGAGTTCTTTGCTTGGGTCGACTGGATGCGCCAAAAGAGGCCCATGAGCCTTGAGGCGACCGAAGCCCTCCTTGGCGTGCGCTTGCGGAGATTGAAGCCGAGCGAGGATTTCCTGCGAACCGACGCAAAATTTTTAAAATGGCAAGGGCCAAATTATTTAGAAAACTTGGATCGAGAGGGTCGGAACGAGCAAATCGGGATCGCGGAATGGGCTTCCGGGCCATGGAAAGAGATCAACTTCTTCCGCTATCGCCCGAGCGATGACTGTCCCGCAATAATCGAGTTTTCCCTCCGACCTGAGGTGATCCGGATTTCCAAAGGGGAGATGGTCCGCCATCTCGGTGCTCCGGGTGTACATTGGAATCCGCCCGTGGAGAACTTCGGCGAGGGCGAGGAGCGCTTCCCGCAAGGGCTCGTCCCGAATCTCTACTTCTACGTCTACAAAAGACCGAGGGACGATCTCGAATGCTTCTTCAAGGATCGTAACGCTCACGATGTCTTGCACGACGAGCTTCCTCTTCAAGGAGGCAGGTTCGAGTTTCGCCTAAAACCGGAGGCAAAGGGATGGTGAGTCTTCCATCGGGAAACGGCCAGCGATTGCCGGAGGTTGTCGCCAGCGGTCTGGGGGATCCCGAGGTCGATCGTTTGTTGAATCTTTCTCCATGCGCCCGGACCATGCTCCTGGAGGCCAGGCGTAAGAAGTTCAAAATCAAATGGGGAGATCCCGGGAAGGGGACCTACTGCGTTCCGGAAGCAAGGCGTATTTTCATTGATCCAAACCTCAAGGGAGATCCGGGTCGTGTGGCGGGCGTCCTCTGCCATGAACTCGGGCATGCGACGAGCAGCCGGCCTGGTTTTGGCATCAAGGAAGCCAAGAGAGCGGAATGGATCGAGGAGAATCTTCCTCGGGCGCTCGGCCGGGCGATGGGGAGCGTGATCGGGCAGGGAGACGCGGGGGAAGCCCTTGGCCGGAAAGTTGGAGGTGCGGTCGAAAAGTGGACCCAGGATCTTTATGTCGCCTACAACGTGCGCCAAGACCTGACCGACGAGGGGCACGCCGACATGAAACTTGCCGCCTGCGTCCGGCAGGCCTGGCGGGCGGCGCAGGCGTCCGGAGACCGGCAGCTCATGGAGGAGGTATGTCGGATGTGGGAGCATGGGAGTGAGGGGCTGCGGAAGAAGGAAGCGGCTCTTTGGGAGGAGACGCAGAACGGGAAGCTATCCATGAGGAAAGCGGAGGAGGAGATCGGAGAGTACTACGCCGACCACGAGCATCCGAGCATGAACCCGAAAAGGACGTATCGGCAAGTGTACGAGGAGAATTGGCGAAAGCTGCTTGACCTTCATCCCAAAGAGCCGGAATGGACAGGGCGCCGACCCGGGCCGGGTACTGGGGAGGAAGCCATGGTTTATACCAGGATGCTCACTTCCTACCGGCCTCTGGAAGGTCAGGGATCTTGGAGAACGGACGAGGCAAGGCCGGTGGGCCGAGAGCGGTAGACGCAGCTCAATCCCCGTTCGGGTTGCGTGGCGTCTTGCGGCCGGGCAAGGCGCGAATCGCCCCGAAAACGAGAAGCGCGGCCGAAAGCCAGGCGATCCAGTCGCCCGCGGCACGATAGAGAGTGGGACGCGGGCGGTGCCACTGGGCCACGCCGAGGAGAACGCCTTCGCCTCCGCCGGTCTTCGTGTCCGCTTCGGGAAGCGCGGAGACGACGGCTCCGTTCTGGTTGATGAAGGCGGTGATTCCCGTGTTTCCGCAGCGGAGGAGCGGAAGATCGAGCTCGATCGAGCGGAAGAGGGCATTGGCCAGATGCTGGCGTGCGCCTGGGGTGCCGGCGAACCAGCCGTCGTTGGTGATGTTCACCAGGAGATCGGGCTTTTCACGGGCGACCTGGCGGGCGTAGTCGGAGAAGGTGTCCTCAAAGCAGATCAGGGGCGCGATTCGTACTGCCGGGTTTTGGAGTTGAAAGATGATCGGCGCGGCTCCGGGAGAAAACTCGAGATCGAATGGGACGAGGTTCCGAAGGATGGGAAACTGGGTGCCGAGCGGGACGAACTCCCCGAAGGGGACCAGCCGGTTCTTGGCATAGCTTTGGAGCGACCGGCCTTGGGGAGCGAAGAGCAGGGCATCATTGAAAAGCCGCTCGCCCTGGATGCGCGGCGTTCCCAAGAGCAACCAGGACTCCGACACGCCTACCCAGGAGAGGAGGGGTACGCGAAGGGAGGGCGTGGAGAGAAGATCCGCGCCGATCGGGCTTTCCGGCCAGACAATGAGCTCGGGTCGTGCTTGGGCGGCCTTTTCGGTGAGCGTGATCTCCCGGACAATGGCTTCTTGTGGATCAAACGGGTTCTCGACACTTTGCGGGACCGCCGGTTGAAGGAGCGCGTAGCGGAGGGTTTGAACTGGCGCCGCCGGAGTGGTGACTAGCACGGAGAGTCCGTAGGAAGCGGCCGCGGCCAGGAGAAGGAGCCCGATGGCCAGATCCAGGTGGAGAGACCGCTTCTGCTCGCAGCGGATCTCCGCTTGGAAACGGAGGCCGGCAAAAAAGAGGAGTCCATTTCCGAAGACCAGGAGCCAGGAGAGGAGGAGGCTTCCTCCCAGGCGCGCCGTCTGGGCGAAAACGAGTGTCTGAAACTGGGAGGCGCCAAGGTAGTTCCAAGGGAATCCTCCTCCGAGCCATCCGCGCATCCACTCCAAGACAGTCCACGCAGAGGCCAAGCAGGCCGAAGCGAAGAGGTTCCCCTTGGGCTCGAAAGGAGGGCGGCCCGATGTCCAGAGGCCGGCGAGTGCGAACCAGAGGGCGGGATAGAGAGAGAGGTAGAGAACGAGCCCGATCGTTCCCGAGATCGTGACCTTTCCAATCCACCAGAGAGTAGTCCCAAAAAAGACGATGCCCATTAGGTACCCCGCGATCGTTCTGTGTCTCCATCGGCTTAGGAGCCGGGCGGCCACCATCGCGGGAAGCAGGGCGACCCAGGCGAGGCCCGACCATTCGAACGGTGGGAAGCAGACGGCAAGGAGCAGACCCGAGGAGAGGCAGAGAGCGGTCGCGGAACCGAGATGGAGTAACCATCCGCGCCGGCGGCCGCCGGCCGGCGGGGGAGAGGAGGAAGTCGGGCGAGGGGGGAGCGAATCCACGGAGACGGCAGCTCCCGCCTTTTCTATCCCTTTTGTCTATTGGAAGAAAAGGGATTTTCGGGCGCAGGAATAGGAACGATCGAGAGGCAGGTTCCGAGGAAGACGCCCCGACGAAAGGACTGCTCGTTCCAGTTGCCGAGAGCGAGAGCCGGGAATTTTACGATCGAGGCTTTTTTTCCTGGAAGAGCTATGTTATCGGCGTTGCCGAAAGGAATCGCTTACACCGCGCCCATGCTCAAACTCTTCCGCTCGCACTCGGGCTTTCTTGTGCTGATTCTGGGACTCATCGGTCTCTCCTTTCTCCTCTTTTACAACGTGCCGGCTCTGAGCCGATTACGGGGAGGGTCGCTGGGAAAGATTGCCGGGGAGAGCGTTTCCTTGGAAACCTTTCGTCTCTCGCGGCAGGCGGCGGAGTTCGAGATGGCTCTCTTTTCGGGAGGCCGCGTTCCTCGCCAGGGCGGGACGGATCGTCTCCTCGACGAGATTGCGTGGGGACGGCTGATGTTCCTGGCCGAAGCGAAGCGGCTCCACTGCCTCGTCCCCGATGACGCGGTGGTTCGGACGATCGAGGCGTTCGGTTTTCTGCAAAAGGACGGCAAGTACAGCGAAGAGCTCTACAAACAGTTCGTGAACGGGTTTCTGAACTCGCACGGCATTAAGGGAGAGAGATTTGTGGAGATTGTCCGAGAGGGCCTTCTCATCGATCAGGTCAAATTGTCGCTCGTGGCTCCGATCCAGGTAGGGCCGGGAGAGGTCGATAGGCTCTACCGGTCGGAGTTCGGTCCAGCCAAGCTGATCGTGGTTCGGCTGGCCGAGGAGCAGTTTCTTCCCTCGGTTACGGTGACTCCGGAGCAGATTGACGCCGAACTTAGGCTGCACGGGTCGGATCCATCGCTTCGCATTCCCGAACAGCGGAAAATCGCTTTCGTGGAGTTTGCTCTTTCGCCGGAGCAGCGCAAGCTTCCGGAGAAGGAAAGGAAAGAAGCGGAGGAGAAGCTCTTGGCGCGGGCGGAGGATTTCGCGGTGGCGCTGAGTCGGGAGGAGGAAAAAAGGAAGGCTTTCTTCGAAAAGGCGCGGGAGCAGGGGCTTGCCGTCCAGGAAATCGGTTCGATTTCGGAGCAAAGACCTCCCGAACTACCCGGAGGGGATGGGCCCGTCCTCGCCGAGGCGGCCTTCTCACTTTCCGAGGACAATCCGATCAGTGAGCCGATGCGGTTCTCTACGGGCTTTCGTGTGATCGTGCTTACGGCAGTGGAGCCCAGCCGGCGGCGGCCGCAGGCGGAAGCGCGCGAGATCCTGCGGCAGAAGTTGGTCCAGCGGATCGCGCTCGGGAAGCTCTTTGAACAGGGAAAGGAGCTGGCTGCGAGCCTGAGGAAGGATCTTGCGGCAGGCAAGCCGTTTGGCGATCTTGTTCGGGAGAGGAAGCTGGCGGCGGAAACCCTTACTCATTTTGTTCCCGCCGATCCTCCCAAAGAGTTGGTGGATGGGGCGGAGATCGCGCTCGTGAGTCACCTCCTCGACCCGGGAGAGCTTAGCCCTTTTACGCCGGTTCCGGGTGGAGGGATCGTCGTCTACCTGGAAGGACGAGAAGCTCCCGCCGTTCCGGAAAGCAACGATCTCCGCCGCAGGATCGAGGAGGGGCTTCGCGAGAGCCGCGCGCAGGCGTTTTTGGAGGAGTGGCTCACGGAGGAGAGCCGAAAGCCGGGGTATCAGTTGCCGAAGAGCTTGGCGAGTCTGGGACAACGGGAGCCTTAACCCGTTTTTCGTCCAGCGCCTCTCTCGGCCACGGGCCAGGCGGGCGAGGCGGCTATCGGCATCCATGGCGATGAAAGAGCGGGCGGGAAAGTCGAGGAGAGCTTCCATGGACCCGGCCGGTAAGGCAGGGCGGAGACTCCGTCTGCTTTTCTTGGGAGCTTCGCTTCTCGGAATGGTATTGACCGCGTACTTGACGGCGCTGCACTGGTCGGGGAGGCTTCCCGCCGGCTGCAGCGTGGACGGGGGAGGATGCGGAACGGTCCTGACGAGCTCCTGGTCGAAGCTTTTCGGCCAGCCGGTGAGCTTGTACGGATTTGGGCTTTACGGGGCGCTCGCGGTTCTCTCGTCCTTGGGTTGGACGACCGTTCGCCGGGGATTGGCTCTCGGCCTGCTCTTCGTCGGGGTGTTGTGGAGTGCTCTCTTTGTCTATGTTGCCCTCTTCCTCCTGGGGGCGACTTGCCCTTATTGCCTGAGTTCGGCGGGCCTGCTCGTGGCTCTCCTCGTCCTGCTCTTGCTTACGCCGGGAAGCCGGCCGGGCCGCCGTTTTTGGTTCGCTCTGGTTCCGGCTGTCCTGGTGGTAGGGGCAGGCTCGGCGGCGCTTTTCCATTTCTGGGCATTCCGCAGCGAGCAGGCGGCTCGGACCGCCATGATCGCCAAGGAGGATGGCGAGGATCTCGCCTGGCTCCAGGAGCTGGCGAGGCATCTGGAGAAGAGCGGGGTGAGGTTTTACGGCGCGAACTGGTGTAGCCACTGCCGGCTCCAGCGGGCGCTTTTTGGCCCAGCCGCATCGCTCCTTCCCTTTGTCGATTGCGCACCCGCGGGCCGCGGAACGCCGTTGACCGCTCCCTGCAAGGAGATCGGCATTCGGACGTTTCCCACCTGGACGATCGGCAACCGGCGCTATGAGGGGATCTTGACGCCGGAGATCTTAGCCGAATTGACCGGCTTTCGTCCGCGGCCTGGCAACAGAACGAATCCACCGGTCGGACAGTAGGTTTGGCGCCGGTTCAGAACTTCCAGGCGACGGTCCCCTGGAGCCAAAAAGGCAAGCCTGGCACGATCCCACTGTAGTCGGCCGTTCGGTCCGGCATCGAGCCGACGGCGTAGGGCAGCCAGTAGTGCTCATTGGTGAGGTTGTAGATCCAGAGGGAGATCTCCCATGTTGGGCGGGCGTAGAAGATCCGGGCGTTGAGCAGATATTGCCATGGGATCGCGGTGGCGTAGTCGTATCCCAAGAATTGGGGGCTCATGACGAGCGCGCTCAAGGTTGCTCCGAAGCCCGAGTCGGCTTGATAGGTCGCCATCGCGTTGGCGACCTGCTGCGGCCAGCCGATGAACGGGTAAGCGCCTGGAGCAAAGGTGCCGGCGTCATTGAGGGGAAGGTTGGCCTGGAGCGCGAGGGCGGTCGAGTAGGTCTGGGACATGGACGGTCCGCTCGGCATGCCCGACCAGTTCTCGACCCCGCGTGCGTAAAAGTAGCCGGCTCGAATCCACCAGTGATGGTCCGGTTGATAGGTGATGTTCGTCTCCAGGCCCGTCACGGTGGCGGGGGTGACGGGCGCATCGACGAAGTTGAAGAGGGGAATTTCCTGAGAGAAGCCGGCAAGGGAAGCATAGAGCTTGTCGTGGAGCAGGTTCCACTTGAAGCCCCCCTCGAAGAGCTGTTCCTGGAGCCGGAACGAGCTGCCGGAAAGACCCGTCGGGTAGACGTTGAATCCTCCGACGACGCCCACGTTGGCGACATACATCCAGTCGTAGGTGAAGTAGGCCGTCCACCAAGGGAAGATCTTGTAGACCGCGCTCGCGTTGACCATCGGTAGCTCCTGGATCGTCTGGGCCTGGACGAAGAGCTCCGGCGGGGTCCCGGGTGGAGTTTGGCTCGAGACGAAATAGGTGGTGGCCCGGGCACCGAAGAGGAGCGAGAGCCTGTCGGTGATCTCGAGGTTGTGCTGGAAGAACGGAGCAATCGCCCAGTAGTTGCAGTCGGTCGTGCCCGCGCTCCCGTTCAGCGGCTCGAAGTAGGCTCCGGCCTTTCCCGGAATGGGCCACTCCCCACCGCCTGGGGCGGCGGGGTTCCGAATCAAGGATTGGAAGAAGGCCGTCTGGGTAAGATTCCAGCTGGTGGGCCTGGTGCGGAGGAGGTCCCAGGCATTCGCGCTCCCGAAGTAGAGTTGGGACTCATAGTCCAAGTTGTGCTGGAAGCGCCACTCGATTCCCGTGTCGATCTGGTGGCGGAGGGTGAGCTTGCCGAGCAGTCCCGGCTTCTCCTCGGCGCCTTCGGTGGCCTTCCCGATTGGGGTGGAGAACTGGGCGAGCAGCTCCGTTCGATTGTCGATCTCGTAGTCTCCCATGGCGACTTGAGTGTAGTAGGCTGCGGGGGAGACGACCGAATTGCGGCCGTACCAGGCGAAGGTATTGTTGCGGAGCTGGAGCCCCTCGCCGAGTTGAAGTCGTTGGACGAGTTGGACAAATCCCGTGTACCCGAGTCCTTGGGATTCGGGGTTGTTGGCGATCATCCTTCGACTGATCGGCTCGAGCGGGCCCGCATAGGAGCCAAAGCCCGGGTTGTTAAGGGAGCCGTTGCCGACCTGGGAGAGGGGGAGCGAACCCGTGTTGTAGAGCCCGTCCTGGATTAGGGCGCTGGTGGGCCGGTTCATCCAAGCCATCATGGGAGTGAAGTCGTAGGTTCCAAAATCGGAGTAGAAGTCGACGGAGTAGTTGTCGGTGGGTCGAGCCCCGAGGGCTAGGTAGAAGTTCTGCTGGTCGTTGTGGACCGCGGGCTGATAGTAGCTTCCATTCTCGATTCCCATATAGCTGAATCGGTAGGCGACCTTGTGCTCCGTGCCGATCGGACCGCCCAGGTCGGCTCCCCACATGTAGTTTTCATACATGCCGGTGGTGTCCCACATCTGGCCGCGGAAGCGGTCGAAGTAGGGCTGCTTGGTGATGTAGTTGGCGGTGCCCCCGGCCGCTTGCGTTTCGCCGAAGACGGCGTTGGCCGGTCCTTCGGTGATGTCTTCGGACTCGACCATGTTCCAGTTGAAAGGAGTGAGGGGCATGCCAGACTGGAGGACGGTCATTTCCATTCCGTTGATATAGGGTTGGGCGGCCATTCCCCGCACGAGCGGGGCGGCCATCATCCCTCCGCTATTTTCACCGATGGCTCCAGGGATGAGGAAAGCGGTGCTCAACGGGTCGAGGTAGCCTTGCGCCGTCATGCCGGAGGAGCGCATCAATGTCTGGTTGATCGGGGTCACCTGCCGCGGGGTGTCGAGCACCGATAGGTCGAGGCCGTAGACCGATTCGCTGTCGGACGGTAGGACGGTCGAGGCGGGAGGAGCGGTTGCCGTGACGGATACCTCGGGCAGCATACGCGGGCTTTCCGAAGCCGGAGCGGACGGATCGAACGGTGCTCCGTATCCCGCGATCTCGCAGAAAAGGAAAAAAATTGGGATTGCGGCGGAAAGCGCGCAAACGGCGCGGGCTTTTGTTTGAAAGGGAAGCCCGGAAGCTTCGGACCGCCGCCTGCGAGGGGTCATGCGGCCAAGAGTAGAAGAAACTTATGATAATCCGCTATCGCGCGCTTGCGAATTTTTGGCGGCGGATTGCGCTCGAATGAGCTTGGAAGGACGGATCGCTAGGCGGCGAACAAGCGCCGAGGCTCGATACCGAAGAGAGGGGCGAGCCGGATGAGGGCGAAGAGGAGGAAGCCGGCGAGCGGCAGGATGACGGCCAGAGGCGCTGGAATACGAGAGCCCTGGCCCAAGATCAGAAAGAATCGATAGATCAGAAAGAAAGCGATCAAAAGGAAGATGGCATGGAAGACGCCTGCGGTCGGATGGCGGCGGTTGAGCCGGGCTCCCTCCGAGAGTCCAAGGAGGAGCAGGACAAAGGCCGAACAGGGTTCGGCGAAGAGGCCGTAGAACTGGATTTTGTAGGGAGCGAGGGTTCTTGGAGAGAGCTGTCCCGGCTTTTCGATCACCTTCCAGAGCTCGCCGGCGTCGAGATCGCGAGGCTTGGTCTGGAGGGCCACCATGCGATGGGGCGGTGTGTTCCAGGAAGGCAAGGGAAGCTCGGGAAACAGGGTGGAGCTGCGGAAATTTCCCGCGGCGTCGTAGTCGATGCGATTGACGGCGGTCAGAACCCAATGGCCATCCTGCCATCGCCCCAGCCGAGCGAAGTATTTCTTCTGATCGACCCCGAGGGCGTTCTGCACGAGGATCTCTAGGTTGCGACCCTCTTTTGTCGCCAGGTTGATCTCCTGAAAATACCAGATTCGGTGGTAAGCCTCCTCCCGGAAGATCATGCCCTGGATCGACGTTACGACGGAGCGATTCCCTTTGATCTGCTCCATGATCTGGTCGCGCTTTGCCTGTGCGCTGCCGCCGGGACCGAGCTGCACGGCGAGGAGCACGGCGGTCAGGCCGATGCCGACGATGAGGAAGGGAAGGAAAAGCCTACTGAGGGGGACGCAGCAGCTCTGCATCGCGATCCACTCGCTGTGGCGCTGAAATTGCATGAGGCAGTAGAGGGCGGCGAAGAGGGTCGCCGGCGGGGCGACGATGATCAGTGCCACAGGCAGAAAAGCGGCGTAATAGGAAAGGACGGTGGCGGTCGGGGTCTTGTTGCTGATGAAGTCCTCCAGCGAGCCGAAAAGGTCGGCCAACACCAGGAGTGAGAGAAAGCCGATGATGGAAAAGAGAAGGGGCTTAAGAAAGGAGGCGAAGAGGTAGCGCGAAAGGATCTTCACAGGGCTTGGTACCGCGCACGCAGGAGTCGATCAGGGTGGGGAGACTCCCACGACGACAAGGCCCCGGAACTCCCCGTCCTGGTAGCCCGTCGCCCGGTCTTCCGGGTAACGCTCGCGGAGCATGGATCTGACATCGGGTGGCAGGGCAGTCGGATCACCGTGGCATGAAAGACAGAGTGCGGCAACCCGGATCGGCTGATAGTAGCGGTAGGTGGTCTTGCCCTCACTCACCACTTTTTGCAGAAGATCCGGCGGAAGAGCCTCGTGACGCGAGCTCGCCTCCAAGTAGATCTGGAGAGCCTGCTTTTCGACGGGGTCGGGTGCGTTCGTGGGGTTGCGCAGTCGGTTCGAGGTACGCTTAAGCAAGAAGATGGCTCCGGCGGGAACGGCATGGTCGCGCACCTTTCTTGTGAGTGCCGGTGCTTGAATCTGACAGACCGAGATAGCCTCGGTCGGGCCTCCCTTCGCTAGAGCATGCGTGAGTTCCTCTCGGATCGTACGGAGAAGGGTCTGTGCGACCGGTTGGGCAATGGCCCGCACTCGATCGGTCTCTTCGAGCGTGGCCTGGGAGACGGCCGGCTGACCGTCTCCTTCTTGGAGCATCGGGGCCGAGCCGGATGTGGCGAAGAGAAGAGAAAGCAAAACCGGTAGGAAAGAGATCATGGACTCCGTGTCGAGTGATCCGCCTGCGCTATTCTGCCCCTTCTTCTTCCGCGATAAAAGCAAAACGCAGCTGGTCGGACCAAGCGGATGGTTCGCCTTCTTTGCTCTTGCCATCCTTGCGGGGCAGAGTCCACAAGAGCAGGGCGGCAAGGTCAGGGCCGATCGAATAGAGCGGGGAACAGGATGAGACCGAGATTGCGCGGATTCTTTTTTGTGGGGGTTTTGCTGGTGCTTTTTGGAGCCGGAAGAACTTGGGCTTGGAATCTCCAGGACAGCGTCGTCCAGGCCGCCGAGGTCATCCGTCGATTCAAGTCACTTCCCGAAGGAGAAATTCCCGAGGCGGTCTTCCGCGACGCCAAAGGACTAGCCATTCTTACGGTGCTCAAGGCGGGATTTCTCGTCAGTGCTCGGGGCGGGCGAGGCCTGGTTGTCGCAAGAACGGGCAGCGGCTGGTCGGGACCCTCGGCGGTAGCCACCGGAGGTCTCGGGTTTGGACTGCAGATCGGTGGGCAGGTAACGGAGTTCGTGATCGTGTTGAATACCCCCGAGGCTGTCCAAGCCTTCGCTCGCGGGGGCAATGTGACCCTGGGCGGCGATATCAGCGCGACGGCGGGCCCGGTGGGCCGCACGGCGGAAGGGGCGGTGACCCCTTTCGCGGCCGTCTATACCTATAGCCGGAGTCAGGGTTTGTTCGGAGGCCTTTCGCTGGAGGGGACGGTGATCGCGGAGGCGCCGGAAACCAATCGAGAGTACTATGGGCGGGAAGTGAATCCGGAGGATATCCTCGCCGGAAAGGTTCGGCCGCCGGCGAGTGCAAGGCGCCTTACCGAGGCCTTGGAGAGCTCGTATGACAAAGGCGATTCTTCCGAGAAGCCGATGAAGAAGCGCCAGGCGCGAGCCTCCAAACATCCGAGCGAGTCCTCCACCGACGATTAGAGATTGTGGCATTGGGCTTCCGGAAGGAAGATGGCGGAACAAGCCGGATATTCGACTCGCGGGAACGGGTTGCCCAGGCGGGATGGGCGAGGAGGGGTGGGCGAGGTGTTGAAACGACGTCCGCTGGAGGATAGAGAAGTTCTTGGCCGAACGCGTTTCGGCTCGAAACGGCGATGGGGCGCGAGGGCCCGGCCGAGCGCCGGGGGTTTCTTGCGGGGCCTTGGGGCGCTTGCTCTTGTCGGCCTGTTCGGCCTGGGACCTTGTCACGCCGAAGATCTGCTCGAGGTCTTTCAGCAGGCCGCAAGGACCGATCCCGTGCTGGCGCGGGAGAAAGAGCTTTTCAAAGGAAACACCGCGGGGATCTCGGTGGCCCGCTGGGCGCTCGGCCCGAAGATGACCCTGAACGCCGGAGCGGGGGCGGCGAGTTTGAATGCGACTTTCGGCGGCGTCTTCGCCCTCTCGACCGGCACCACGGCCGAATTCTACACGGTGCTGCTCACCCAGCCGGTCCTTGACGGGCAAAGCATCGCCGGGCTGCGAGTAGCGAAATCGCAGGCCCAAGCCCAGCATGCCATGGTCCTTTACCAGGAGCAGCAGCTCATTCTGCGTGTGGTACAAGCCTATTTGACCGTGCTGCAGGCGGAAGCGAACCAGCGGGTAGCCGCCGAGCAGCGCGAGCTCTTCGAGAGTATCTGGAGACAGGCGCGCGCCTTCCTCGACGTTGGCCGGGGTGACGTCATAGCTGTCTCGGAAGCGAAGGCCCGTTTCGATGCTTCGCAATCGACGCTCACGGCAACGAGCAACGCGGTCGGGATCGCGCGAAAGGCCTTGGAAAGGATCACGCATGCTCCCGTCGGGAAACTGGCCGATGTCGGACCGGTTAACCCGCTTGGTCCCCAGCCGGACAAGATGGATGTCTGGACGCGAACCGCGATGGACAACCAGCCGCTACTCCATCAAGCGCGCGCTCTTTTGCAGGCTGCGGTCGGCCAGATCGAGCAGAATCGACGCGCCCAATGGCCGGTTCTCTCCGTGGTCGGGGCATCTACGGCGCTTGGGGTTAACGCGCTTCCGCTGGACCTGCAAGCACAGGCGGGCTTTCTTACTCTTTCGGTTCCCTTCTTCGACGGGCAGATCGGCGCCCGGGTCAAGCAAGCGAAGGCCCAGGCGCGAGCGAGCCAACGGAATCTGGACAACACCGTTGATCAGGTGAAGCTCGATGCGGAGGAGGCTTTTTTGAACCTGGAAAGCAGTGTTCCGCAGCTCCAGAGCTCGGTGAGCGCGGTGGAGTCGGCAAAAACGAGCTTGGAGGGAACGCGGAAGGGCTACGAGATCGGAACCCGCTCGATCGTCGACCTGTTGACCGTGATCACCGACTATGGCGGCGCGAGAAGGGATTACTACATCGCTCTCTACAGTCATCTTCTCAACCGCGTGCAGCTGAAGGAAGCGGCCGGGGTGTTGACGCTGGAGGATGTCCGGGCCCTGAACGAGCTTCTCAAAAAGGGATAGAGGGGGCGATGGCGAAGAATCCCGTAGCGCAAGAGCCGCGAGTCCTGAGTCGAAGACGTATCGTCGGGCTGATTCTGATTGGAATCGTCCTTCTAGCGGTCGCCGCCGGCATCTTCTTCTGGCTTCGGGAGCGGCTCGGCGCCAAGGAGTGGCTCGTCTTTTACGGCAACATCGACATTCGGGAGATCCAGCTCGCTTTTTATGACGAAGGTCGTATCGAGCGAATGTTCGTTCAGGAAGGGGACCGGATCCGAAAAGGGCAGGTGGTTGCGGAACTCGACATATCGCGTCTCGACGACGCGGTACGAAAGGCGGAGGCGACCGTCCGCATGGATCAAGCCGCGCTCGAGAACGCCGAGATCACCTATCGACGGGCGGAAGCATTGGCGAAGGATCTCTATGTTCCTCTTCAAGACCGGGACAACGCGATTGCCGCATGGAAGGAAGCGCGGGATCGACTTAAGGCCGACGAAGCAGCACTCGTCCTAGCTAGAAGGCAGCTCCAGGATGGAAAGCTCATCGCTCCGAAGGATGGGGTCATCGAGGTTCGCATCCTCGAGCCCGGCGACATGGTGACTCCGCAGGCTCCCGTCTTCACGGTGGCTCTCGATAATCCGGTCTGGGCGCGCATCTACGTTCCCGAGCCCGACCTCGGCAAGATCTTCCCTGGGATGAGGGCCGAGATTTACACCGATAGCTACCCGGGGCAGGCATTTCCCGGATGGATCGGCTACATCTCTCCAACGGCCGAATTTACCCCGAAGAATGTCGAAACTCCGCAATTGCGGACGAGGCTCGTCTACGAGGTGCGTGTCTACGCCTGCAATCCCGATTACCGGCTCCGGTTGGGAATGCCGGCGACGGTCAAGATTCGGAGAATCCAGCCGTACCCGCCTCCTCCTCCGCCTTGCAGCACGGAGTAAGCGCGTAAGATGAACGGTGCGCCCTGCCTATCCCTCCAGGGGATCTCTAAATCCTTCGGGAAGGGTGGCAGAGCTATCCTCGCCCTCGACAAGGTTTCGACCGAGATTGCTTCAGGGCAGATTACCGGGCTCGTCGGCCCGGACGGAGCGGGAAAGACTACTCTTCTGCGTATCGTCACGGGCCTTCTCCGGCCCGAAGAAGGGCGGGTGACCGTCTTGGGGATCGATGCGACGCGGCGGCCTCAGGAACTCGCAGCACTGGTTGGATACATGCCGCAGCACTTCGGTCTCTACGAAGATCTCTCCGTCTCCGAGAACCTCAACCTTTACGCCGATTTGCAGGGCACGCCCAAGTCGGAGCGCGCGGGGCGTTTTGCCGAGCTTCTGCACATGGCCGGCTTGGAGCCCTTTACGGATCGGCTGGCCGGGAATCTCTCGGGAGGGATGAAGCAGAAGCTGGGCCTCGTCTGCACCCTTGTGGGAAGGCCTCGCCTCCTGCTCCTGGACGAGCCGACCGTTGGCGTCGATCCTCTCTCTCGGCGAGAGCTCTGGGCCATTCTCTTTCGGTTGCGCGACGAGAAGGGCCTGACGATCTTCGTGAGCACCTCCTATCTCGAAGAAGCCGAACGCTGCCAGCGGGTAGTCCTTTTGTGCCGAGGGCGGCTTCTGAGCGTAGGGGACCCCGCCGAGATTGCCGCTCGGGCGGCGGGACAGACGTTTCTTGTCTGGTCGAGCGAACTTACCCCTCGCAGCCTCCATTCCCGGCTCGCGCGCCTTCCGGGAATCCTTAGCTGTTCGATCGAGGGGAGAGGTGTGCGCGTACTGGTGCGCAGGCGTCCGATTGCGGCATTACTGGCCGAGGGAGGGCTCGCGAGCTGCCATGGGGAGCCGGTTGCGCCCCGCTTTTCGGATGCGTTCCTGGCAGCTCTGGGCGAGCAGGAGGAGAGCCGGTCCAGGCCGAAGGCTCCGGCGCCCGGGCCGAGGAATCACGGCCCAAACGGGCAGGAGGTGATCGTCGTGCAAAATCTTTCCCGGTTCTTTGGACGATTCGAAGCGGTCAAAAAGATCAGCTTTCATGTGCGGGCCGGAGAGGTCTTTGGACTGCTCGGACCCAACGGGGCCGGGAAGTCGACCACCTTTCGGATGCTTTGCGGCTTGCTCCCTCCATCCGCCGGCTTGGCTCGGGTGGCCGGCATCGATCTCCGGACCGGGGCGGCCTCCGCGCGGGCCCGGATCGGTTACGTCGCGCAAAAGTTCTCGCTTTACGGCTCGCTGACAGCCCGGCAGAACATGCAATTTTTTGCGCGCGCCTACGGGCTCGCCCCGAAGGCGCAGAGGGAACGCATCTGTTGGGCGGAGGAAGAGTTTGGGCTGGCTGCTTATCATGATGCGAATGCGGAGGCTCTGCCGCTTGGCTTCAAGCAGAGGCTCGCGCTCGCCTGCGCCTTGCTGCACGAGCCCGATGTACTTTTCTTGGATGAGCCGACCTCCGGAATGGATCCGTTCGCTCGGGAAGAACTCTGGCTGCGCATCGGAGAGATGGCGCAGCAGGGCATGACGGCCCTGGTGACGACCCATCACTTAGATGAAGCCGAGCTTTGCGATCGGTTGGTCATTATTGCGGAAGGCCGCATCCTTGCGGAAGGAAGCCCTGCCCAGATCAAGGCGCCGTTTCGCACGGCCGGAACGGCCGAGCCTTCGATGGAGGACGCCTTTATCCGCCTGGTTGAAAAAAGCAGGGGAGAAGGATGAGCGCCGGCGGTTCGCGCATCCTCGCTCTCTGGCGCAAGGAGTGGGTGCAGATCCGACGCGATCCGGCGAGCATCGGAATCGGAGTCGTTCTTCCCGCCGTTCTGCTCCTGATCTTCGGCTATGGAATCTCTCTCGACGCGCTGAATTTACCCATCGGGGTCGTCGTCGAAAACCCCAACCCCCTCACGGCGAGCTTCGTGGCGGGCCTGGAGCGGTCGCGCTACTTCGTTCCCCATTCTTATGGAAGCATTCGAGAAGGGGAAGACGCGTTGCGCGGGAGAAAGGTTGACGCGGTTCTCTGGCTTTGGGGTGACTTCACCCGGCGCGGGCTTCGGGAGGGAAACGCCCCGCTTTCGCTCATCGTCAACGGAGTTGACGCGAACACCGCTCGGCTGCTGGAAGGCTATTTCCAAGGAGTCTGGAATCACTGGCTCGAATGGGAGAGCAAGACTTCCGGACAACCCATTCTCACGCCCGTCACGGTCGAGAGCCGCATCTGGTTCAACCCTGCGCTCGAAAGCCGCCACTATCTGGCTCCCGGCGTGATCGTGATCAACATGACCCTGGTCGGGGCTCTCCTGACCGCCCTGGTGATCGCTCGCGAATGGGAGCGGGGAACGATGGAGTCCCTCCTTTCGACCCCGGTTTCTGTAGCCGAGATCCTTTGGAGCAAGACCGGCCCTTACTTTGTCCTCGGCATGGGAGGGATGACGATCTGCGTCGTCATGACGGTCACCCTCTTCGGCGCCCCGCTCGTGGGTTCTCCTTGGCTGCTTTTCCTGGCTGCGGCCCTTTTTTTGCTCTCTTCCCTCGGGACGGGCCTAGTGATCTCCGCGGCGTTTCGGAGCACGTTCTTGGCAAGCATGGTAGCGATCGTTTCGACCTTTCTCCCCGCCTTCATCCTTTCGGGCTTCATCTTCGATATCGGCTCGATGCCGGGACCGATCCGGATCTTCACCTATCTCTTTGCCGCCCGGTATTTCGTCACCCTCCTCCAGACGATCTTTCTCGCCGGGAATGTCTGGGGCGTGATACTGCCGAATCTGGCAGCCCTCTTCTTGATGGCTGCCCTTTTTCTCGGCATCGCCTGGAGGATATCCCGGCGGAGCCTGGAATGAGCAATGGAGACCATGCTGCGGCGGATCTTCGCGCTGATCGTTAAAGAGCTTCTGGCGCTCTTCCGCGACAAGCGGAGCCGGTTTGTCGTCATCGGTCCGCAGTTGATCCAGTTGATTATTTTCGGCTACGCGGCCACCTTCGATGTCAACCGCGTCGCTTATGCCGTCTACGACGAGGAGAACAGCGGCACCTCGCGCGATCTCTTGGCCCGCTTTGCGGGCTCCCGAGTTTTTCGTTCTGTCGGACGAATCCATTCGACCGAAGAGCTCGCGAAGGTAATCGACCGCGAGGAGGCTCTTCTGGTGCTCCACGTCGGGAGGAATTTTAGCCGGGATATCCTCCGCTCGCCCCCCGCACGGATGCAGGTGATCGTCGACGGAAGAAACTCAAACACCGCCGGCATCTTGCTCGGCTACGTCAACCAGGTCGTTCTCGATTTCAACGCAAGCTGGCTTGCCCAGCATGGGATCAAGCCGCCGCCGGCGATTCTGCGGCCGCGCGCTTGGTTCAATCCCAACCTGGAGTCCCGCTGGTTCATCGTCCCGGGCCTGACGGCAACCCTGACCCTCGTGGTGTCGATCATGACGGTCGGCCTGTCGGTTGCCCGGGAACGCGAAGCGGGAACTCTCGATCAGCTCCTGGTGACCCCGATGCGGCCGTGGGAGATCGTCTTGGGCAAGGTGATACCCGGGTTTCTCGTTGCGATGGGTTCGGTAACGTTGATCTTTCTGGCCGCGATCTTCTGGTTTCGCATTCCATTCGTTGGCAATCTCTTGGCGCTTTATGTCGGCTTGGCCTTCTACAGCCTGGCGACGATCGGCGTGGGTCTGATCATCTCTTCCGTGTCCAGGACCCAGCAGCAGGCTCTGCTCGGCAGCTTCTTTTTCTTGAGCCCTGCGATCGTGCTTTCCGGCTTCTCTACTCCAATCCGGAATATGCCGGAAGCGGTGCAGTGGTTTACTCTCCTCAATCCCTTGCGTTTTGTGCTGGTTGTGGTGCGCCGGACCTTCTTGGAAGGAGCCGGCTTTGCGGAGATCTGGCCGGAGTATATTCCGATGGCGCTCCTGGCGTTCGCGACATTGCTCGGCGCTTGGTGGGTTTTCCAGCGCAGGGTGACTTAGTATTCGGGCGTCGGGGCTTCCGTATAGATCTTTGCAAGCAGGTCGGAACAGAGGTTCTCCAATTCGACACCGAAGGCCTCGACCCGGCGGGAATAGATGCTATGCGCAATCAGGCAGGGCACTGCGATCGCCAGACCGGCCAGCGTGGTGTGAAGGGCTTCCGAAATTCCGTGGGCGATCGCCGCTCCCTGGGTGGCCATCCCATGGGCGCCCACATTTCCGAAGATCGTGATCAGACCCGACAGCGTACCCAAGAGGCCGAGCAGCGGGCCGATGCCGGTGATGATTTCCAGGATGACCAGGCCTCTTTCCAACTGGGCGATCTCTGCCCGCGCCTTGACCTGCAAGGCTTCGGTGTTCTCGAACTTCGACCAGGTGATGTTTTGGAGACAGGAGCGCGCCAGTCGGCTGAGCACGGTTTTTTCGTTCTGGCAGAGTTTTTCGATTCGCTCCGGGCTTTCGCCCCAACCGAGTTCTTGGATGGCCCGGGCAAGCGGAGAGGGGATGATCCGCCCTCGCCGGAGCGCAAACGCCCGCTCCAGGATGACCGCTAGGCCGATGATGGAACAGAGGACGACCGGGTAAATAAAGATCCCGGCGGCATCAATGAAGCGAGTGGCGGAACCAAAAGTGTCGGAAAGGGTCGCGTTACTGGGCATCCTCTTGCCTAATTTTGGGGCAATGGCTTGTGGAAACAGCCTTTCGTTCGGCTCATGAAGAAAATATCCGCTCCCGGTTAGGGGTGTTCGCGCACTGTTGCTTGCCCGCGCAATGGCACTATCATGATTGGCGTTCGGAAGCCAGCCAAAAATCGCCCGCCCCCGAACGAAAGCGGCTTCGGCTGCGTGCGTGCAGAAATGGGAGAGAAACCATGGTGAGAAGCCATGCCACCTTGTGTCAGCCGGAGGAGAAAGCTTGTGGATAGGGCCGCTAATAGATCGAAAAGGTGATCTCTTCCCAGAAACCTCCACCGAGCTGGGTTTTCATTCCTTCGGAAAACGGCTCGAAGGGAGCCGAGAGCCGAACGGCGTCGTTGGAGATGGTGCGCAGCACCTCGGTGCGCCCATCCTCGGAGACAATCTGTAGATTCCGGACGGTTCCATCGGATTGGATGTAGAAGCGTACCTGGACCGACCCAAGGGCGAGCAGCGCCATGTTCTGCTCGACTTCGAGATACCAGCGAGATCCGATGGCACGATACATGCGGGCCTTATAACGGCCGAGCTCCGTTTCTCGCGAAGCGGGAGAGGCGGGTCCGATCTCTGCGGTTCGCCCGCCGACGAGCTGCATCCGGTGTCTCGGCGTCGAAGCCGGGGACGGCGGAGGGGCGGGAGGTGGTGTGGCCTGCGGCTCGGGTTTCTGTTCCGGCCGCTGTTGACTCTCTTCGGTCGGATTTTGGGTGGGCGGCCGCTTGGCCTCGGGTTGGGAGGCTTCCTCTGTGAGCTTGTCTCCCTGCTTTTGGCTGGCAGCATCGTCCGGCTTTTTTGGCTTTTCCGGAGAAAAGGGGAGCAGCGGCTTAGCATCGGGGAGATCCCTCGGGAAAACATCGGGACGGCGGGGATCGGCGACCTTCGGGGCTTCGGCTTCCTCTTTGGCCACCTTTTTCTCCTCCTGCTTCGGCTTCTCCGTTGGGTTCTCGGTCGCGGCTCTCGATGTTTCGGCCGATTTTTGAGACGGGGTGGGTTTTGATGGGGAAGCCTGGGGAGAGGGCTGGCTTTGCGGCGTCGGGCGGGAGGGCTGCGCCGGACCCGAAGGATGAGGAGGGGAAGAGCGGCTCCCTGGTTGATCCTGGTAGGTCATCGAGGCGCGAGGATGCCCCTTCATCTGGGGGACGGGTGACTCCTTTTGCGCGTTCTGCTGCTCGCTGCGCAGAGCCGTGTTGCGTTCCGACTGCAGAGGCGTTTGCGGGTCGATCTTGTCGCTCTTTTGCCACTCTTCCGTAGGGATGAACGTGTCGGGAGACACCATTTGGAGCATCGTCAGGCTGGGAGGAGGAGGGCTGGGCGGAGGAGCGGATGGAAAGAGGCGACTTCCGATTCCGGAGGTGAAGAGGAGGGTGAGGAAAAGATGTAGAAAGAGCGAGAGGATCAGGAATCCTCCGATTCGAGACCGCGCTTTCGTCTGCATCAACCCGGGAGTATACCATTCGGGGCTCGCGTTGCCTACACGAGACGCAGGAGCGAATTTTTTGCTCCCAGCTCAGGCCGTCGGATGACGGAGATCTGTCGGCGAAGAGGCTTTTGGTGAGAGGGGTTTTAGCGTAGATTTTCCCATCGGCGGCCCCATGCGGAAGCAACAAGCCGCTCCTCCTGGTTTGACAGAAGAAAAAGCGGGTGCGTATGGTGATCGGCGTTTTTCAAGGTGCGAAGAAGGTTCCCGGCTGCGGAATACGGAGATGGTTTTGAAGCGGAGCGACCAGAAGTGGCAAGAGCATGTGGCGGATCGCCTTGGCGTCGAAGCGGCGTTCCAGGAGACGCTGGGTCAGATCGACCGGGAGGTGTTGCGGCAGGCGGACGAGATGGACCCCTGGATTCGCCCCTATTTTCACTCCCTTCTGGCTAGCCGAGGAAAGCGACTGCGGCCTCTGCTGGCGGTGCTTTCCGCCGACGCCAGCGGCGGGGTGCGGGCCGATCACATCCACTTGGCCGTCGTTGTCGAGATGATTCATGTGGCGACCCTGGTCCATGACGATATCTTGGACGGCGCTCTCATCCGGCGAGGAGAGCCGACGGCGACCTCGCGGTGGGGAAACGAGGTATCGGTCTTATTGGGTGACACGCTGTTTGCGCACGCTCTCCGGATCTGCGCGAAGCTGCCGGACGGCTCCGTGGAGCGCGTAGCCACCGCTGTCTGCACCGTCTGCGCAGGAGAGATATTGCAGACGCAGCGGCGGTTCGATTGGAACCTTCGGGAGGAAGATTACTTTGAAATCATCGGACGAAAAACCGGAGAGCTCTTCCGGATGCCTTGCGAAGTGAGCGCCTGGCTCAATGGGGTATCGGACGACACCTCCCGTGCCTTGGGCCGTTATGGCATGGCTCTGGGGATCGCTTACCAGATTTACGACGACTGCCTGGATCTCCTAGGGAACGAAGAGGCCACGGGGAAAACCTTGGGGACCGACTGGGGAGGGGGAAAACCGACTCTGCCCATTCTCTGTCTCCTCGACTCAAAAAACGGGATCTTGCGGAAGGATCTGATCGACGCCTTCGAACGCGGAAGCTTCGCCAGCAGGGATGACCTCCTGCCTCTGCTCGTCGATCATGGGGCTTTGCCCAAGACGCAGAGCAGGGTGTCTGGCATCCTTCGAAGCGCACGAAACGAATTGGAGGTTCTTTCTCAGGGCGATTCCAGGCGGGCACTGGAAGAGGTTGCGGATCTCCTTGGTAACCAGGTGGACCGTCTGGTAGAAGGGATGCTGACGGGTTGTCGTTGTCCGGAGGCGGTTCAGAACAAGGTATCGAAGGGGGAAGAGGCGGAATAGAAGAGAGGGAGAACGTATGAAGCGAACTTATCAACCTTCAAAACGGTGCCGGGTGAGGCAATACGGCTTTCTCGAGCGAACCCGCTCGCGGACCGGCCGGATTGTACTCCGACGCCGCCGGGCGAAAGGCCGTTATCGGCTGGTTCCGAAGAGCGTGGACCGCAAGTTCGATCGCCACACGGGCGCTTAGCCAGTTGCCGACCGAAGTTCTCCAACGAAGACGATCCGAAAGAGGGGCGCAATCGGTCGTTTCTTTGCGTCGGGAAGACGTTTGAACGATGCCGCGTTGCTCCTGCTTGTCCTGCCGCGAGAACCAGGGCTCGTGGGAGATGTGTTCTTCGCCACGCCGCGCAAGATTGGCAACGCTGTCATCCGCAATCGTGTTCGACGTCGGATGCGCGAGATCTTTCGGTGCTCGGTCTGTCGTCTCGACGATCCCTGGATCTATGGGTGGGTTGCCAAGCGGACTGCGGCTTCGCTCGACTTCTGGCACCTGAAAGAGAAAATGGTGACGTTGGCGGCTCGGGCTCGGGAAAAGTGAAGCAGGTCATGTCTTGGATTTTCGCATTTTACCGCGTAGTGCTGACCCCGCTCAGGCAAACGTTCGGACTATACGGATGTTGTCGACACGTGCCAAGCTGTTCGGAATATTGCCGTCAGGCGATGGAGAGGTACGGGTATTGGCGGGGGTTGCCGCTCTGTTTGGGGCGCCTCATGCGGTGCCACCCGTGGGGAACTTCGGGGTGGGATCCCGTCCCGGGGTGCGATCGGCCTGACTCGGAAGCAAGGATTGGTAACGGTAGAGCGGAGGATTCAGCCATTGGCCGGAGATACGAGTGACCCTCCCGGTGTCGGGGGGGGCGTTCCTCTGCTTACGTTGCCGGAACGACCGGTGGGGAACACGCGAGATTGCCAGTGACCGGAAAGCGGTAGATCGGGAAAGGAGACGATGGATCGAAAGAGCTGGGTTGGGCTGATCTTGTGCGTGGCCGGTCTCTTTGCGTGGCAGTGGTACGTCCTCACGCATTACGGGCCGCATCCCGTGCCGAAAGCGGCGCAGAAGGCGAATCCCGGGACCGAACTCAAGCTTCCCTCAACAGTGCCGGAAGGAGAGGCCAACGAAGCCACCGGAGAGATTGGGCCCAGAGAAGCGGTTCCCAGTCCGGGGTCTCTCCCTCCGGAGGAGACCTCCGTTCTCGAAAATGCGGCGATGAGAGTGCTTTTCACCTCCTGGGGAGGGGCCATCCGCTCGATCGAGCTTAAGAATCAGCGTGCGCACGGAGACGAGCCACTCGTCCTTGATCGGTTTAGCCGTGAGCCGGTCTTGAATTTGACGGGGTGGGATGAGGGAACGGCTCTCGCCGCTTACCGCCGGGACCAAGAGGGAAAGGAGGTCGTTTTCTCCCGCACCCTTGCGAATGGCGTAGAGCTTCGCCGGCGGTATCGGTTGAGCTCGGAGTACGAAATTCGGCTCGAACAGCAGTGGCTCAATGCGGCCTCGCGCGAGGCGACGCTCCCTCGGTGGAGACTCTTCGTCGGACTGGGGGAGCCGATCCACCGACAGGATCCTCCGAGCACCATTGCCGCGAACTGGTTCTCGTTCCAGGGCAAGTTGGGCCGGATCAGCCTGCCGGATTTTGGAGCGGGCGGCTTTCTTGGGTTTCAGTGGAGGGCTCCCCGCTCGCAGATCGACAGCCCAAAAGAGCCGATGCGCTGGATCGCGGTAAAGAGTCAATTCTATACGACGGTTCTTCTCCCCCCAGGAACTCTCCCCCCTGACCGTCTCGTTAGCGCTCGCGAGCCGCTGCTCGATTTTCCCGGAGGTGGGAAGGGCCAGCCGCCCTCGGGGTTGAAGGCTTGGGCCTCTTTCCCGGAGATCGTGCTTCCGCCCGGCTCGTCGCTCGCAACGACCTTCACCGTTTTTGCAGGGCCCAAAGAGTATCGCTTGCTTAAAAGCCTGGGATCGGGGGCTGACCGCATCATGGATTACGGCTTCTGGGGCTGGATCGTAAAACCCCTGCTCTGGTGCATGGTCCACTTGCATCAACTTCTCCCGAACTATGGGGTTGTCATCATCGTGTTTACCCTCGGGATCAAGGCGGTCTTCTGGCCGCTTCAGTCTGCGGCAAACCGCCATATGAAGGAGATGCAGGCGCTCAGCCCGCGAATGAAGGAGTTGCAGGCCAAGTACAAGGATCAGCCCGATAAGTTGCAGCCGGAGATCATGAAGCTCTATCGTGAGTTCGGAGTGAATCCGATCGGCGGCTGTCTTCCCGTGGCCGTACAGGTTCCCATCTTCATCGGCTTTTATACGATGCTTCAGAGCTCAGTGGAGCTGCGGCATCAATCCTTCTTGTGGATCCACGACCTGACTCGGCCAGACACCGTGGCGACCTTGCCGGGCCTCGGCCTCGATATCAATCCGCTGCCGCTCATCATGGTGGGCACGCAGATCATCCTCGCCCGGATGAGCTCGCCGCAAGCCGAGAACCCGCAGGCCCGCATGATGCAGTGGATGCCCGTCTTTTTCCTCGTCTTCTTTTACAACTTTGCTTCCGCCCTGCCTCTTTACTGGACGGTGAACAACATCGTTTCGATGGGGCAGACGTACTGGAATCTGCGGAAACCCGTGCCTACGCTGCACCGTGTCAAAAAGCAGAAGGCGTCGGGGCTTTCGCTGCGGAAGTGATGGCCCAAGGGAAAGAATGGGGAAGGCGTGGAATCCCCGAAGCAATTTGATTTCTTGGTCATCGGTAGCGGGCTGGCGGGCCTGTTCTATGCCCTTGAGGTGTCCAAAGCCGGAACGGTGGCGATTCTGACGAAAGGTGGCGCACAGGAGTCGAATACCTTTCATGCCCAAGGGGGAGTCGCTTGCGTCGCGTCCTCGACCGATACCTTCGACCTGCACATCCAGGACACGCTGAATGCGGGAGCCGGGCTTTGCAAGGAAGAGGCCGTCCGCGCCATCATCGAGGATGGGCCCGAGCGCATTCGTGACCTAGCCCGCTTGGGCGTCCGCTTTGCCACCAGCCCAGGGGGGCAGGGGGAAACGTGGGATCTTGGGAAAGAGGGAGGGCACAGCCGCCGCCGGATCTTTCACGTGGATGATGCCACCGGGAAGGAAATCGAGCAGGTTCTATTGCGGGCGGTCTCCGTTAACCCCAGAATCCGCCTTTTCGACCACCATCAGGCCGTCGATCTGATCACGCTCGCGAAGCTGGGATACTCCACCGAGAATCGATGCCTCGGCGCCTACGCCTTCGATCGCGCCTCGGGCAGGGTGGAAGCGTTCTGCGCGAGCCACACCTTGTTGGCAACGGGCGGGTGCGGGAAGGTCTATCTCTACACCTCCAACCCCGATGTGGCGACAGGGGATGGCGTTGCCATGGCCTTCCGGGCCGGAGTGCCGATCGCCAACATGGAGTTCATTCAGTTTCATCCTACCTGCCTCTATCATCCCCAGGCGAAGAGCTTCCTCATCAGCGAGGCTCTGCGAGGCGAGGGGGGGCTTCTCGTCAATCGGGATGGGCATCGATTTTTACCCGACGTCGACCCGAGAGCCGAACTCGCCCCGCGCGATATCGTCGCGCGCGCGATCGATGCGGAAATCAAGCGGAGCGGCCATCCCTGCGTCTATCTCGATGTTCGCAGGAAGGGAAGGGAGTTCCTTCAAGGAAGGTTTCCGACGATCTATTCTGCTTGCCTTCGGTACGGCATCGATATGGCTGCGGATCCGATCCCCGTGGTTCCGGCGGCCCACTACCAGTGTGGAGGTGTCGTGGCAGACGTCGACGGCCGGACGGAACTGCCGGGCCTTTGGGCGGCGGGGGAGGTCGCATGCACGGGCTTGCACGGGGCTAACCGACTGGCGAGCAACTCCCTCTTAGAAGCCGTCGTCGTTTCCTCCCGCGCGGCGCGTGCGAGCGCCCGGGCAGGAGCGTTTTCACGGAAAGTCTCGATTCCGGCGTGGGATGAGGGATCGGCCGCAGACCCCGATGAACTCGTGGTCGTGGCGCACAATTGGCGGGAGATACGCGAACTCATGTGGGATTACGTCGGCATAGTCCGCACGAGGAAACGGCTGCGTCGTGCGGGCGTGCGTCTCCAGAATCTGGCAAGGGAGATTCGCGAATACTACTGGAGCTACCGCCTTAACGCGGACCTGATCGATCTACGGAATCTCGTTCTCGTCGCATCCTTGGTAGTCGACTCGGCCCTGGAGCGTCGGGAAAGTCGCGGGCTGCATTACATCCTGGATTTTCCCGAGGCGGATGGCTCGCGGCCCCCGACTGATACGATCCTTCGGTTTTCAATGCCTTCGATCGACGGGCGATGAGCGGTCTTCGTCCGGAGCAATTCGTATCAGGTAGGCCGCCAGCCATCGGGAAAACGCGGTTCGGCCGTAGAGGCCCTGGGCAGCTCGGAGAGGACAACCCGCCAGCCGAGACATTCAAGGAAGCAAATCGTCTCTCCCCAAATGCAAGCTGGCCCCCATCCCGCGCATGGGAGCGAGCGGGTGGGGGACGGCCAGGCACGCTCATTTTCGGATCACGGAAGCATCCGCGGGATCCGGGCGAACGAGGACTTCCAGGAAGACCCAGGAAAATCGGGCCGAATCGAAGCCCTCGACAAGACTTGCCTGGCGCCAAGATTCGCCCAAGCGGGAGACGGAGAGGATAGCCGCTGCGGGGTCCGGGCTGGGAGCGCGTCCAAAAAGAATCCACTGGAACGCGTCCTTCAGGGTCGCCTCCCGGCGCAGCCGAACGAAGCAGGCAGATGGTGTTCCAATCGAGGATGCCTCGGGCCGTTCCTCTTCCGGCTCCATAATCCATCTTCGGCCGGAATAGAAGACCAGGCTTGGTTCCGTATAGCCGGAAGCCAGAAAGACGGTCTCGCGGGGAAGCTCCTTCCACAGGCTGCGGAGGAGAAGCGCCGGTTCGACGCTGCGCAAGCTCGTTCCGAGTAGATGAAATCCGCCCGCAAGAGTGAGGACGGAAAGGCCCAGGCCGATGGGTAGAAAGCGAGAAGAAGACGAAGGGGAGCTTGAGGAAAACAGAGTTTTCTTTGCGGCCAGGGCCACGAGGCAGAGTGAGAAGAAAATCCCGCCGAGCGCCCAGAGGGCGGCCCGAAGGGGCTGATAGTGCGGTTCCCAGGGACGCAGGAGGGTCGCCGAGAGGGCAAAGCATCCGGCCAGGAGACCCACGCCCCAGATTGCCCAGAAGAAGGATGTGCCCGCTATTCGAGGTCGAGCCGTAGTCGCTGCCTGACCTAAGAGAAGGAAGAAAGCAGGAAATCCGGGCAGGAGATAGTGAGGCAGCTGCGTGGCATAGGCGGTGAAGAGGAGAAAGGGAGCGAGAAACCAAGCCAGGAGAAAGGCGGAACGGGAAGAGTAGTTCTTCCGAAGCGAGACAAAAATCCAGCCGAGAAAAGCGGACCACGGGAAGAGGCTCAGGAGGGAGGAGACGAGATAGTAGCCCCAAAAATGAGGGCGGCCATCGAACGCTTCCATCCCTCGGCGGAAGACGTGTTCTCCCATCCCTTGCGTCCAGAAGGCTCCGTGCGTCGAGAGCAGGGCCGGAATCGCCCACGAAGCCACGATTCCAACGGCGATGGCCGAACCGCGAAGTGGATGTAGCCGGCTCCATGGGACAGGCTTCCTCCAAAGGAGAAAGCGCCAAAGCAGAAGGCTGACGAGAGGCACGGCCCAGGCGACTGGGCCTTTAGCGAGAAAGCCGAGCCCGAGGGCTATCCATAGGACCCAAAACCAGAGCGACCTTCCTCCCTCCAGGAGGCGGAGAATCGCCCATTGGGCAAGGGTGACCGAGAGAACCATCGGCATGTCGGCTAGGGCGAGCCGGCCATGAATCAGGATTTGGAGAGAGGTGGCCAGAGCAAGGGCGGCAATGGCCCCGCTGCGCGGCCCAAAAAGGCTGCGGCCGATCAGAAAGACTAAGAGAGTGAGAACGGCTGTCAGGAAAATGGAAGGCATGCGCGCCCCAATCTCGTTCTCGCCGAAAATCCGGAAGCACGTCCCCATGAGCCAGTAAATCAGAGGAGGCTTGTCGAGACGAGAGGCGCCGTTGAAGAAGGGGACGCTCCACTCGCCTCGCTCCTGCATCTCTCGGGTTGCTTCTGCGAAG